>JBGPZW010000102.1:0-12321 GCA_041493955.1 Terriglobia bacterium
GACTTCATCGCCCGGGTGTGCGGTCAACCGGCGCGCGGTGCCTCCGGCGCGCGGCGACACCCAGAGGTCGCCCGCATAGCTGAATACGACGTGATCTTTGGAGATGTCCGGGTAACGCATGAGGTGGGTTTCCGGCGGTGCGGCCGAAGCGACCGCAGGTCGCAGGGCGTGACCCGGCAGCAGTGCTGCAGCCGCTGCCCCCAGCAACAGTACACACACCAGCACCAACGGTGGCATCCGCCTGATCATTCTTTTCCTCTCCTCCCTACCCCGGCAAATCAAGGTATTCTGCGGGTTCCGAACCGCGCATCCTACCATTTGGCCTGCGGGCGTGCACGCATTTCTAGACGCAATCGCGTGCCGCGAAGTTCCCGAGACAGTTCCGTATTTTCCGCGCCCGCTGTGGTGGAAGGGTTCTGGCCCTCGCGGTCCGGCGCTGCGGCGGTCCCATCCGCCTGTGCTATGATGAGTGGCCTGCCCAGTCTGGGGCGATTTCATGCCAGCCATCCGCCGAGTCCTTCTTTTCCTGCTGGCCATTCTCCTGCTATTGCTGTTCCTGGCCGTACCGGGAGTTTCCTGGGCGCAGGCGCCCGATACCGCGCTCGACGCAGCTGCGCGGCAACTCGCGCGCAAAATCACCGCCGCTCTCCCTCCGCGTGAGGCCATTGTGCTGATCCTGCGCAATCTCTCCTCCCTCAACGCCGCCGAGACTGCCGCAGTGCGCCGGGCGCTGGAATCGGAATTGCAAGCTCGTGGTGTGCGCCTGGTCGAGCCGCCGGTCGAGCACGTGGACGTGCGCGTATCGCTCTCAGAAAACCTCGATAGCTATGTCTGGATCGCGGATTTCACCCGCGGCGAAACGTCTGTCGTCGCCATGGTTGCTGCACCTCGGCCACCGGCCTGGACACTTCGCGCTGCAGGGGAATGGGCCATACAGAAGCAATTGATCTGGGAGCAGGAAGAACAAATCTTGGACTTGGGGCTACTTGACCCGCTGAATGTGATGGAACAACGCATGGTTGTTCTGGAGCCTGCGCGGATCGCCTTGTATGACCGGATTGACGGACAGTGGAAACTTCGACAGGGACTAGTCATCCCCGTCTCGAAGCCTTGGCCGCGCGACACTCGCGGGCAATTTTACCTCCGGGAGGCCGGCGGGTCGGCCGCCGAGGGGATCGTGATTTCGCTTCCCGGGGCGGTTTGCGTCTTGGCCTTGCGGGCCATGCCCGAAGCTTCCTCGCTCAATTGCGAGCAGACCGAGAAGACAGCCGAGCAAGACGAACGAATGCTGTGGTTGGAAACGGCTGGACCGGCGCTGGTGGACGGCGGAGGTGATTTTGTGCCTGCGCGGAATTTCTATAGCGGAAAGCTCTATGGCGAGTCTGGCTGGAGGACAAAAGTAGAGCCGTATTTCTCAACCGCTTTCTTGGAAGTTGGGTCCGCTCCACACCTGATCGCCAATGCCGGTGTGGACGGGCGCATCCGCCTGTATGAAGACCTACAGAAGCCGCCCGTGGCGACGCTAAGCGGCTGGGGGAGTGACCTGACCAGCGTCAAAACGGGCTGCGGAAGCGCTTGGCAAGTTCTGGCCACCAGTAGCGGTGACTGGACTAAACCAGATGTCATCCAGGCTTACGAAATCCGTAACCTCGAAGCTGTTCCGGTGGGCCAGCCGGTGAGCTTTCCGGGTCCTGTCACAGCCCTCGGACCTGCGGCCGTCCCCAGGCTCGGGGGAATCGGCAAGCTGAGCCATGACGCGGTTGCTGTGGTCCGGAATCTCCAAACAGGAAACTATGAGGCGTATCAGCTATCGATTACTTGCGGCCGCTAGTGTGCTGCTTGTGGCGTCGGCGGCGGGTGCGGCGACGCGGCCGCACTATGGTGGAACGCTGCGCGTCGAGCTGCGCGCGCGCGTCGCCTCGCTCGATCCGCGCGAATGGCCTGCCGATCCAGTCGAAGCCGCAGCCACGGAAAAGCTCGCCGCGCTGCTCTTCGATCGCCTCGTGCGCTTGGACGACCGCGGCCAGCCGGAGCCCGCGCTCGCAGTTTCCTGGGAGCACGACTCTGCCGCGAAGCGCTGGCAATTCCGCCTGCGTGTGGGCGTGAAATTTCACGACGGCACTCCGCTGACGCCTGCGGCGGTGGCCGCCGCGTGGCAGGGCGAGGGAAACCCCCTGGGCAAAGATCGTCTGGCCAGTGTCTCGGGCGAATGGCTGGTGATCGAGTCCGGGCGTGCCATGCCGGACCTGCCTGCGGAATTGGCCGTTGGGCGCAGTCTTGTTTTCCACGTTACAGCGGAGGGAGGCATTACCGGGACGGGACCGTTCCGCGTTGCCGAATGGCAGCCGCGGCGTCACCTGGTTGTTGCCGCCAACGAAGACTGCTGGGCTGGTCGGCCGTTCCTCGATTCCATCACGGTCGAACTGGGAGTTGCACCGCCGCAGCAGATCGTGGACCTGGAGCTCGGCAAGGCCGACCTCGTTGAAGTCGCCCCCGACCATGCGCGCCGCACGGCACAGAGCGGCGCGAGAACCTGGTCATCCTCGCCGGTCGAGCTGCTGGCGCTTGTCTTTGACCCACAGCGGCCCGCCGTGCAGGATGCTCGTCTGCGCCGGGCGCTCGCGCTCTCCATTGATCGCGCCGCGATCTGGAACTTCCTGCTGCAAAAGCAGGGCGAGATCGCCGGCGGGCTGCTGCCGCAGTGGATCTCCGGGTATGCTTTCCTGTTTCCCACTGCGCCGGACGTGGAGCGCGCGAAGCCGTTGCGTGCGGAGCTTTCCCCGAGCCCGCCGCTGGTGCTGGCGTATGACTCCGGCGATGCCCTCGCGCGGGCCGTGGCCGAGCGCATCGCCGTGAACGCGCGCGAAGTGGGCATCACCATGCAGATCACAGCGCCCGCACCGGCTTCCACAACGGGGTATGATGTTCGACTGGTGCGCCTGCGGCTCGCTCCGGGGGGCGCCCGCACCGCTCTCGAATCGCTGCTCGCTGTGCTGGGCGAGCCCAGCGTGCTGCTGCCCGGCGCCCCGCCGACGCCCGAGCAGCTCTACGCGGCTGAGCTTACGGTGGTGCAAACCTATCGCGTGGTGCCGCTGGCGCATCTGCCCGAGACCTTTGGTTTGAGCGCGCAGATAAAAAACTGGATGCCGAGGCGCTGGGGCGCGTGGCGCCTGGACGACGCCTGGCTCGAAACCACCGCGCCGCCGACCGCAGCGGGGAACAAGCTGTGAGTTTTCGCACGAAACTGGTGATCGTCTTCACGCTGACGCTGGTGGCCGCCGTGGCGCTGGTGTCTTGGGTGGTGTCCAGCTCGACGCGGCGCGCCTTTGAGGAGCTCGACCGCCAGCGCAGCGAAGCGTTGGTGGCGCAATTCCGGCGCGAGTTCACGCAGCGCGGCGAGGAGGTCGTGCGGCGGGTCGAGGGCATCGCCGAATCCGAAGCCACTGTACGCATGGCCATCGACCTGGCTCGCCCGCAGGCCGATCCTTCGCTCTACGTAAACGACGCCCGGGGCCTGGCCGCGGCGCACCAGCTCGACTTCCTTGAGATCGCGGCTAGCGACGGCACGCTGATCTCTTCGGCACAGTGGCCGGCGCGCTTCGGCTACAAGAACGACTGGGTCACCGAGCAGAAGGACTGGCGCTCGCAGGGCGCGTTCCTGCGGCGTGAGGAGCTGCCCGACAACGTCGCGCTGTCGCTCACGGCCGTTCGCGGGGTGCGCGTCGGCGAAAGAAATCTCTACATCATCGGGGGGCAGCGCCTGGACAAGGATTTCCTGAACTCGCTGGTGCTGCCGGCAGGGATGCGCGCGCTGCTCTACCGCAACTTCGAGCCCGCCTTTGTGGGCAGCGCGCTGACCGACGCCACGGGGCCGGTGAATCAGGTGGAGCGTTTTCAGCCGCTCATCGAACAGGTGCGCGCGCAGCGGCGCGAGCTCACGCAGACCCTCGACTGGTCCGGCGACCCGGCCGCGGCGGAAACCTTCCACGCCATTCCGCTGGCGGGTCGTAAGGACGAACTGCTGGGCGTGCTGCTGGTGGGCAGCTCGCGGCGCGAATTGGTCACGCTGACCGGCTTCATCCGTACCCTGGCCCTGGCGGTGGGCGCCGCGGGCATCGCGCTCGGGCTGATGCTGAGTTGGTGGATCGCCGCGCGCATCACGCGGCCTGTCGAGCGGCTAGCCGCAGGCGCCCGTGAGGTGGCCGCCGGAAACTGGCGGGCGCGCGTGGACCTCCACTCGCGCGACGAACTGGGCCAGCTCGCCCGCGCCTTTAACGACATGACGCGGCAGCTCGCCGAGCAGCGCAACCGCCTAGTGCAGGCGGAACGCGTGGCCGCCTGGCGCGAGCTGGCGCGCCGCCTGGCGCACGAGCTGAAAAACCCGCTTTTCCCCATGCAGATCACCCTGGAAAACCTGCAGCGCGCCCGCGAGCAGACCGCCGAGCAGTTTGACGAGATCTTCTTCGAGTCCGTGGCCACGCTGCGCGCCGAACTCGAGAGCCTGAACGCCATCGTCGCGCGCTTCAGCGATTTTGCCCGGATGCCCGCGCCGCACCCGCAGCCGGTGAACCTCAATGACGCGGTGCGTAACGCCATCCGATTGTTCGAGGCGCGATTCAGCGCCGTCGGCCGCCCGCCCATCACCCCGGAGCTTTATCTGAATGAAAGCCTCGCGAGCATTCAGGCCGATCCCGACCTGCTGCACCGCGCCTTGCAGAACCTGATCCTCAACGCCATGGACGCCATGCCCGCCGGCGGCACCCTCACCATCCGCACACATCCCGCGGACGGAGCGGTGCGCCTGGAGGTCTCCGACACCGGTACAGGGCTCACTCCGGAGGAGTGCGAGCGCCTGTTCACGCCGTACTACACCACCAAGCTGCACGGCACCGGTCTCGGCCTAGCCATCGTGCAATCGGTGGTCAGCGATCACGGCGGAAAAATCACGGTGGAGAGCGCGCCTGGGGCGGGCACGACGTTTCGCATCGAGTTACCCCTGCGCCCGCCGCCGGCGGTGGAAGCGCCACTGAGTAAGGCTGTGCCGGCCAAAGCTGCGGGCACGCCCGGAGCGACGTACGGGGGCACGCCCGGCATTACGCCCGTCGGGACCGAGGCTGAGTAGGTACTGCATCAGGAAGCGAGCGTTGCTGTGACGCAAAAAGCTCATCTACTGGTGGTGGACGACGACGCCAACACCCTGGCGTCGCTGGCCCGCGCCTTTCGCCTGGCCGGGCATGAAGCCACTGTCTGCGACAACGCGGCCCGCGCGCTCGAACTGGTCAGGACGCAGCGCTTTGATTTGATCCTTTCCGACGTGGTGATGCCCGGCAAGGATGGCCTCGCGCTGCTCGAGGAGCTCAAGGCCGCCGGCGTGGCCACGCCGGTCGTGATGATCTCCGGGCAGGCCAACGTGGAGATGGCCGTGCGGGCGACGCGCCTGGGCGCCGTCGATTTCCTCGAAAAGCCCATCTCCACCGACAAGCTGCTCGTCACCGTGGACAATGCCCTGCGCCTGGTGCGCCTCGAGGAAGAAAACCGCCAGTTGCGCCAGCGCCTGGGCAAGCATGAGCTCGTTTGGGCCAGCAGCGCGATGGAGCGGCTGATGGCCCAGGTGGAGCGTGTGGCGGCCAGTGAGACGCGCGTCTGCATCCTGGGCGAGACGGGCACGGGCAAGGAGCTGGTGGCGCGCACGTTGCACGAGAAAAGTGCGCGGCACTCGGGACCGTTCGTCACGTTGAACTGCGCCGCCGTCCCTGCCGAGCTGATCGAATCCGAGTTGTTCGGCCACGAAAAGGGCGCGTTCACCGGCGCGGCCGGCCGGCACATCGGCAAATTCGAGCAGGCCCACCGTGGCACGCTGTTCCTCGACGAGATCGGCGACATGCCACGTGGGATGCAGGCCAAGCTGCTGCGCGTCCTCGAAGAGGGCGAGATCGAGCGCGTCGGCGGCGACCGTCCCATCGCTGTGGATGCGCGCGTGATTGTGGCCACGCATCACAACCTCGAAGAGTTGGTGCGGCAGAACACCTTTCGCGCCGACCTGTTTCACCGCATCTACGTCTATCCCCTCGCGCTCCCGGCGTTACGTGAGCGCCTTGACGACATCCCCGTGCTCGCCGCGCACTTCGCGCGCCAAGTGGCCGCGCAGAACGGCTGGAAGGAGAAAGCTTTCACGCCCGAGGCCATCGGAGAGCTGAAACACTACGCCTGGCCGGGTAACGTGCGCGAACTGCGAAACATTGTCGAGCGGCTGCTGCTGCTCACCGGCGACGTGGTGGATTCCGCTGCGGTGTGCTTGGCGCTGCCCTCGGCGCTGCCGGGAGCCGCCGCCGCGGCCGGCGGCACGCTCGCGGAGCGGGTGGAAGCGTTTGAGCGCGAAGTGCTGCTCGCGGAGCTGAAACGTCAGAGTTTGCACATGACCAACGTCGCCCGTGCGCTTGGCCTCGAGCGCAGTCACCTTTACAAGAAGTGCCAGCAACTGGGCATTGATCTGCGCGCCGCGCGCAAAGGCGAATAGGCGCTGGGGTGACGCGCAGCGGCTCCGCCGTTGTATTCTTAGACTGGTCTCCGGCGCGCTGGAAATGGCGCAGACTGCGCGATTTTACCCCGCCGATCCTGGCTCTTTCGGTGTGACGGCGTTCTTCTCCTTACCCCCGCTCCTAACCAGCTCATTTAGCTGTAGATAAACCACATTCTTCTCAGGCTCCGCCGCCCCCTTTGGTGGGTGGTTTGCGTGGAAATGTACCGGGGCAAGTGTCTGGGGACCACCTCCGAGGAGGTGCGAGATGCGTGCAGGAATTGCAGAGAATGAAGCACAAGTCATCGCCAGGTTTCCGAGCGACCTGGAGATCGCGCAGGCCGCCGAACTCACCCCGATCTCGGCGATTGCTGAGTCCGCGGGAATCGCCCCGCAGGAACTCGAACTGTTCGGCTCGTACAAAGCCAAAGTCACTCTCGGTGTGCTCGACCGGTTGAAGGATTGCCGCGACGGAAAACTGATCGCGGTGACCGCAATCACGCCCACGCCACTCGGCGAGGGCAAGAGCGTGACAGCCATCGGGTTGGGCCAGGCGCTGGGGAGAATCGGCAAAAAGGTCATCAACACCTGCCGCCAGCCGTCGCTCGGGCCGACGTTCGGCATCAAGGGCGGCGCCGCCGGCGGCGGTTATGCGCAGGTTGTTCCCATGGAGGATTTCAACCTGCACCTGACCGGCGATTTTCACGCTGTCACCGCCGCACAGAATCTTTACGCGGCCATGCTCGAGGCCAGCCTTTTCCACGGCAACCGGCTGGGTCTCGACCCGCATAGCATCACCTGGCGCCGCGCCGTGGACATGAACGACCGCGCGCTGCGCGAGGTGGTGATCGGCCTGGGCGGGAAACTCAATGGCACGCCGCGCCAGACCGGCTACGACATCACTGCTGCGTGTGAGACGATGGCCATTCTCGCCCTGGCCAACTCTTTGTCCGACCTGCGCCGCCGCCTCGGCCGCGCCGTGGTCGGCTTCACTACCGACGGCCGCCCGGTGACCGCCGAAGACATCCGCGCCGCCGGCGCCATGACCGTGCTGCTTAAAGACGCGCTCAAGCCCAACCTGATGCAGACGCTCGAGCACACGCCGGTGCTGGTGCACACGGGTCCCTTCGGCAACGTCGCGCACGGCAACAATTCCGTGCTGGCCGACCGGATCGCGCTCAAGCTCGCCGATTACGTGGTCACGGAATCCGGCTTCGGCGCCGACATGGGCTATGAGAAGCTGGTCGACATCACCTGCCGGCAGACAGGTCTCGCGGTGGCCGGGGCGGTGGTGGTCTGCACAGTTCGCGCGCTCAAGATGCACGGCGGCCTGGGGAGGATTGTTCCGGGCAAGCCGCTGCCGCCGGAATTGACGCAGGAGGATTTCCCGGCGCTCGAACGCGGCCTAGGCGTGCTGGCCGCGGCGCTGCGCATCGTCGGGCTCACAGGCGTCCCGGCAGTGGTGGCCGTGAACCGCTTCGCCACCGATACCGACAGGGAACTGCAGTTCGTCGTGGATCGCGCCCGTGAGATGGGCGCGGCTGCAGCCGGTGTCTCGGACGTCTTTGCGCGCGGCGGCGAGGGCGGCACGGAGCTGGCCGGGGCGATCGTCGAAGCCGTGGAGCAGCCCGCGGCGATGAAGCTGCTCTATCCCGACGACCTGTCGATCAAAGAGAAGATCGAAGTACTGGCCACCGAGGTCTATGGCGCCGATGGCGTCGAATTCGCGCCCGAGGCCAGCCGTAAGATCAAGCTCTACACCGAACTGGGCTTCGGCCACCTGCCCATCTGCATGGCGAAGACGCACCTGTCGCTCTCGCACGACCCCAACTGGAAGGGCGTGCCTGGTGGCTACAAGTTCCCGGTGCGCGACATCCGCCTCTCGGCCGGCGCCGGGTATCTCTACCCGCTGGCAGGCGAGATGCAAACCATGCCGGGCTTGGGCTCGGAACCTGCGGCCACGCGCGTGGACATTGACGAGCAGGGCCGCGTCGTCGGCTTGTTCTGAGTTTGCGCCAGACACGGCCTTACAACTGTTCTGACGCGGCAACGCATACAGATTGGCAAACTGGCGCGCCAAAGCGCGCCCCTGCACAGGAAATCATGTGATCGTGCTGGGCGTGTGTAGAGGCGGGCTTCAGCCCCCCATTCTGTCGCTCTCGCTCAGTGCTTGGACGAGCTCGCGTAGCCCCACGCGTTCAGGCACATTGCCGTCACCTGAGGCAGCCACCAGAGCCGATGCCATCGCCGGCTGTTTTTCATGCGCCACGAAAGCCAGTTCGTGCCGGTGATGGCGGCAATCCCCGAGCTGTAATGCACGATGGGATAGCGGACGAACGGCCGGGCCAGCGGGTCCCTCTCGATGTAGTCCCGCCCTACGCGTCCCAGTCGCGCCGTGTTGGTGATGTCCAACAGGGCCATGCTATAGGCTCCCGCGGACATGGCCAGAAAGGCGTTGTCCCGGCGCCAGGAAGGTTTCCACTCCGGCTTCGCGACATGGATGGGCACTTCGCCATTCAAGAGCGTCTTCGCGCGGACCGATTCCTCCACGCGCACCGGCGCTGCCGGCTGAGCTTCTGGCGGCGGAGCGCTCGACACGTTGCACAGGCTCGCTGAGACTAGCAGGCATTCGAGAAACATGGCTCACACTCCCCGCGGGTGGAGAGCAGATGGCGAGCCAATGGCGCCGGAGTGCAACGTTTCTAAATGTGGTGTTCGCACCCAGTTAGAAGGAACTTGCGGAGCCTGACGGACCGCATCCCGCGCAGTCTGTTCGCATGGCGAACACGTGTTTCAACGCGGCATGGCGTGACACTTCACGCCGCGGGCGCACGTCAAGGATTCTCTTGCAAGGGTTTGCAGCAGGTGTGGCGAGGGAGCCAGCGCGTTAGACGATGATCAGATCCTGTTTCGCAGCGCCTCGTTCACGGCCCTGGCTTGCCAGGAGTCTGGGTCGTATGGTTGTCCCGCAAGGGCACCTGAAGAGGCTTGCCTTCCGCCTTCTCGAGTTTCAAGCCCAACCATCGCGCCACGGTCGGCGCAATGTCAATCAAGCGCGCGCCTTCGATCTTGCCGTGGCCGATGGACGGGCCATAGATCAGCAGGGAGGGCCGCATGGCGGGCATTTCCGGCGGCCAACCGTGCTCGGCGGCTTCGACGGCCGGTGCGATCGCATCGCCGCGCACGCCACCGGTTATGGACCAGCCTTCCGCAGCCTCCAGCGCCAGGAAGGCCTGCGGGTCGCCGCCCAGGACGACGATCTGGTCGTGCGTGAAGAATCTCCGGATGCCGCTAGTGGCCGAGTTGGCCACCGCCTGCTGGAAGAGATCGAGCAGCACCTGGCGCGTCTCCTGGTCGTCTTTGTCTTTCACGTACACGTACGCTGACCCGCTGCTCGGAAGGACGTAGGCTTTCCAGTCGGTGATTCTGTTTTTGTCGTCCAGCGCGATCAAGCCCTTCTCGCGCAGCCACACGCCCGGCCGCACGCGCTGCGTGGTCAGTGCGTGGCCGTGGTCCGACACGATCACCAGCGCGGTGTCGTCCCAGATGCCGGCCTTTTTTGCCGCCGCGATCACGCGCGCGATCTGCTGGTCGGCAATCTCCAGAGCCGGCAGCGCCCGCCCTGTGAACGGCCCGTCCACGTGCTGCCAGTGGTCCACGTCGAAGATGTGCAGGAGCAGGAGATTGGGCTGCAGGTACTCGATCACGTGCACGGCAATGTCGGTCAGCGCCTCATCCTGCGCCTGCGGCGGCACGAACTTCGCGCGGAAGTCCGGAAAGCGCCTGGCCACGGTATCGAGCAGGCCCGGCGTGGAGATCGCGAAATTGAGCTTGGCGTCATCCGGCGTGCCGGGGTCCTGCCGCCAGAATTCGGGCACAAGGGCGTTAGCTCGGGCGCCGACCGTAACCGGCCAGTACACGAGCGCAGTCTTCAAGCCTTTCGCTCGGGCCGCCTGCCACAACGTCGGCACGCGGATGTCCTCGGTGTACCACCGAACGGCTCCGGGGAGATTTCCCAGCGGCGCAAAGGGGCCGTTGGCCATAATTCCGTGCGTGCCGGGATTCACGCCGGTGACGATGGAGGTGTGCGACGGGTAAGTTACCGTCGGGAAGACGCCCAGGACTCCTTCGCTGTAGGCGCCTGCGCGCGCCAACTCACGCAGCGTCGGCACTTTCAATCCGTGCGCGTCAGGGCGCAGGTAGGTCTCTGGCATCATGCCGTCCACCGAGATGATGATGACGTGCTCGATGGGCTCAAGCGGCCGGCCCGCGCGATGCGAGAAGAGCCGGCTATGCGAGGTCTGCGGGGACGGAGGTCTTTCGTTCCAGGTGTGTTGTGTGGCGGGCTGCTGCGCGGTCAGCCCGGCGGCCCAGAGCAGCGTGATGCAAGAAACGTACGCGGCTCCGCGCCCTGCAGTTATAAAGACTTTCCTCATCGCTTCTCCGACCGGTCGGCAGGCTAGGTCATCGATCCAATAACAGGCGGCTTACTTTAGCCGCCGCGTCGCCGCAGCACAAGTAAAAAGCAAGTCACCCCCGCCTAGCGCAAGTCGCCATCCGGTCCGGTGCTGTGTGAGTGCCTCGTTCTTACTACCCGCCGAGGGCAAGTTTCATTTTGGACAATTCTGTACCCCAGGACAGCTTGCTGGCTGTTCGCTTTAGGAACAGCATCGACTCAGCCCATCCCCGGTCTCCTAGAACGAAAGGCGGGAAATCGAGCATGCAGGCAATTCGAGTCATCATCTTATTGTGTATCTTCCTTTGTGCTGTGGCGGCGAGCCACGCCCAGGGGAAGCCACTGGCCAGCGCTCCGGCCGCGGGTCTTCCGCCCATCAAAACCGTGTTCATCATCCTGCTGGAGAATCACAACTGGTCGCAGATCGATCCAGCCTCGGCGCCCTACATCCGCAATACGCTGCTGCCCCTGGGGGCACACGCCGAGCAGTACTTCAATCCCCCGGGATTGCATCCCAGCGAGCCGAACTACCTCTGGCTGGAAGCGGGCGATAACCTCGGGGTGACGAACGACGCCGATCCCGCTACCAATCACCAGAGCACCGTCAACCATCTCGCCACCCTTCTGACCACAGCGGGCCTTTCCTGGAAGGCCTACCAGGAGGATATCAGCGGCACCACCTGCCCCCTGACCAGGGTCGGCCTGTACGTGCCGAGACACAATCCTTTCATTTTCTTTGACGACGTCACAAACACCAACGACCCGAATTCCGCCAACTGTATCGCGCACGTTCGACCGTACTCGGAGCTCGCCACCGATCTGCAGAACAACACCGTTGCCTCCTACAACTTCATCACGCCCAACCTGTGTAACGACATGCACGACTGTAGCGTTTCCACCGGCGACACCTGGCTCTCCCGGGAGGTGCCCAGGATTCTGGCCTCGCAAGCTTACAAGAATGGCGGCGTGATCCTGATCACCTGGGATGAAGGGGAAGGCAGCGACGGGCCGATCGGAATGATTGCCCTCTCCCCTTTCGCGAAGACAAACTATTCGAACACGATTCATTACACGCACAGCTCCACGCTGCGCACGATCCAGGGGATTTTCGGCGTCACCCCGCTGCTGCGCGACGCCGCCAACGCCACCGATCTGAGCGATTTCTTTACCGGCGGCGCTACCGCGCCCGCTGTGACGCTGAGCCCCGCCAGCCTGAACTTTGGCAATCAGCTCGTCGGCTCCGCCAGTAGCCCGAGCACCATCACACTGACCGATAGTGGAAACGCCGCGCTCAGTATCAGCAGCATCATCATCACCGGCACGAACGCCGGCGACTTTGCTCTCTCGC
>JBGPZW010000215.1:0-3187 GCA_041493955.1 Terriglobia bacterium
CCGAGTTGACCAGCGTGCCGGCCTGGTTGGCGCGGCCGCCCTTGATGTTGAGCAACCCGTCCGGCCCGCGCAGCACGCCGGGCAGCAGCGGCAGGGCGTCCTGGAAATTTTCGTTGAGCAGCGGCACGGACTTCAAGGTGTCGGCGGTGAGCGTGGGCCCCGCGGTGCTGGTCGTAGAGATGTCCACGCCCGGCGCTTCGGATTTGACCACGATCTCCTGGGCTTGTTTCTTCGGGCGCAACGGGATGTCCAGCTTGACGTCGGCCTTGGGGTCGAGCTTCACCTGTCGCACTTCAGTCTCGAAACCGGCCAAGGCGACGGTCAACTCGTAATCGCCAGGTTCGACGCCGATGAAAAAGTATTCGCCGCGCTGATTCGAGACCGTGGAAACCGCGTTCTGGGTCTGTTTGTTCTTCAGCGTGACCCGGGCGTTGGGCCACACCGTCTGCACCTGGTCCGCCTCAAGCGTGTAGATCACGCCGGAAAGCCTCGCAGTGGTGGCCGCGGCGTGTGCTGGCAGAACGGCGAGCGCTGCGTTTATCAGGAAGCACAGCGCACAAAGGATGGCGCGAAAATCTGTCCGTCTCACGAAATGCCCTTTCCTTCCTCTGGCACGCCCTCGCCCATCCCGGCACCCGGCAAAACGATTGTGGCTGGGCGTGAGGGAAAAGCTCAGCGCGTAGTTGGATGAGACTCGCCGGAGCTCCGTTGCCTTCTCCCGGCGCCGGCCCGGCCTAGCGGCGCAAGGTCAGCCCGCCGTCCACGACGAGCACTTGGCCGGTCGTGTAATTGTCCGGCTCCAGAAAAAACCGCACCGCGCGAGCGATGTCCTCCGGCCGGCCAAAGCGTGCAATCGCGCCACTGGCCACGTGCGAATCGTACTTGCCCGCGCTCACGCTCGCCTCGGCCATCCCGGCGGTGGTCGCGCCGGGCGCCACGACATTAACGCGGACCCGCTTCCATTGCCGGGCCAGAATGCGCGCGGCGTGCACCAGTGCCGCCTTGGGCGCGGCGTAGTTCAGGCTCGACTCGAATGTTGCAACGGCCTGCATGGTGGCCAGCAGCACGAGGCTGCCGCCCGCGTCGGACTCGTCCATCGCGCTGCCGAGCTCCTTCGCCAGCAGGATAGGCGCCACATAATTGGCGCGCAGGGATGCTTCCAGGGCCGCGGCGTCCAGCGCCTCCCACTTCACGCGTCCGGGATCTCCCGAAAAAATCACCGCTCCGGTCAGCGGGCCACCCAGCAACCGGGCTGCGTCGAGATAAGCGCGGCGCACAGCCGACACGGCCACGTCACCTTCCACCAGATGGATGGTCTGGCCAGCCTGTTCGGCCACGGCGCGGCGAAGCGCTTCGGCACGTTCGCGATTCGCGCGGTAGCCCACCACCAGCCGCGCGCCCTCGCGCGCCAACAGCATCACCGCGGCAGCGCCCAATCCTCCGGTGCCGCCGGCCACCGCGACGACGCGGCCGGCCAGAGCCCGCTCGGGAAACTCAAACCGGAAGGCGTGATACCGCTCGGCCTGCTTTTCGTCCCAGTAGGGCGACGCCACGAACTCCTCGCCTGCTCAAAGCATACGGAAGATGGGGGGAAATTGGAAAGCACCTTCGGTGCCGGGGTGAGCCAAAAGACAAAACCCCCAGGAGAGGTCCCGCCGAAAAAGTCGGGACGCAAACTACACGCCTGAGGGCCTCGTCAGAGAAATGCGTTTCGAGGAATACAGCGTCCCAGCGAAAACGCGGGCACGCTCACAGCGCGTTTAGCCGAGCACGGCGTCTTTGAACGCCTTGGCTGCGCGCAGCCGCACCACCGTCTTGGCCTTGATCTTGATGGCCTCACCGGTCTGCGGATTGCGGCCCATGCGCGCCTTGCGGTGCGCCTTGACCGCGCGCCCGATGTTTGGGAACACGAACTTCCCGGCGCCGCCCTTGCATTCCTTTACGGCCAGCTTGAACAGCTCCTCGAAGAACGTCGTTGCGGCTTTTTTCGAGGTGCCGCACTTATCGGCCAGGTGCGCCACAATCTTGGACTTGCTCATTGGCTTTGCCATCTAGGTCGAATCTCCTCCTCAGAAGTAGGTGCTGCAGCTCCCTCCCCCCAGTGCCGGGTGTGGGAACCGCAGGCACTATAGCCGTAGATTCTACTGATGGCAAGAGTAATCCTCAAAAAAGCCAGAAAAAATGCGGCTTCCGGAGTCCCCGGGCTCCGGAAACCGCTCCTGGAGCGTCTGCGAGACACGGCAGCGCCTGACAGAGAAGTGCAGTAAGGACTCTCGGAGGGCAAAGCCGACTTGCCTGCGCGAACATGTTGGGCTGGTGGGCGCGGTTGCCGAGCCGGCCTTAAACGGAAAGGAGTGTGCCCGTCGCGCAGGGCCTACAGATTGGCCAAGCCCTGGTAGAAGTGAGCGATGGCCTTGATCCCGCCGAAGTAGTTCTCCAGTGCGATGTGTTCGTCGGGCGCGTGCGCGTTTTCGTCCGGCAGGCCGAAGCCCATCAGCACGCAGGGCACCTTGAAGGTGTCGTACATCTGCGTGACGAACGGAATCGAACCGCCTTCGCGGATGAACACCGCGCGCTTGCCGAACCCTTTCTCCAGCGCCTCGTGCGCCACCTCGAAGAAGGGATGCGTGAACGGCGCGGCCCAGGGCTTGCCGGTGCTGAGGGTCTCAAACTTCATCTGGACTGATTTGGGGAGCAGCTTGCGGAGGTGCTTTTCGACCAGGCGCGCAATCTTGGCCGGCTCCTGGTGGGGGACCAGGCGCGTGGAGAATTTGGCGTAGGCCTTCGCTGGGATCACCGTCTTCGCGCCTTCGCCTGCGTAGCCGCCCCAGATGCCGTTCAGCTCGAGCGTCGGGCGGCACCAGAGCTGCTCGACGATCGAATAGCCCTTCTCGCCGCACAGCGCGGGCGCCCCAACGGTCTTGCGAAACTCTTTTTCCTTCCAGGGAAGCGAGTTGAGGGCCTTGCGCTCGGCGCGCGAAACCGTGGCCACATCGTTGTAGAAGCCCGGAATGGTGACGCGGAAATTCTTGTCATGCAGCCTGGCGAAAAGCTCGCACAGGATCGTGAGCGGGTTGGGCACTGCGCCGCCGAATACGCCGGAGTGCAGGTCCTGCGCCGGCCCGGTGATTTCGATCTGGTAGTAGTTCAGCCCGCGCAAGCCGTAGGTGATCGAGGGCACGCCGCG
>JBGPZW010000020.1:0-31934 GCA_041493955.1 Terriglobia bacterium
GAGGGCCGCGCCTTTGGTTCGATCGAAGAGGTGCTGCTGGCGCTCGAGGCCGGCGAAGTCGAGCTGCTCACACCCATTCGCCTGCGCTACACCGGCGAGGCCATCGATCTCACCACGGCGTACGACGACCAGGACGTGCCGCACACCGAGCCCATCCTGCTGAAGCGGCAATTCGTAAACACGACCGTCGGCCGGGTGATCTTCAACGACCACCTCCCGACGGAAATGCCGTTCATTAACGGCCTGCTGAAAAAGAAGGGCGTGCAGCAGGTGGTGCAGTACTGCTACCTGCGGTTCGGCCTGGAACGAACCGTGCAGATGCTCGACGAGCTCAAGGAACTCGGCTTCCTCTACGCCACCAAGGCCGGCATCTCCATCGGCATCGACGACATGGTCATCCCCGGCGACAAGGTCCGTCTGGTGGAAAACGCCGAGAAGGAAGTGGTCAAGGTCCAGCAGCAATACCTGGACGGTGCCATCACCAACGGCGAGCGCTACAACAAGGTCATCGCCATCTGGAGCGACGTCACCGAAAAGGTGGCCGACGAGATGTTCAAAGCCATGGAGAGGCAGGACAAGGAAGGGATCATCAACCCCATCTACGTCATGGCCGACTCCGGGGCGCGCGGTTCCAAACAACAGATCCGGCAGCTCAGCGGCATGCGCGGCCTGATGGCCAAGCCCTCGGGCGAAGTCATCGAGACGCCCATCACCTCCAACTTCCGCGAAGGGCTGACCGTGCTGCAGTACTTCATCTCCACGCACGGCGCGCGCAAGGGTTTGGCCGACACGGCACTGAAGACCGCCGACTCGGGCTATCTGACCCGTCGCCTAGTGGACGTGGCCCAAGACGTCATCATCAGCGAACTGGACTGCGGCACCGCCGACGGGATCTACGTCGAGCCCATCGTCGAAGCGGGCGTGGAGGTCGAGCCGTTGCGCGACCGCGTGGTAGGCCGCGTCTCTCTCGACAAGATCAAGGACTACGAGGGCAACGTCATCGTCGACGTCAACCAGGAGATCACCGAAGAGCTGGCCAGCGCGATCCAGGCCGCGGGTATCGAGCGGGTGAAGATCCGTTCGGTGCTGACCTGTGAAACACGGCGCGGGGCCTGCGCGCGCTGCTACGGGCGCAACCTAGCCACCGGCCGGATGGTCGAGCTGGGCGAGGCCGTGGGCGTGATCGGGGCGCAATCCATCGGCGAGCCGGGCACGCAGCTCACCATGCGTACGTTCCACATCGGCGGCACGGCCACGCGCGTCACCGAGCAGTCCAAGGTCGAGGCGCGCAACAACGGCTTCGTCAAGTTCATCGATCTGAAGGTGGTGCGCGGGCGCGGCGAGACCCTGATCTCCATGAACCGCTCGGGCCTGATCGCGGTGGTGGACGAGAAGGGCCGCGAGAAGGAGCGCTACCACGTGGTCTATGGCGCGCGGCTGCGCGTCGAAGACGGCCAAGCGGTCACCCTGGGCCAAACCCTGGCCGAATGGGACCCCTACACCTTCTCCATCCTGACCGAGGTGGGCGGGAGCGTGCAGTTCAAGGACCTGCAGCCCGGCATCACCATCGAAGAGCAGGTGGACGAAGTCACCGGGCTGGCCCAGCTCGTGGTCACGTTGCCGCCCGGCGATGAAAAGCACCAGCCGACCATCCTGGTTCGCGACTCGGCCGGACGCGCACGCAAGAAGTACTTGATGCCCTCGCGCGCCCACCTGATGTTGGCCGACGGCGACGAGGTCCAGCCCGGCGACGTGCTGGCCAAGATCCCGCGCGAGACCACCAAGACCAAGGACATCACCGGCGGTCTGCCGCGCGTTGTCGAACTGTTCGAAACCCGCAAGCCCAAGGACCCCGCCGTAATCAGCGAGATTGACGGCATCGTGAAGTACGGCGAGATCAGCAAGGGCCTGCGCAAGATCCACGTTGAAAGCGAGGACGGGCGGACGCAGAAGGAGTACTCGATTGTCCGCGGCGTGCACATCAACGTGCAGGAAGGCGAGCACGTCAAGGCGGGCGAGCCGCTGATCGACGGCCCGCTCAACCCGCACGACCTGCTGGCGGTGCTCGGTGAGAAGTACACGCAGGCTTATCTGGTCAACGCCATCCAGGAGGTTTACCGGTTGCAGGGCGTGAACATCAACGACAAGCACATCGAGGTGATCGTCCGCCAGATGATGCGCTGGGTCAAAGTCGAGGACGTGGGCGACACCGGCTTCTTGCTCGAGGAGCAGGTGGACAAATTCCGCTTCCGCGAGGAGAACGACCGCATTATCGGAGAGGGCAGCCGCCCGGCGACCGGCCGGCCGTTGCTGCTGGGGATCACCAAGGCGTCGCTTTCCACCGACTCGTTCATCTCCGCAGCCAGCTTCCAGGAGACCACGCGAGTGCTCACCGAGGCGGCGGTGGCCGGCAGGGTGGACTACCTGCGCGGCCTCAAGGAAAACGTCATCATGGGGCGACTCATCCCTGCGGGCACAGGATTGGAACGTTACCGCAACATCGAGCTGCTCACCGAAGTCCCGCCGCCGCTCCCGGCCGAAGCCGTGCCGCCGGCCGCCGAACTTTCGCCCGAGGAGGCTGCCGCGCTCGACTTCCTGCGCAAGGATGCCGGCGCCGGCGTCGAGAGCTAAAAAGTCCGTTCGCCAATGCCCCCTCCCCGGGGGCGAAGCGGCTCCGGCAGCGTGAAGCTGTCCGGAGCCGCTTTCTTTTTGACCGTGGCGACCTCTTCTCGCCAGCACCTTCCCCTACTTGTCCAATTGGAAATGCCCCCCGGGGTTTCCGTTGCCTCACTCCGCTGGGTCGCCTACACTGCGCGGAGGGCTTTTCGCCAGATTCTTCTGTACCCTCCCGGAGCTCCGGGAGGACGGGCCGAAGCGTCTCGACTCCGGCAGGCTGGCAGCCCCGAGTCTTGATGGACAACCCCAACGCGCCCGGTTCGGACCCCCTCGCGGGCCGCGAAGGCTTCAGCGTCGAGGGCCGCCCTCCTGATGTGGAATCCAAACCCGCGCGTTCGCAACTGGAGCATCTGAGCCGCCGAGAGGGGGCGCTGTGGCGGTCCGCGTTGTTCCTGCTGGTTCTGCTGGCCGGGGCGCTGGCCGTGGTGTCTTGGGAGAAGATTCGCTCTCTTCCGCATCATCTCGAAGCCCTGCCCATCGGACTGGTCATCTTGGTGGTCTTGTTTGGCGCCTATGTCTGGTCGAAGACGCGGCAAATTGCCGAGCTGCGCGGCCTGCTTCGCGGAATCGAACGGGGCGCCGCCGCCCCGCCGAGCGAAAAACAGCTCGACCAGCTCTTTGCGCTGATCTCCCGCTCTCAGCAGGGCTACCGCGACCTGATCGACACGGTTGACGACCTCCTGGTGGCTGTCTCCGTGCAGGGGGAAATTCGTTCTGCCAACCGCAGCTTTGCCGAGCTGATCGGGCTTCCCTTCTCCGCCATCATCGGCCATCGCCTGGACGAGTTCCTGGACGCTCCGGAAGGCGACGGACGCGCGGCTGCTGAAAAGGCCCTGCCGCGACTGCTCGAGCGCCGGCACTGGTCGGGAGTACTGCGCGTGCGCCTGCGCCAGGGTGGCACGCTGCGCTTCTTCGACTGCGCGCTGCAGGCCATGGTCAAACACGGCGGGGTGCTTGGCTTCAGCGTGCTGGCGCGAGACATCACCCAACAGCGGGAAAATGAGGCCCGCTTCACCGAACTGTTCGAGACACTGCTGGAGGGCGTGTACCTCGCCACTCCGGAAGGCCAGCTGCTCGAGGCCAATCCGGCCCTGGTGCACATGCTGGGATACGACAGCAAGGAAGAGCTGATGGGAGTCGATGTCAACGAGCTCTACCTGGACCGGGCCGAACGCGTTGCCGAGATGGCCGAACTCGAACGGCTAGGTCGGATACACGGCCGGGAGATCACGCTGCACCGCAAGGACGGCACGCCCGTGGTCTGCCTGGACACCTCGACCGCGATCCGCAACGCCACCGGCCGAGTGATCCGGTATCAGGGCACGCTGATGGACATCAGCCTGCGGCGGCAGATGGAGAAACGCCTTCATCAGGAGCAGGAGTTCGCGCGGCGCCTGGTGGAAAGTTTCCCGGACCTGATCGTCGTGCTGGACACCGAGGGTCGCTACACCTATGTCAGCCCTCGCATCACCGAGGCCCTGGGCTATACCCCGGAGGATTTGATCGGGAAAGCCGTGGGCGGGCGGACGGACCCAGAGCATCAACCCACCCTGCGGGAGCTCTTCAGCGACCTGATCTCCGGCCGGCGCACAAACGGCATCCTGGAATACCGCACGCGGCACAAGCAAGGAGAGTGGCGGCTCTTCCGCGCTTCGGCCAGCCCGATGTTCGACGCCGAGGGCAAGATCTCGGGTGTCATCGCTGCCTCACGCGACATCACTGAGGTCAAGCGGCTGGAGCAGAAGCTCATCCAGTCCGAGAAGCTGGCCGCGATGGGGCAGATGATCGCGGGTGTGGCCCATGAACTAAACAATCCCCTGACGGCAATCCTCGGAGTCAGCGAATTGTTGCGCGACCGCGCCACCGACGACACCACGCGGCGGCAGCTCGATCTCGCCCATCGCCAGGCTCGTCGGGCGGCCCACATCGTCCAGAACCTACTGGCCTTTTCCCGCCCGACCGCGCCGCGAAAGGTGCCTCTGCACCTAGACGAAGTCCTGCGGCGCACGCTGCAACTGCACGAACATTCGCTCCGGGCCAACAACGTCACCATCAGCCTGTTCTCAACGGCCGACCTGCCCACGGTGGTGGGTGATCCCAGCCAGCTGACCCAACTCTTTATCAACTTGATCAACAACGCCGAGCAAGCTATCCGCGAGGTGCGCGAGCGCGGCACCCTGCGGGTGCGCCTGGAAGGGCGGGGCGAGTGCGTGGCTATCAGCTTCCAGGACGACGGCCCGGGCATCCGCCCGGAGGTCCTGCCCAGGCTTTTTGACCCGTTCTTTACGACCAAGCGGCCCGGGGGCGGAACCGGGCTCGGCTTGGGCATCTGCATGGCCATTGCACGGGAGCACGGCGGCGACATCGAGGCGCAGTCGCTCCCTGAGGGCGCCCTCTTCACCGTCTTGCTTCCCAGCGAACGCGCGGCGGCGACAGCCGGGCAAGAAGGTTCGGCGCCCCGCTCCCGGACAAGTTTCGCGGAAGAATCGCTGCGCGAGTCTTCCTCCACGTTGCGCGACCGCTCGGTTCTCGTGGTGGATGACGAGGAGAGCATCCGCGAGTTGGTCGCCGACGGGCTCTCGGCCCGGGGTATGTCGGTGGACTGCGCCGCGACGGGCGAGCAGGCCCTGGAACTGGCGGCCGGGCGCGCCTACGACGTGGTGCTGTGCGACCTGCACCTCGGCGCTTCGGTGGCAACTCAGATGTCCGGCAGAGAAATCTACGACCGGCTGCGCGCCCGGGCGGGCCAGGCAAAGCCGATATTCGTCTTCATGACCGGTGACCTGCTGGACCCGGCTACTCTGGCAGGCTTGAACCAGGGCGATCCCCGCGTGGTCCAGAAGCCATTCCGGATTTCGGACCTCCTCGCCCTCCTGGCCGAAGCGCTGCTGGTGACCGCACGGACCGAGTGAGACGGAAACGCGCCGGGCTCGGACGGCCGCCTGCCTCGCTCGAGGTAGGACTCCCCACTGCGAAGGGCGGAAAAGACGGTCGGGCTATTGCTTCGACTTGACCGGACTTGAGGGTTTTTGCGCCGGTGCCGGCGCCCCAGCATCCACGCCAAAGTCCCAGACGAAAAGGTTCATGCCATCCTGTAGGATCTCCACCAGGGCGTATTCCCCGGGAGCGAGCGGCTGGCTGAGCGTGTACCGATAGACTCCCCGAGCAACTTTCCAGCGCTCGATCGAGATGGCGTTCCGCTTGGAGACTTGCTGGCCGGTAATGTAAGTGCTGAGAAGCTCGAGTTGCCGCGCCTCGCCTTTGACCTGTGCACGAACCAGCTCCATTTCCGGCTCGCGGGCGTCCGCCGTGCGCATGTAGAACTCGGGCTGCGCTGCGGTGAGCCGGTGCTCGGCGCGTTTGCCAGGAACCTGGACTCTTTGCCGCGTCGGAACCACCGGAATCGGCACTAGAACCTGGGTCAGCAGGCGTCCCTTGTCGAGCTTGACATCGGCGCTTGACTGTCCGAGCGGCACCACGTTGCGGCCCTCTATTACGAATAGGCCCTCGTTCTCCGGCAGAAAGACGCCCGGCGCAACCTCGATGCTGGCGCCCACGTTCAGGTCCGCTACTCGCTCCGCCGCCTGCGCGGCGCGCAGTTTTTCGATACTCTCCTGATTGCGCCGGGCCTCTTCGGCTTCTCCTTTGCGCGTGGCGTCCCAGTCCACCAGTTCGGAGGGGATTTCTTCCCAGGCGGAGCGCTCGACGCTGTAGTAGCGCACCCGGTCGCCCTTCCGCTCGTACTCACGCACGAGATGGAAGTCGCCGTCCTTCAGGTAGAGTTTCTTACCCTTGGGCAGAGCCGCAGAGATGCTTTGCGTTTGCTCCTTGCTCTCCTGTGAGTTAGGGGGTTTCCCCTGAGAACTCTGGGCGGCGGAATGGGTCGGCGCCGCGGCGGAAGCCAGGATCGAGACCAAGACCAGCCTCGCGCCCAAGTATGTGTGTCGCGTTTGGATCCGCATTCTCATTGCCGGCTGGCCTGGCCGCTTAACTCTGCCCGTTCTGTCAATTCAAGCTCCAGAGACTTCGATGCCTCGCCGTGGCCCCTGGTTTTGCCTGCCATCGTTCAACCGCCTCCCAGTTCCATGCGGGCTTCCGCCAGCTTAGCCTGAGCCGAAGGGGCGGGCAACAGCGGCGCAGCCCGGACCAGCACGTGCGGACCTGGCACGGCGCAGCCCGGCGTGTTAGATTGCCTGTCCCCCAAGGGAAATATTTCCTGGCTCGGGAACAGTCCACTGGAGGTAGACATGGCCAAATCATGTTCGCTTACCACAAAACGCGCGAGCCGAACGCTTCTGCTGGGTTTTCTCTGCCTGCTGTTTGCTGCGCAGACAGCGCGAGCGCAGTCTTTCGACATCATAAAGGTCGCCGACGGAGTCTATGCGGCGATTGGCAAGCCGGGAGTCTATTCCAACGGCGCGTTTATCGTGAACAGGGACGACGTGGTGGTGGTGGACACGCACCTGCGACCGAGCTGGGCGCGCGACTTAATCGCTGAAATCCACAAGTTAACGGACAAGCCGGTCCGGTACGTCGTGGACACGCATTGGCACGGGGACCACGTGCAGGGCAACCAGGCCTACGTCAGCACCTTCGGGCCCGCGGTGGAATACCTGGCCCAGCACAACACTCGGGAAGACATCGTGAACAAGGCCATCCCCGACCTTCAGAAGGAACTGACCAAGGAGCTCCCGGATACGATCCAGCAACTTGAGAAAGCGCTGGCCGAGGGCAGGGATTCCAAGGGCAACCCGCTCACGCCTGAAGCACGCGGCCAGATGGAAAAGGACCTTGCCTCCGGAAAAAGCTACCTCGCGGAGCTAAAGCAAATCCAGATCACGCTTCCGACCCTCACTTTTGAGCGCAGCCTGATCCTGCACAAGCCTGACCGCGCGATCCACGTCTATTACTTCGGCAAAGGACATACCCGGGGCGACGTGGTCGTTTACCTCCCCAGAGAAAAGGTCCTCATCACGGGTGACCTGCTCACTGGCGGGATCCCGTTCATGCGCGACGCCTACCCGGTCGAATGGGTTGGCACGCTGGAATCCATGTCGAAGCTCGATTGGAGCCAAGCGATCCCCGGGCACGGCGGGGTCCAGACGGGCAAAGGGTAGCTGGAGAAACTGATCGCCTACATGAAGGAGATGGTCGCAGCCGTGAAAGACGCCGTAGCCAAGGGGATGAGCCTCGAAGACGCCGAGAAGGCCATCAACCTGAGCAAACATGCTGACAGCTTTCCCGGGCAGAATTTCTCGCGGGCAAATGTCTCAGCCATCGACCGAACCTGGGCGGAGGTTACCGGGAAGATTCCTGATTAGCGCCAAGCGGGCTAATCTCGGGCCACAGGATAGGGGTCCACAACGGAGGCTCGGCTCCGAGCTATGCCAAGAAACAGAAGCGGCCCCGATACCAGGTACCGGGGCCGCTTTTGTGATTTCCGGGGTAAAAACTCGATTAGTGGTTGCAGCGCGTGTATAGTACGGTCAGTACCATCAAGTCCGAATTTGTGAACAGCCACTTTTCGGCCTGTTCGCCGGCGGCTTCGGCGGCGCGAGCCAAGAAACCTAGGTGCTTGCTGCGGGCCAGGGCACGCACATGCTCCAGGCAGATTCCAGTCAGCCGAGAGACTTCGTCTTCGGTGAAGAGCTTCTGGCTTGATTTGATCTTGACCACGCCACTCTCCCTGACTCGCTTACGATCTTTTTGATGCTCCAGCCATATTACGGGTTGCAAGACTTTCCCTGCAATAGTCCTTCCGTTCTAGCCGCAAAAACTTCACGCTTAGTACTGCAGATGCAAGCTGAAAAGAAAAAAAGGCTTAAACGAGAACGGTGCGCGTGAACCGCGACGAGACGCGCGCGGCAGCACGGCCTAATTGTGTGAAATTTTGCCTAAAGTTGAGACAATTCTACTATTTCGCGGATTTGTTTCGTGTGACGAACCTCGTGGTGCGCGATCATTTCAAACCACTGGTAGAAGTTCAGACTGCCGAAGAAGGGATGCGGCCAGCGATAGGCGCCGAGGTCGCGTGTGCGGTGCTCTTCGAGTAGCGCGAGGGTGCGGCGGCGCAGCTCGGCCAGGCGCGCCAGCATCGCGTCCTTTTCCCCCACAAGTTTCGGGTCGAGAGGAATTGGCGTCCTGGCTTTGATCCCGCGCCACTCCGCCAGCCGGACAGGTGCATGAAGGCGCTTCCAGAAAGGGATCGGCGAGGGCGCGCCGCGCAAGAGTTTCGCCGCGCCGCCGGTCACAGCCTCCTCGACCATCGTCAGGTGAGCAATGACCTCTGCCGTCGACCAGGCCCGCGGGCGCGGCGGGATTTGCCAGCTCTCGGCAGGAACGGCACTGGCGGCGGATTCGAGGCCGCGACGTGCCTGAGCCAACCGCTCGATGATGGCGCTAACGTCACGCATGACGGCCCCGGCTAAACGGCATAACCGCCTGCTTTTTCAAACGAATAGGCGAGCTGCAGAACGCGGGCTTCCGCGAATAGCGGGGCTAAGATTTGCAGCCCCACGGGCAATCCTTCGGGGGTCTTCCCGCAGGGCACGGAGATGCCCGGCACGCCGGCCAGAGAGCCGGTCACCGTATAGATGTCCGCGAGATACATCTGCAGGGGATCGGCGGTGCGTTCGCCCAGGCGAAAGGCGGGCACCGGTGAGGTGGGCGTTATGATGGCGTCCACCCGGGTGAAGGCCTCGCGGAAGTCGCGAGCGATCAGGGCGCGAACTTTCTGTGCCTTCAGGTAGTAGGCATCGTAGTAGCCGGCCGAGAGCGCGTAGGTGCCCAGCATGATGCGGCGCTTCACCTCGGCTCCAAACCCGCGGCCCCGGGTTTTCTTGTACATGTCGATCAGCGTCGCGCCGGGGACCCGCAGGCCGTAGCGCACGCCGTCGTAACGCGCCAAGTTCGAGCTGGCTTCAGCCGTGGCGATGATGTAGTAGGTGGAGATGGCGTAATCGGTGTGCGGCATGTGCAGCTCAACGAGCTGGCATCCCAGAGTCTTCAGGAGCTGGATACCCGTCTCGACTTTGTTGCGCACCGCCGGGTCCATGCCCCCAGCGAAATACTCCCGGGGGATGCCGATGCGCAGGTCTTTCACCGGCTTTTCGATCTCCGCCATGTAATCGGGCACCGGGGCAGCGGCCGAAGTGGAGTCGTTGGGGTCGCGTCCCGCGATGACGGCAAGCACCGCGGCGGTGTCGCGCACCGAGTTGGTGAACGGGCCAATGCGGTCGAGCGAGGAAGCAAAGGCGATCAGGCCGTAGCGCGAAACCCGGCCGTAACTGGGCATCATGGCCGGAATCCCGCAAAGCGCGCCCGGCTGGCGGATTGAACCGCCTGTATCGGTTCCCAGTGCCGCGACGGCCAGGCCCGCAGCTACCGCCGCAGCTGAGCCTCCGCTCGAGCCGCCTGGGACGCGGTCGGGGGCGATGGGGTTGCGCACGGGGCCATAGGCCGAGTTCTCGTTGGAGGAGCCCATGGCAAACTCGTCGCAATTGGTCTTGCCCAGCAGGATGGCGCCAGTGCGCTCGAGACGCTCGACGGCGCAGGCGTCGTAGGGCGGGATGTAGTTCTCGAGGATGCGCGAGCCGCAGGTGGTGCGAACGCCCCGCGTGCTGATGACATCCTTGATCCCCATGGGCACGCCGGCGAGCCGCGGCAGGGTTTCCTTCCGGGCAATCGTCGCGTCGAGGCGATCGGCCTGGGCGTAGGCGCGTTTTGGGCAGAGAGTCAAGAAGGCGTTCAACCCGGGGTTGCGGTTCTCAATGCGGGCGTAGAATTCGGTGGTCAGCTCGCGGGCAGAGATCTTCCGGCCTTCGAGAGCAGCGCGGACCGATTGAACCGTCCATGGGGCCGCGCTGCTCATCGGTCGATCACCTTGGGGACACGGAAATACGGTGGGCTGGGGTCCGGCGCGCCGGCCAGCATTTCTCCGGCCACCGCGCAGGCTGCGGGCACGTCTTCTCGCAGCGTGATTTCCTGGCTTGGCTGGCCCTCGGCGGGGACTTCGAAAAGCACCTGCGCCAGCGGCTCGACCTTCGAGGTGTCCAGTTGGCCGAGCTTTTCCATGTAAGTGAGGATGGAATCGAGTTCGCGTTGCAGCGACTCTACCTCGGCTTCGGCCAGCTCCAAGTGAGCCAGTTCGGCCACGCGCGTCACGTCTTCCCGGCTGATCTTCAATGTTCTCGCCTGCCCTGCCACTCAAAACGGAACTGCGATTCTAGCATAGCCTCCACCGCACACTGCGCGTCGCTCAGATGCTGATTCCGGAGGCCCCGCGCACTTGAGAGGGGTTTTGAGCAGTTCGCTGCTCTCCAGGCATGGTCAAGGAGCGTTTAGGGCAGCAGTTTGCATCGGTTTGCAAGAACAGAAGTTGCGGCAGTAAATCGGAACCACCGGGCTGTTTCTTGCCCGGACGGACTTCCGGCGGCAACATCGGGCCAGAATCCGCCCTCAGATCAGCCCGCAGATCTTGCACAGCACCCACAACAACAATCGCAGTTGACCTACCCGGTCAGTCCCTCCCTGAAAAGTGGGAATGAACTCCAAAAATAGCGGAGGACCTCTTCGTCTCCGCTAGCCGTTGGTTTTCTGCTGCAAGCCGAGCTCGCCGGCGATGCCGCGCATGGCTGCAATGCAGTAACCGATGTGTTCTTCGAGAGGCACGCCCAGCTCCTCGGCGCCCTTGACCACGTCCTGGCGATTGACGCCGCGCGCAAAGGCCTTGTCCTTCAACTTGCGCTTCACCGAATCGGGTTCGACCTCGAAGATGCTCTTGCCCGGCTTGACCAGGGCGCAGGCGGTGAGGAACCCGGCGAGTTCGTCGCAGGCAAACAGCGCGTGCTCGAGCGGGGACTGGCGCGGCACGCCGCAGTAGTCGGCGTGCGAGAGGATGGCGCGGATCAATTCCTCCGGGTAGCCCCGTTCACGGAGAATCCTGGAGCCTTCGTAGGGATGCTCCTGGGTGGGGTGGTGGGCGTCGTTGGGCCAGCGCTCGTAGTCGAAATCGTGCAGGAGCGCGGCCAGACCCCACGAGTCTTCGTCCGCGTCGAGCTTGCGGGCGTAGGCGCGCACGCAGGCTTCCACCGCCAGGGCGTGCTTGCGCAGATTTTCGTTTTGCGTGTACTCGCAGAGCAGGGCCCAGGCCTCATCCCGAGTCGGCATGCCACCTCCTCCCGCGTTCGACGATGGAGGAAATCGCGCCGCCGCGCGCCCCGAACAAATTTTGCGGCGATGAGCGTCTCCACCTGTACTTTCGTACAGGTACAGTACAGGTTTGAAGACCTGTACCGACTCCACGAGTATAAACATACGACGGCACTTGCGGCGAAAGCCTGTTTGCGAAAAAGAAAAAGCGAAAAAAGCTCTTGACACTTGGGAAGTCAGCCGCGAGAATGCCGGTGCGCCAGTTATCTGCCTTCCCCCAGAAGCACGTTCCTCCCTCTCCGCATGCCGGAACAGTTAACGAGGAGCCCCGGTGTCGGAAAACAACGGCAGTAAGAGTCAGATGGACACAGATATGGATCGTGAAGTGGTCCGCTGCAAGACTTGCGGACTCGTGCAGTACCGCACGCGCACGGGGAATTGCCGCCGCTGCGTCCGCATGCTGCCGCCCAAGGTGGAGTTTCTGATTCCACCGCCGGCGCCGCAGGAGTTGCCGGGCGACGACCGGCAGCTCTTCGAGAAATGGCCGAACCGCGAGACGGTGGAGAACATCGGCCAGCGGATCCGGCAATTGCGCGAATCGCGCGGCATGACGCAGAGCCAACTACAGGCCCGCTCGCGCGTCTCCCGTTCTTACCTGTCGCGGATCGAAAGCGGTCAGATGACGCCGAGCCTCGGCACGCTGGAGAAGATCTCGGAGGCGCTGGGAGTAGGCCTGAACCGGTTCTTCATTCCCGAATCCACGGGCGAAGCCCTGCTGGAAGATCCTTTCATCCAGGGCCTGCGGCCGTTCCTTCGGCAACTGGACTGGGAGCAGTGGCAGGGCATCCTGAAGCGTCTGCAGGCCATCAGCGACCACGTGACCAGCAGCAACGTCCACGTGCGCCCGGTCCCCCAGCCGCCCGCGAGAATTCCAGAACTGGCACCGCGGCGCACAGGTAACTCCGTCCTGACGGGACACCACTAACGCACTGTGTTAATCGTTCTCTGGTGACACGGCCTCCCTGTTCGGAAGGGAGGCCGCGGTTCGTTGTTGTCGTCTGGATTTCTCTGAGAACAAGTCGGCGGGACGACGAGGCGCGCCGCAAAGACTTGCGCGTCTCTCCTACTGCGTTTCCTGCGCTCCTGCCTGCACCTGGGTGATCTGCGTGCCACCGTCGCGCCGGGCCAGAGCGACGACGCGCACGGTGCTCTCGTGGTCGTAGACAAAGGCGATCTCGTCCTGACTCAGATTCACACGATCCGCACCCTTGATCGTGATATTGACGTGCCCGCCGCTGCCTTCTTCCCGCTTGAACTCCGGCCCTAGATGGCCACGGTACCAGGCGTCCACCCTGTCCAGGGAATCCGAGGAGTGGTACTGCACAACGATCAAGCCTACTCTCTGGTCGGCGGGCAGGGTGAGTTGGACGTTTTTGCCGGAGTCGATGCGCACGGCACCAGGATAGACGGGCAGCCCGGTCTGTCGTGCCGCGGTCTGGCTGACTTTCAGTTCGCCCACCGGCGTGCTGACCTGAACTTCCTGGCCGGACTTGTGCACGCGGAAGTTTTGGAGAACCAGCCCGGCAATGAACACGCCGGCCACGACGCATAAGACCACGAAGGCGCCCGCAATCCCCAGAATCCACCAGAGCACGTTGCTCTTTTTGGCTGGTGCGGGAACAGGTGCGGTGGACATGGCTAGACCTCCTCGCTCCTATTCAGAAGATACGCCAAGCGGAGCCGCAATGTTTCCTTCCCCGGACGGGCGGGAGTCTAGCTGAAGCGGACCTTCACGTCCGGACGCTTCTCGAGGTGAACGGTATCCACAAAACGGACTTGGCGGTGGTCGAGGGTCATGATCAGCGAATGCGTGCGCACGCCTTCGCCGAAGAATCTCACGCCGCGCAGTAGGTTACCTTCGGTGACTCCGGTGCAAGCGAAGATGATCTTCTTGCCGGGGGCCAGCTCGTCGGTGTCATAGATGCGCTTGGCGTCTTTGATGCCCATTTTGGCCAGCCGCTCTTCGTGCTCCGGTTTGCTGACGACCAGGCGCGCCAGGATCTGGCCGTTGAGGCAGCGCAGCGCCGCGGCTGTCAGCACGCCTTCGGGCGCCCCGCCCGTGCCCATTACGGCGTGGACGCCGGTGCCCACGACCGCGGCGGAGATGCCCGCGGAGAGGTCGCCGTCACCGATCAGCCGGATGCGGGCGCCGGCGGTGCGAATGTCGTTGATGAGCTTCTCGTGGCGCGGGCGGTCGAGCACGATCACCACGAGGTCTTCGATATCCCGGTCCAGGCGCTTGGCGATGGCCCTCAGGTTGTCGCTGACGGGGGCATCGAGCTCCACCGCGCCTTTGCACGAGGGGCCGACGACGATCTTCTCCATGTAGATGTCGGGGGCGTGCAGCAAGCCGCCCTTCTCACTGGCCGCCAGCACGGCGATGGCGTTGGCCGCGCCGGTGGCGCAGAGATTGGTACCCTCGAGCGGGTCCACGGCGATGTCCACGGCCGGGTAGTGATAACTCTTGTTGTGCAGTGCCGCGCCGACCTTCTCGCCGATGTAAAGCATCGGCGCCTCATCTCGCTCGCCCTCGCCGATGACGATAGTGCCGTCCATCGGGACGCTGTCCATCACCGTGCGCATGGCCTCGACGGCCACGTCATCGGCCTTGTGCCGGTCGCCCAGGCCCATGGTGCGGGCCGCGGCAATGGCGGCCTGCTCCACAACACGAAGGAATTCCAGGCTGAGTTGGATTTCCACGATCGCTCCTCTGAGTGAGGTGTCCCGATACCCCTGCGGCCCGGCGGGACGCGGCGGGCGCCCGGCCCCGTCCGAGCCGTGCCCTATCATATGCAAACCTGGTTGTGCCGACCAAGAGTTTCTAAGGCAGAGGGCGCAGGGTCGTGTTGACCAGGAAGGGGTCGTCAAACTCGCTGCGCTCACCGGCCTTCTTCCCCGCCACCGGCTGCAGGCGTGCGGAGAGGGGTTTCCGCAGCTTGAAGGCGAGGCTCGCGACATCGCCGATAATCCGGGCGAGTTGCTCCTCGGTGACGTCGCCCGGCAAAGGAATGGTGTCAAGCCCGGTGCCACAGACCGCCGAGTAGGCCAGCAAGGAGTCGAGCGTCAGCGTGCCTTCTGCCCAGCGTCGCGCCAGCACAGCGTCTTCGAGCACCGGCAGCATCAATCCAGAATAGCCGGCGCGTTTGACCGGAATCGCGCGCAGCGCGGAGGTGATCACGGCGGCCGCGGTCATCGTGCCGCTCGAGCCGACTTTCGCGCCGGTCAGATTCTCGATGGCTGCGCCGATCGATACGTCTTTCAGGGGTGCCGGGGACAGGTCCAGCCCCGTGTAGCTCCATCCAGTCTCCTTTTCGAGGCGCAACGCAATCGCCTCGATGGCCCGCGCATGCTGTCCCAGGGCAGCTTCCAGCGCTTGGCCGGCCGCGGACGGTTGTCGGGTGGAGGCAAATGCCGCCGCGACCACGTTTGCGGATTGCAGGCCGATGCCGAATTGCCGCCCCGCGCCGGTGTGGTAAGAGCCCGGATAGAAGGGCGTATTCACCGGGAGCATGGCCGTGGCGGAAAAACTGAAATTTCCCTGGCTGCGCGGCGTCTTCTCCGAAAGAAACTTCATCAGCTTCGCCGCCGCGCGCACGGCACTCCAATGGACACCGTCTTCACCGGCGACAACCACGCTCGCATTAAGCGTGGTCGTGTTGCGCAGGATTTTGCCGAGCAGCTCGACTTGGCGGGGATCGTCGGTATCGCGCAGCATCGCCGGGCCAATGGCCGCGTCGAAGTTTTCCTTTCTGGCCAGAGCGTCGTACTCGCGGAAGAAGGCCACCACGCCCTCGGGCGAAAGGCCAGCGCTGTAGTCGGGGAACGGCTGCGTCGAGATGCGGATGGTCTGGACTTCGTAGCCGGCCTGCTCGTAGGCGGCCCGGGCCTTGCGCAGCAGGAGCCAGAAGACGGCGCGCTGGCGCCGAGCGAGGCGAGAAAGCGACTTGCAGGCCCGGTGTGACGTCGCACTCTGTGGCACGAGTCCTCCCATTGCGAAGCGCGTTGGATGGCTGGCGATTATTCGTAAGCCGGGATGCCGGTGATGCGCGCGCCGATCACCAGGCGGTGGATGTCGTGCGTGCCCTCGTAGGTGGACACCGATTCGAGGTTGTTCATGTGGCGCATGATGCAGTAATCATCCACGATGCCGTTGGCGCCCAGGATGTCCCGCGCCTTGCGCGCGGACTCGAGCGCCATCCATACGTTGTTCATCTTCAGCATGGAGATGTGTGTGTGGTCGGCGCGCCCCAGGTCCTTCAGCTTGCCCACGTGCAAGGCGAGCAGTTGCCCCTTGGTGATCTCCGTAATCATCCAGACCAGCTTGTCCTGCACCAATTGGTGCGAGGCGATCGGGCGGTTGGCGAACTGCTTGCGGGTCTTGGCATATTGCAGAGCGGTGTCGTAGCAGGCCATAGCCGCGCCGACGGCGCCCCAGCCAATGCCGTAGCGCGCCTGCGTAAGGCAGCGCAACGGGCCACTCAGACCCTCGGCCTTGGGCAGCATGTTTTCCGCGGGCACCTCGCAATCGGTCATGGCCAGCCCCGAGGTGACCGAGGCGCGCAGCGACCATTTTCCGTGGATGTCCCAGGCCTTGAAGCCCTTCGTGCCCTTCTCCACCAGGAAACCCCGGATGGTGTCGTCTTCGGTTTTGGCCCAGACCACGGACACGTCGGCGATCGAGCCGTTGGTGATCCACATCTTTTCGCCGTTGAGCACGTAACAGTTGCCGTGGCGCAACGCGCGCGTGAGCATACCGCCGGGATTGGAGCCAAACTGTGGCTCGGTCAGCCCGAAGCACCCGATGGCCTGGCCCGACTGGAGCAGCGGCAGCCACTTGTTCTTCTGAGCCTCGCTGCCGTAAGTGTAGATGGGATACATCACCAGGGCGCTCTGCACGGAAACAAAGCTGCGCAGCCCCGAGTCGCCTCGCTCGAGCTCCTGCATCACCAAGCCGTAGGCCACGTTGGACATCTCCGTGCAGCCGTAGCCCGAAAGGTTTGCACCGAAAAACCCCAGCTCGGCCACCTGGGGCAGCAGGTGCATGGGGAAGGTGGCCTCACGGTTGTGCTTCTCGATGATGGGGACCAACTGCTCGTCCACGAACTGCCGGGCCGTGCGCCGGACCAGCTTCTCCTCGTCGTTCAGCAGGGAGTCGAATTCGATGAAGTCCACTCCGGGAAAAGCGGGCATGTGAAGCTCCTTTTGGGGCGCGTGCTGTGCGACCACGCAACCCGCGGGGCCCTTGCTGATGCCGAAGGAACCGGGCCGTTTTCCAGGCGATGCCAGCCCGGCGCTTGCGCAGCCGCTCGCGGCGCGCGGTTCAAGGAAATGATTCTAACAAGCGCCCTCCGCGGCCAGCAAGGGAGACGTTGACGGAAGCGTGCGCGGATGCTATAAATTCTTTCTTTGTTCAGTGCCCGGGAGTGCCCGCAGAGGGCGGGACGACCTCTGTTTTCCCGGCACAGACCTACTGGCGGGCAAGTCCTTCCCGCAAACGAGCGATGGAAATTTTCCATCAACTTGGCGAGCTGTTCCTGCAGGCTGTCCCGACCGTCGTCATTGTCTTCCTATTTTATCTTTTTCTCCGGGTGAATTTCTTCCGGCCGATCGAGCGCGTACTCAGCGAGCGCCGGGCGCGCACGGAGGGCGCACGCCGCGCTGCTGAATCCAGCCAGGCCGCCGCGCAGGAAAAGATCCGCGCCTACCAGGAAGCCTCCAAGAAGGCGCGCGCCGCGGTCTACGGCGAACAGGAGACCGCGCGCCGCGCCCTCCTCGAGGAGCGCCTCGCGCAGGTCCGCGACGCCCGCAGCCGCTCGAACGACGAAATTCGCGCGGCGAAGGACAGAATCGCCGGTGAACTGGCCGCGGCGCGCACGGAGCTGGAAGCCGCAAGCCCGGCACTGGCAAGTGACATTGCGCGAGCCATTCTGGAGCGGCGCCCGCCCGGCCCTCGCCCAACTCCACCCGCCGCGAGTGGAAACCGATGAGGCCGCCGCGCCGCTGGCTCTTTCCGGCGCTGCTGGCCTTCCTCTTGATTGCCAGCGTTGCGGGACCAGCGCTTGCGGGGGAGGCCGGCGAGCACGACCCGGCCGACGCACCCATCGGCACGCTCTTCCGCTGGCTCAATTTCGCACTCGTGTTTGGCGGCCTCGGCTACTGGATTGCCAAGAACGCACCCGCGTTCTTCCGCGCGCGCGCCGAGCACATCTCCGCAGCCATGACCGAAGCCGCGGCTGCGAAGGCCGAAGCCGAGCGCCACCTCCGCGAAGCCGAAGAAAAGCTGGCCCGGCTGGATCAGGAGGTGGCTTGGTCGCGCGCGGCGGCGCGGCGCGAGTCGGCCGCCGAAGCCGAGCGCTTGCGCGCCACCACCCTGGAAGAGGTTGGCAAGATCGCGCGAGCCGCGCGCGCCGAGGTCGAGGCGGCCGTGCGGGCCGCACGAGTGGAATTGAAGGCGCTCGCCGCGCAGGCGGCGGTGGAGCGCGCCGACGCCCTGTTGCGCAAGCAGATCACCGCTCAGACGCAGGCCGCGCTGTTCCGGTTGTTCCTGGACGACCTCTCGAGGAGCGCGAATTGAGAGCCCTGGCGCAGCGTTATGCTTCCGCCCTGGCGGACGTGGGCCTCGAGCAGGGGACGGCCCCGCAGGTCAAAGCTGAGCTGGCCGCTTTTGCGGCGCTGCTGACCGAATCCGCCGACCTGCAAAATTTCCTGGCCAGCCCGGCGATTGCTCGGGAAAGCAAGCAGGGCGTGATCGAAAAGCTGGTGGCGCGGCTGGGCGCCGGCCGGACCCTGCGGAATTTGCTGTTTGTCCTCGTGGAGAACCGGCGGACGGCGCTCCTGCCGCAGATCCGGGAAGCATTTGAAGCCACTCTCTACGCTCGGATGGGCGTGGCGGAAGCGCAGGTCACCTCGGTCACGGAACTGAGCGCGGCGCAGAAGGCTGACCTGAATCGCGTGCTGGAGCGGCTGACCGGCCAGCGCGTCGAGGCGCGGTACGCCGTGGACCCCGCGCTGCTTGGCGGCGCCGTGGTCCGCATCGGCTCGACCATTTACGACGGATCCGTGCGCGAGCAATTGAACCGGCTGCGCGCCACACTGACCTCGGAATAGGAGCAAGGCATGGCCACGATCAAAGCTGACGAAATCACCCAGATGATCCGCGATCAGATTGCGAACTTCGAGCAATCGGTCGCGGTGGACGAAGTGGGCTCGGTGATTTCCGTCGGCGACGGCATCGCGCGCATCCACGGGCTCGAAAAGGTGATGGCGGGTGAAATGCTAGCTTTCCCGCACGGGGTCACCGGCATCGCGCTGAACCTGGAAGAAGACCAGGTGGGCGCGGTGCTGCTCGGCGAATACACGCTGATCAAGGAAGGAGATACGGTCAAGCGCACCAACACCATCATGTCGGTGCCGGTGGGCGAAGGGCTGGTGGGCCGAGTGGTCAACCCGCTGGGCGAGACGCTCGACGGCAAAGGGCCGCTGGCCGCCGAGGAACGCAACCCGCTCGAACGCCTGGCGCCGGGCGTGGTCGCGCGGCAGCCGGTGCGCGAGCCGCTGCAGACGGGCATCAAGGCCATTGACGCGATGATCCCCATCGGCCGCGGCCAGCGCGAGCTGATCATCGGCGACCGCCAGACGGGCAAGACCGCCATCATTCTGGACACCATCATCAACCAGAAGGGCGGCGACATGATCTGCATCTACTGCGCGATCGGGCAGAAGCGCTCGACCATCGCGCAGGTGGTCAAGGTGCTAACCGATGCCGGCGCCATTGACTACTCCATTGTGGTGGCCGCCTCGGCCTCCGAACCGGCCACCATGCAGTACATCGCGCCGTATGCGGCCTGTGCCATGGGCGAATACTTCCGCGACTCAAAGCGCCATGCCGTCTGCTTCTACGACGACCTCTCCAAGCACGCACAAGCCTACCGCGAAATCTCCCTGCTGCTCCGCCGCCCGCCGGGGCGCGAGGCCTTCCCGGGGGACGTTTTCTACCTGCACTCGCGCCTGCTGGAGCGCGCCGCGAAGCTGAATGACGAAAAGGGCGGCGGCTCGCTCACGGCGCTGCCGGTGATCGAGACGCAGGCCGGTGACGTTTCCGCTTACATCCCGACGAACGTCATCTCGATTACCGACGGCCAGATCTATCTCGAAGCCGACCTGTTCAACAGCGGCATCCGCCCGGCGATCAACGTGGGCCTTTCGGTGAGCCGCGTGGGCGGCAACGCGCAGATCAAGGCCATGCGGCAGGTGGCCGGGTCGCTGCGGCTGGACCTGGCGCAGTACCGCGCGCTGGCCGCCTTCGCGCAGTTCGGCTCGGAACTCGACCGCGCCACCCGGGCACAGCTTGCGCGCGGCCAGCGCCTGACCGAGGTGCTCAAGCAGGAACAGTTCGTGCCGCTGCCAGTCGAAAAACAGGTGCTGATCATCTTCGCCGGCACGGGCGGCCATCTCGACGACTTGGACGCTGCCGGGATCCCCCGCTTCGAGCACGAATTCTTCGAGTTCATGGACACCAATTACGGCGCGCTGCTCGCCAAGCTGGCCAAGGAAAAGAAGATTGACGACGCGCTGCGCGGGGAGCTCACCGCGGCGATCGCGGCGTTCAAGGAGCGCTTTGCCGGCAGCGCGGCCGTGGCCGTATCCTGAGGCGGAGCCGCTGACGGAGACTCATGCCCACACTGCTTGATTTTCGGCGTCGCATCCGCTCGGTGAAAAACACGCAGCAGATCACCCGGGCGATGAAGTTCGTCGCGGCCGCCCGGCTCCGGCGGGCCCAGGAGAAGGTCATGGCCGCGCGTCCCTACGCGTGGCAGATGCTGTCCGTTTTGCGCTCGGCGATAGCGCGCATCGAATCCTTCGACCATCCCCTGATGGCGCGTCGCCCGGAACGGCGCGTGCTGCTGCTGGTGTTGAGCGGAGACCGGGGCCTGTGCGGCGCGTTCAATGCCAACGCCATCCGCAAAGCCGCGGAGTTTCTCCGCGCACGTGCCGAGCAGACGCTCGAGCTGATCCCCATCGGCAAGAAGGGGCGGGACGCGCTGCGCAGACAGAAGTGGAGCTTCGCCGGGGAATACATCAACATCATGGCGCGGGTCGAGTTCCCCCAGGCCAAGCAGGTGGCGGACCAGGTCATCCAGCGCTACATCGCCGGCGAAGTGGACGCCGTCTACGTGGTGTATAACGAATTCAAGAGCGTGCTGACCCAGAAGCTGACCGTGTCTAAGCTGCTGCCCATCGAACCGGAAATCTTTGATGCCGAGACCGCGGAAGCAGCGGCGGGGCAGAGCCCCGCGCCGCCGGAAGAGCGCCGCGGTTCGCTGGTGGATTACATCTACGAGCAGCCGGCCGCGGAGATTTTCAATCGCCTGCTGCCCCGCTATGTCGAGACCCAGATCTTCCGGGTGATGCTCGAATCTTCCGCTGCGGAGCATGCCGCGCGCATGACGGCGATGGATTCGGCCACCAACAATGCCGTGGAGCTGATTGATCAGCTCACGCTGCACATGAACAAAGTTCGCCAAGCGGCCATCACGCGCGAGATCATTGAGGTCGTGAGCGGCGCCGCCTCGACGGTGTGAACCCGTGACGTGTGACTCATGATTTGTGACTCGTGAAAACTGCGAGTCGCGTGGAGACAAGGAGAAAGAAATGGCCCAGGAAAAGAACAGTGTCGGCCGGGTGGTGCAGGTGATCGGGCCGGTGGTGGACGTGCAGTTCGAGGAAAACAAGCTGCCGAAGATTTACAACGCTGTGCGCATCACCAGCGACGGCTTCCAGTCTCCCGAGCCACTTGACATCATCGCGGAAGTACAACAGCACCTCGGGGAAGGCCGCGTGCGCTGCGTATCGATGAAGCCGACCGAGGGCGTGGTGCGCGGGATGAAGGCCATCGACACGGGCGACGGCATCAGCGTGCCGGTCGGCCGCGAAACCCTGGGCCGCGTGATGAACGTGCTGGGTGAGCCGGTGGACAACCTGGGCCCGATCAACAGCAAGACCCGCTACCCCATCCACCGGGCGGCGCCCTCGCTCGAGGACCAGTCCACGCAGCTGGAAATGTTCGAGACCGGCGTCAAGGTGGTAGACCTGATCGAGCCGTACCTGAAGGGCGGCAAGATCGGCCTGTTCGGCGGCGCCGGAGTGGGCAAGACGGTCATCATCATGGAACTGATCCACAACGTGGCCATGAAGCACGGAGGCGTTTCCGTGTTTTCGGGCGTGGGCGAGCGCACCCGCGAAGGCAACGACCTCTGGCTCGAAATGCAGGAATCGGGCGTGGTGACGCCGGGCAACTCGGAAAAATCCCGCGCCGCCCTGATCTATGGGCAGATGACCGAGCCACCCGGAGCTCGGCTCCGCGTCGGTCTGACCGGGCTGACCGTCGCCGAATACTTCCGCGACGAAGAGGGCCTGGACGTTTTGCTCTTCATTGACAATATCTTCCGTTTCGTGCAGGCCGGGTCGGAAGTTTCCGCCCTGCTGGGCCGCATGCCCTCCGCCGTGGGTTACCAGCCCAATCTCAATACCGAGATCGGCGAATTGCAGGAGCGCATCACTTCCACCAAGCACGGCTCAATCACCTCGGTGCAGGCGATCTACGTGCCGGCGGACGACTACACCGACCCGGCCCCCGCGGCCACGTTTACGCACCTGGACGCCACGACGAACCTCAGCCGACAGCTCGTCGAGATCGGCATCTACCCGGCCGTGGACCCGCTGGCGAGTTACTCGCGCATTCTGGACCCGCGCATCGTCGGCCAGGAGCACTACACCGTGGCGCGCGCGGTCAAGGGAGTCCTGCAGCGCTACAAGGACCTCCAGGACATCATCGCCATCCTGGGCATCGAAGAGCTTTCCGACGAGGACAAGCTGGCCGTGGCCCGCGCGCGGAAGATCGAAAGGTTCCTCTCGCAGCCCATGTTCGTGGCCCACCAGTTCACGGGGCTCGAGGGCAAGTACGTCAAGATCGAGGACACCGTGCGCGGGTTCAAGGAGATTGTCGAAGGCAAGCACGACGAGATTCCTGAGCAGGCCTTTTACATGGTGGGCGCGATCGAAGAAGCACTCGAGAAGGCCCAGCAGATGTCGGGCGTGGCCTAACGCGGGCGCAGGCCTGCAGGGGTTGAGGACTTGATGCTTCCGGATTCCCTACAACTCGAGGTGGTCACGCCCGAGCGGCAACTGATCGCCGAGTCGGTGAACGAGGTACAGCTCCCTGCCCTGGGCGGCTACCTGGGCATCCTGCCCGGCCACGCCCCGCTGATCACCGAGCTCGGCATGGGAGAATTGAGCTACCGTCGCGGCGGGGAAACTTTTTACGCCACGGTCATCCACGGCTTCGCCGAAGTGCTGCCCGACCGCGTCATTGTTCTGGCCGAGCGCGCGGAGCGCGCCGAGGAAATTGACGTGAAACGCGCCCATGTTGCCCGTGAACGCGCTGAGAAGCTCCTGGCCCAACGCGAGGCCGCGGAGGTCGATTGGGACCGCGCCACGTTCGCGCTGCAGCGCGCCCTGATCCGCCTGCAGGTTGCCGCAAAGGGCGGAGTTGTTGCCGCCCAGGCCGAACAGCACCCAGCCCCGTAGGAGATCTGAATCACCCGGCCACCTCAAACATCCAAGTGCTACAGTGAGAATTCAACCTGAGTGATCCCTCACTGCGCTCTGGATGACAGACAAGGTGATACGCGACTTCCGAAGGGTTAACCGCGGCCTGGACGGAGTCGGGAACCGATTACGATATACACGACCTCCTGGTGCGGCGACTGCCGCCGCACCAAGCAGTTGCTGCGCGGGCGGCGTGTGGAGTTTCGCGAAGTGAGTCTTGACGAGGAGCCCGATGCCAGAGGGCTTGGCCAGCAGAGAAAACAAAGCGGGCAGGGTTAGTACACCCTGCCCGCAAGTTCAACCGCGAGTGAGCCGGATTAGCTCTTCGGCTTCTCCTCCGGAACCATGCTGATCGAGGTGACCGTGATCGTGTCGCCCTCGACTGTTCCCTTCACGGTGACATGATGGCCCGCGTGAGCGGCGGCCTTGTCCTGGGGATCCAGGACATAGACCTTCTTGTCATCTGGGTTGTAGAGCGCGTACTTCGCCCCATGCTCCTTGACGCACTTGCTGGCGCAGTCCGCGTGCTTGGCATTGTCGCCCTTGGCCCCGCACATCGAGTCGGTCACCCAACCCGTCCAGGACCCTTCCTTGCCCTTATCCGCCGCCACGGTCATCCCGGCGACGATAAGCAGAGCTACGGCACAGAACAATAGACGCTTGGTCATGACTCGTTTGCCTCCTGCAGGCATGCCTTCTGTCTCAGATTACCCCCGAGCCGGGAGGCCACTACTCTGGCACACCACCCCCCGCCCTGTCCATATGTTCTTGGGGTGATTAGCCGGCGTGGCCTTTCCCGAGCTGAGCGCGACATTAAAAAAGGGAGGGTTTCCGGGAAACCCTCCCTTTCGTCTTTCCGGGTTACAGTGCTGCCAGAGCCTCGAAATGCCGGGCCGCGCTGCGGGGAATCTAGCTGCCGGAGGCCGGCGTAGCAGACTTAGGGACGCTCAAGTAGCCGACCACGTGGTCCTTGCCGATCTGGTTGACGACCAACTCCAGCGCCGCGCGAGTGCCGCGGGTGTAGAAGTAGATCGGCTCATTGACCGAGCGGTTCCTCTTCTCCAGCCGCATGTCATCCACGTAGAGCGCCACGGTATACTGGTTCCGCTTGGCGTTGGTGCCGCGCAACTCGACCGTCAGGCTGCCCAGCTTCTGGCGGCTGCCCTTGCGGTCCAGGGTGAACTCGAAGTAGTCGCGCTGCCCCATCCGGCGGAGCTGATCGATTTCCTCGTGGTTCCGGGCGATCAGCGTGCCCAGCTCGCCGCGGGCCATCTGGATACTGTTCTTGGTGGCGTCGAGATCCGTCTTCACGCCGGTCACATCACCACTCAAGTTTTTCACGTCATCCGCGCTCGCCTTGCTGGCCAGGGAGCTTTCCACCGCAGCCAGGTGCTTGGCGTTCTCATTCTTGATCTGCTTGGATTGGCGCTTGGCGCTCGAGATCTCGCCCTGGGTCAGCTTCAGCCGGTCGGTCACCACGCTGAGTTGCCCCTGCACCTGCGCGTTGCCCTCTTCGGCCTGCGCTAGCCGCTGGCCGAGCACATCCGCGTTGTGCTTCTGCGTCTGCGTCTCAGCAGCCAGGGCCTGCTCGGCCGTCTTGGCGTGATTGGAGGCGTTCCAGCCTACACCCAGCGCCAAGAGCGATACGGCGGCCAGCACCACCACGGCGATGCCCATCCACCGCGGCGTGCCTTCCGTCAGCGAAGAGATAGAGATAGGTTCACGTTCCTCTGTCATTAGAATTCTCCTTTTCCTGTTTGCCCTTGCACCCATGAAGAATGCACGCGCGACGCCAAATTGGGCTACCGGCTCCATGTCTTGCAACCCATGTAGAGTCAATAGATTACGGACCGGCGGTTGCTGGCGTCTGGATTTTGTCGGGTGGATCACCGGGCAAACTTTACGCGCCACATCTCTTTTCTGGATATTTACTATTAAGCGGAAACTGGCCGTTGGCAAAGCCAGCGCAGCTTCTTAGGTTTGGGGGTCGCACGGAGGGATCATGTCAGAACCACGGGGAGCGGCCGCAGATTCACTCGTACTCAGGCGACCTGAGCCTTCTTCGCGGACACTGGCGGGGGCTCCATGTCGAAATAGGCGATCAGAGTCTTCCGGGCAGCGTCCAGAATCAGGCTGCAATTCTTGCAATGGTCGAGGTGCTGCCGGATTTCATCCTCCACACCCGGGGAGAGTCTCCCGTCTAGGTAGTCACAGACCAGACGAATTGTCGCTTTACAGGTCAAGTGCGCAATCCTGTTTGAGCGCATTGAGTGCATTCTGAACGACCACTAAAGCACTTGCTGTACCAGCGGCCTCAGGGACTCGCCATTGAAGTAACCAATTGTTTTCTAAGGACTTAGCACACCTCCAGTTGAGGGTCTCTCCTCGGTCGCTGGTACTAGTCCGGGAAGAGTTTACGCGCCGCAATCCCTTTTGGCGTTGCGTCTGGGGGCCTCCTGGAAACCGCAGCAGGCCCCAAGGAGGGCGCAACAAGATCGGGCGGCTGCCGGGTCTCGCTGATTCCAGAAGCTCTTTCGTGGACATCCCGGCACCGGTGAGTAGAATACGCGAGACCCATGGCAAGCTGCTCCGGTTCAGGAGGTTCACCGACATGTTTTCACGCCGCCAGTTCGTCCAGTCCCTCGGAATCGCCGCGGGTGCTTGCGGTCTGCTCCGCCCCGAAGTTTTGTTCGCCGATATCAAGCCGGGCAGTGTGCCCTCGCTCAAGCCGCCCTTCCGGCTGCCGGTGGAGTGGTACCGCGCCACGGTGAAACGATTCCAGGCGCGCCTCGCCGAGCAAGGCCTGGCCGGCGCAATCGTCAGCGATACGCTGAACCGCAATTACCTGACGGGGAGCTTCCTAACTGAAACCGAACGCCCCAACTATCTGTTCGTTCCCGCGAAAGGCGAGCCCTCTGCGTTCATCCCGGGCCTGGACCGCGACATGGCCGCAGGCTGGTGGGTGAAGGATTTTGAGTGGTACTTCGATTTTCCGCATGCGGGTGAGTACAACCAAATCGTCTGGAAGGCCGGCCCGAAAGAAGACCTGTTCGTGTGGATGCTGAAGGGTTTAGCGAAGCGCGGCTTCGGCAGCTCCAAGCTGGGCATGGACCGCGAGCCGGTGCCCTCCCTGGCCAAAAAGTTCAAAGACACGCTGCCTTCCGCCAGCCTCACTGACGTGTCCAAGGAATTGATGGGCATGCGTCACATCAAGACGCCCGAAGAACTCGAGCTCATCCAGAAAGCGATTGACCTGCACGACGCCATGCTCTCGTTTTCACGCGGGTTCATTCTCTCGAACGGCACCGCGGTGACCGACTTCGATGTGCGCCGCGCCACCGAGGAGTTTGGCACGCGCACGCTGATGGCGGCGATGGGCGCCGAAGTGGACGGCCGCGCGCATCACGCCGTGGGCATCGGCCTGGGCTTTTCCTGCCGCGCCGGCGTGGCCACGGCGTACCCGCATCCCAATCAGTTCTTTTACGCGCACCTCAGCCGCGGACAGGCGGTGCAGATCGCCTCGGTGATCCACATCGGCGGCTACGGGGGCGAAGGCTACCGCGCGCTGCACATCGCCCCTATGGACGATCAGCAAAAGAAAATGTGGGACGTTCACACGGAGATGACGCTGAAACAGGCCGAGTCTTGCAAGGCCGGCGCACGCTGTCAGGACGTGGCCGAAGCCGTACTTGCCGTGGCCCAGAAGGCAGGGATGGAGAAACACGTCTATCACCGCCCGGCGCACGGTCAGGGCATGGAGGGTCATCAATCTCCGTACTTGGCGCTGGGTGACGACACGGTGCTGGCCGAGAACATGACCTTCTCAAACGAGCCAGGGCTCTACAACCTCGAAGGCGGCTACGGCTACAACCACTCGAATTGCGTCCTGGTGGGCAAGCAGCGCGGCACAATCCTGAACAAAACGCCGCTCACGCGCGACTTCTGCTGGCTGCGAATCTAAGACCCTTACTCACGCACCCCCGAAGGGGGTTCCACCAAATGGAAAACCCCGGAGCGACTTGCTTCGGGGTCTTGCTGTTGACATTCATTGGCGTGCAGGCCGAGCAACAGTTACCGGGTGACGACCATGTTGCGCAGGGCGGCGATGCGATCCTCGAGCGGCGGGTGCGTGCTGAACCAGCTCGACATGAACGAGCGGACCGAGAGCGGCGCGACAATAAACAGCGAAGAGGTCGCCGGGGAAACGTTCATGGGAATCTTCTTGTTGTAGGCGCCGAGCTTCTCGAGCGCGCTGATCAACCCGAACTGGTGGCCGACCATGCGCACGCCCGCGGCGTCTGCGGCATACTCGCGCTGGCGTGAAATCATCAGTTGCACCAACAGCGCTGCCAGGGGCGCCAGAATTAGCATCAGCAGCGCGGAGAGCCCTCCGCCGCCGCGCTCGTCGTCGCGCGAGCCGCCGCCGAAGCCGCCAAAGATCATGACCCAGCGGCCCATCTCCGCGACCCATGTGATAGCGCCGGCCAGCGTGGCCGCAATCGAGGTGGTGAGAATGTCGTAGTTGCGCACGTGAGAGAGCTCGTGCGCGATGACGCCTTCGAGCTCATCGTCGTTCATCAACTCGAGCAGGCCGGCGGTGACGGCCACCGAAGCGTGGCTGGGATTGCGGCCCGTGGCAAAGGCGTTGGGCGCGGCCTGCGGGATCATGTAGAGCTTCGGCATGGGCAGACTGGCCTTGCCGCAGAGCCGCTCCATCACAGCGTAGAGCCGCGGAGCCTGTTCGCGGGCGACCGGCTGGGCACCGCTCGAGGCCAGGGCAATTTTGTCCGAGAAGAAGTATGCTCCGCCGTTCATCAGCACGGCGAGGCCCAGCGCGAGAGTCATGCCACTGCGCCCGCCGAAAGCCTGGCCGACGAAGAGCAGCAACAGCGTCAGCGCGGTGAGTAATAGTCCCGTTTTAAGCGTTTTCATGGCTTCCTTGTCCTTTGAGTGCTCAATACAAGTGTAGAAGCCCGCAACCAGCGCGTCAACTTCCAGGGCTCAGGCCTTCTGCCGGGCGGATCGCACCGAGCTGTCCTTCATGCCCGGCGCGGCGCTGACTTTTCCTGCAGCGCGCTCGAACTTCATCTGGCCGGAGCGCCGGTCGGCGTCCACGACCACGTGGGCGCCGGGCAGGATGCTGCCGTCAAGGATCTGCATGGCCAGCGGGTCCTGCACCAGCCGCTGAACGGTGCGGCGCAGCGGGCGCGCGCCGTACGCCGGGTCGTAACCTTCGCGGAGCAGAAGGTCGCGCGCGGCGGCGGTCAGCTCGATCGTGATACTGCGTTCTTGCAGCATCTTCGATACGGCTACCAGTTGCAGGTCCACGATCTTCTCAAGCTGGTCTTTGCCCAGCGGGTTGAACAGCACAATATCGTCCACGCGGTTCAGGAACTCGGGGCGGAAGGCCGCGCGCAGGGCGTCCAGGGCCTGCTGCCGCGCGCGCTCGGGGTCGCGCGTGGCGAGTTCAAAGATAGCCGCCGAGCCGGCGTTACTGGTCATCACCAGCACCGCATTGCGGAAGTCCACCGTGCGGCCCTTACCGTCGGTGAGCCGTCCATCTTCGAGGATCTGCAGCAGGACGTTGAAGACGTCCGGATGCGCCTTTTCGATTTCATCGAACAGAATGACGGAGTACGGGCGGCGGCGCACCTGTTCGGTCAACTGCCCGCCCTCTTCGTAGCCGACATAGCCCGGCGGTGCGCCGATCATGCGCGCGACCGAGTGCTTCTCCATGTACTCGGACATATCCAAGCGGATCAGCGCCTTTTCGTCATCGAACAGGAATTCAGCCAGCGCGCGCGCCAGCTCGGTCTTGCCCACGCCGGTGGGTCCGAGAAAGATGAACGAACCGATGGGGCGCCGCGGGTCGGCCAGGCCAGCGCGGCTACGGCGAATGGCGTTGGCCACGCGCGCCAGGGCGTCGTCCTGCCCCACCACACGGACGCGCAAGCGCTCCTCCATGGCCACCAGCTTCTGCGCCTCGCCCTCGAGGAGCCGCCCGACCGGGATGCCCGTCCATTTGCTGACAATGGCGGCGATGTCCTCTTCGTCCACCTCTTCCTTCAGCATGCGCCGGTCCTTCTGTAACTCGGCCAGGCGCTGCTGCGCCTGCTGCAGCTCCCGTTCGGCAGTGGCCAGCTTGCCGTAGCGGATTTCGGCCACCCTGGCGAGTTCGCCGGTCCGCTCGTAGCGCTGCTCTTCGACCTTGAGCTGCTCGATCCCTTCCTTGAGCTTGCGAATCTTTGCAATGGCTTCTTTTTCCACCTGCCAGTGCGCCTTGCGGGCGCTCGACTCCTCCCGCAACCCGGCGAGTTCTTCCTCGATCTCCTTCAGCCGCTCGCGGGAGTGCGCGTCGGTCTCCTTCAGCAGGGCCTGGCGCTCGATTTCGAGTTGCAGGATGCGCCGCTCCATCTCGTCAATCTCCACCGGCAACGAGTCGATCTGCATGCGCAGGCTGGCCGCCGCTTCGTCGATCAGGTCAATGGCCTTGTCCGGCAAGAAGCGGTCGGTGATGTAGCGGTGTGAGAGCGCGGCGGCAGCCAGAATTGCGGCGTCCTTGATGCGTACGCCGTGGTGCACCTCGTAGCGGTCCTTCAGCCCGCGCAGGATGGCGATCGTGTCCTCGACGGAGGGCTCGCTGACCAGAACGGGCTGGAAGCGCCGCTCGAGCGCCGCGTCCTTTTCGATGTGCTTGCGGTATTCGTTCAGCGTGGTGGCGCCAATTGCGCGCAGCTCCCCGCGGGCCAGCGCCGGCTTAAGCATGTTGGACGCGTCCATCGCGCCTTCGGCGGCGCCCGCGCCCACCAGCGTGTGCAGTTCGTCGATGAACAGAATGATCTGGCCTTCGGCCTCGGTGATCTCCTTGAGGACAGCCTTCAGCCGGTCTTCAAACTCGCCGCGGTACTTCGTCCCGGCGATCAGCCCGGCGAGATCGAGCGCGACGATGCGCTTGGGTTTCAGCACCTCCGGAACGTCGCCCGCCACAACGCGTTGCGCCAGGCCTTCCACGATGGCGGTCTTGCCCACGCCAGGTTCGCCGATCAGCACGGGGTTGTTCTTGGTGCGGCGCGCCAGGATCTGCATGACGCGGCGGATTTCGTCGTCCCGCCCGATGACCGGATCGAGCTTGCCGCGGTGGGCCAGGTCGTTCAGGTCACGGGTGTATTGCTCCAGAGCGCGGTAGGTGGATTCGGGCGTCCGTGAGGTGACCCGGTGGCTCCCGCGGACCGCCGCTAAAGCCTGTAATATCGCGTCGCGCGTTGCCCCGTGCCGCCGAAGGATCTCGGCCGCAGGGTCATGACCCGCGCCGGAGATTGCCAGAAAGAGGTGTTCGGCAGAGACGTACTCGTCCTTGAAGGCTTCCGCTTCCTCAAAGGCCCGCTCGAGCACCTGGTTTCCTGACGCGCCCATATGCTGCTGGGAGATGCCCGTAACTCTGGGCAGCCGCCCCAACGCAGCCTCAATTTCGCCCAACAAGAGTTCCGTCCCAACCCCCAACCGCCCGAGCAGCGGCGGCACGACGCCATCGCGCTGCTCCACCAGGGCCGCCAGCAGGTGCAACGGCTCGATCTGCTGCTGGTCGCGCCGCGCGGCAATCTCCTGTGCCGCCTGCAAGGCTTCCTGGGCCTTCACGGTGAGTTTGTCGAAGCGAATCATGGTTGTTTTTCCTCCTCGCGCCGAGACATCAAGAGGTCGGTCTGCGCCCGGCCCCCGGATGCTGGCGACGTCTTACTTGCCGTTGCTGGGCACGCTGACCTTGATCTGCTTGGGCTTGGCCTCCTCGCGCTTGGGGATTTGAAGTGTCAACACGCCATTGCGGTAGTCCGCCTTGATGGCATCGGTGTTGACCGTGCTCGCCAGCGAAAAGCTGCGGCTAAACGAACCATAGGAGCGCTCGACGCGGAGGTAGTTGTCCTCCGGGACGCGCTTCTCGAATTCGCGCTCACCGCGAATGGTCAGCACGTTGTTCTCGACGCGCACGTCCAGGTCCTTCTCGTTGACGTCCGGCAGATCGGCCTTGACCACCAGCTCGTGCTCGGTCTCGTAAATGTCCACAGCCGGCGCCCAGCCCGTCAGAGCAGACTCGTCGCCACGCCCCCGGACGAAGGCGTCCTCGAACAGGTGGTTCATCTGCTCCTGAAGAGTGGAGATACCACGAAAGGGTTCCCAGCGATTGATGTTGGTCATTTCAGCCTCCTTGAATAAGTGACATCTACTGGAGCATATAATATGCGTGTATTGGTGTCAAGTACATTCAGTGCGTTTATTTTGCGCGGTGAGGACCTGCCACAAATTTTAATAAGGCTCTACTAATCATAGACTTCTGAACTAGTTTGTTGCTGACGTGGTTTTCGCCTATTGCCGCCTACCTGAATGCGCGGTGCGCTCTGGACCTCTTCCGCAGGCGGGTATCTATTCCAGTCCGCCAGCCAGGGAGC
>JBGPZW010000094.1:0-12983 GCA_041493955.1 Terriglobia bacterium
CAGGCGCTGGAATTCGATGGGCAGCCCCTCCCCGCGGCGTCCGCTGGATCGTTGGTCTGGGACGGTGGGTTTGAGCGGGGATTTACCGGCGGCGGTTTTGGGTGGCGGCGCGAAGACATCGCGGGGGCCTTATTCGATTTCGACTCCGAGACGCGCCATTCCGGGATGCGCTCCTTGCGGGTGAGCTTCGACGGCAGCGCTAACCTGGATTTCGGCCATGCGAAGCAGTTCGCCCCGGTTGAGCCGAACACCCGCTACCATTTTGCCGCCTACTTGCGCACCGACGATCTTTCCACCGATAGTGGCATCCGCTTCCTCCTCACCTTTCCGCAGGCCCCCGGCTCGCAGTTCTTCCTGACTGCGGACCTGACCGGAACGCACCCCTGGACGCTGCAGGAGATCGACTTCACGACCGGGCCGGAGACCCACCTGGCGCAGATTGCGTTGCGCCGCCTCCCCAGCGAGAAATTCGACAACAAGCTTCGTGGCACGGTCTGGGTGGACGACGTCTCTCTGACGCCGTTGCTGCCGGAGGGGGCGCGCCACTCGCCATGAAAGCCATCCGCATCGGGATTTTCGTTCTCGTGACTTTTTCCGTGTTGTCGCACGGGGCGGTGGAAGCCTGGTCGGAAGCAGTTCTGGAGATCGGCGCGGCGGCGCTTTTCGTCCTCTGGGGTGTGCTGGTTTTCCGGGGGTGCGAGGTGGAATGCCGCTGGAACGAGCTGGGCTGGCCGCTGCTGGGCTTTGCGGCCATCGCGCTGCTGCAGATCCTGACCCGGCGCACAGTCTATCCTTACCTGACGCGCATCGAGCTGCTCAAACTGGGGGCCTATCTTCTGTTGTTCTTCCTCGCGGTGCAGGCCTTCCGCACCCTCGAACACTGGCAGCGGCTGGTGTGGTTTCTTCTGGCGCTGGGGTTTGTTGTCGCCGTCTTCGGAATCATCCAACATTTCACCTTCAACGGAAAACTTTACTGGGTTCGCGAATTGCGCTATGGCGGAGTGCCCTTTGGGCCGTACGTGAACCGCAATCACTTCGCGGGACTTATCGAGCTGCTGGTGCCACCGGGCCTAGCCATCTTGGTGCTCCGCGCGGTGCGTCGGGACCAGCTTCCGCTGGTGGCGCTGTTCACCTTGCTGCCGATTGGCGCCCTGTTTCTCGCCGCCTCGCGGGCAGGGATTGTCAGTTTCTTGCTGCAAGTGGGCCTGCTGGTGATCCTGATCTGGGCGCGGCGCGGGGAGAGAAAGAGCATGGCTGCCGCGGCCGTGGTCTTGCTACTGGCCGGGGGCCTGGTGGCATGGCTCGGGGTGGGCCGCGCTCTGGACCGGTTTGCCAGGTTTCAATCGCTGGAGGTTACCGAATCCCGCCGGCTGGTGATGATGCGCGATAGCTGGCGCATCTTCCTCGACTATCGCTGGATGGGCACGGGGCTGGGGACGCTGGCGGTGGTTTACCCCCGCTATGAAAGCTTCTACGACGGAAAAATCGTCAACCACGCGCACAACGACTACGTGGAGATGCTGGCGGAAACCGGTGTAACGGGGGGGCTGTGTTCACTGGCGTTCATCGCTTTGCTGTTTTTCTCGGCCCTCACCCGCCTGTCCTTGAGCCGAAACCCGGCAGAGTCAGCCATCCGTACCGGCGCGCTGGTGGCCTGCGCCGGGCTGCTGGCCCACAGCCTGGTGGATTTCAATCTGCACGTTCCATCGAACGCCTTGCTCTTCCTGCTTCAGGCTGCGCTCGCCACCACAGTTCTACAGCCGACCATCGAGGGTTGACGGACGGCATAGCAATGCTGCCCTCGCACAGAACTACTTGTGTGTGACACTATCTCACTGGCTTGCGACAGAGAACTTGGTACTGGGTACCCAGCGGCAGAGAGGAAACATATTTTTCCATGCCCCGCAACCATTTGAGGAATCTTGGAAAAATGAACAGGAAGTCTGAGCGCAGGATCTCGAATCCAGCTGACCTCAAACACCGTATAGCGTGCGGGCGCGCCAGCGTGATGGCGCCCTTGTCGAAGACGCATCGGGCCATAACGTACCGGGTACCGGGATTCCAGGGATTGTTCTCCCAAAGCGACAAAAAACCGCCCGGCCGGAGCGAACGGAAAATGTAGTCTAAGGCTCCGCCGCGCTCATCCAACCGAATGTGGTGGAATACCCCATTGCAGTACACGAGGTCGAGCGTCTCGCAGGGTGTGTATCCCTCCGTGGATAGGAAGCACGTACGATGCGAGCCGTAGTTTCTGCTTGCCACTTCGAGAAGCTGCGAGGAAACGTCCACGCCCACAGCACTCTCGGCGGCAAATGTTTCAAGAAGAAGTGGCGTGGTCGAACCTAGGGCACAACCATAATCCATTATGGTGCGAGGCGCCTCGCCGATTTGCAGGAGACACTGGGCCAGCCAAGCCACGCGGCCGCGCGCAAAATAGGACGCATCCTCTCCGCTCGGGGAGAGCGCCTTGGCTAGCGCCGTGGCATAGGAATCTGCATAGGAATCGAATTCCGCCGCAACTTTCAACGCCTGGCCATCCCCAACACGCTGAGGAAAAAGCTCGAAAGAACAGTCTGTACACCGAGCGTGAGAGAGACCACGCCGGGGATGACCAGTCGCAGGGTTCGCGTCGGCTCCAGCGGGCCGAAGTGTCTCGTACTCCAGTACCAGACGGCGCCCAGCGAGATAGCAAGGCCGATGGCCATCAGCGCGCCCCCGATGGCTAGGCCCACTTCAAGGGTAATTGTTCGGAACAGGCGATTCACGCGTTCGTCGGCCGGCAGCAGGCCCTCGGTGACCGCGAAAACCTTGGTGAAGGCGGCAAAAACGATGGCCTGGAAGCCGAGCAGAACGGCCATGGCGGCGAAGACCAACGTGTGGATATCGAATCCGACTCCGCCAATGATTTGTGGCCCGGGAAGCAGCCAGATTCCTAGCAGAGTGCCCAGCAGCATCAGCAGAGCGCCGGGGTAAAGGAAAAGCCAGCGCGGGCTGTAGAGCATCATGAAGCGCAGATGTCTCCAGCCGTCGCGCCAGGTGCGCAGGTGGGGAGGCGTGCTGCGTCCGTCAGGTGAAAGCGTCGTGGGGACTTCGGTAATGCGCAATCCGAAGAGACTCGCCTTGACCACCATTTCGCTGGCGAATTCCATCCCCGTCGTTCGCAACCCGAGGCGCAGGATAGCGTCTTTCCGGAAGGCGCGCAGGCCGCAGTGAAAATCGCCGCAGGGGCTCTTGAAGAGCAGCCTTCCCAGCCTGGTCAGGACCGGGTTGCCGAGGTACTTGTGAAGCGGCGGCATGGCCCCGCGGAAAATGCCGCCCTTGAAGCGGTTGCCCATCACGACGTCATATCCTTCCCGCAACTTGTCCACGAAGACGCCAATCTGGGTGAAGTCGTAACTATCGTCGGCATCCCCCATGACGATCAGCTCCCCGCGCGCCGCCGCGATCCCCCCCTGAAGGGCGCTGCCGTATCCGCGAGTCTCCACGTGCACCACTCGGGCGCTCATCTTTTCGGCGATCTCGAGGGAATTGTCCGTGCTTCCATTGTCCGCGACGACGATCTCCCCGCGCAGTTGGAGCTTCTCGATCGCGCCACGGGCCTTCGCGATACAAGTGCCCAGAGTTTCCGCCTCGTTCAAGCACGGCATCACGACGGAAACTTCTACGGGCAGAGTCTGGCTGTCACCGGCTGCAGCCGTCTCGCTGGACGGTGTGGCATGGATGACAGATGACATTTTTCACCCCCCAATTCGGAGACGAATTGTGGCGGTTGCCCACTCTCAACGCAAGCGCGTTTCGCCGCGGGATTCCTCACCTGCATGCGAAGCCGCGACCCGGGCTCCGCACAGAGTGTAAGCGAAAAAGCCGGTGTCTCCCAACTTCCGCCAGCCAGGCGGCAAAGCGGGGGGAGGCGCAGTGCTGGTAACCACCGCTTTCGCTCCGAATTTGTAAAAGGTCTGCAGGACGCGGGACTGCAGCTCGGGACCCGCGCTCCAGAACGTGTTGACGCCCTCCGAACCGACCTCAGCCGCGATAGAAACCTCGGCTAGGTATGCCCAGTAGTCGGCCGCAGTGGTGTGGCCGATCAAGGCCACCCTGTCTCCCGGACGGAGGCCTATCTGTCGCAAATCCTCGGCGACCTGCCATTGCACGTGAGCGCCAGGCCGCATTGCGCCCGCCAGATCGCTGCCAAGAGTCCGAACCACTTTCGCACCCATGACCAAGACAACAGCAAGCACAATGCTCTGAACAAATCTCTCGGACGTCTCCGCGCGAGACAGCCGAAGAGCGGAAAAAGCGCCCGCCCAAAGCAGGAGCACAAAACCAGCGACATAACGGGGCTCCACAAGCACGAGCGCAAACATCGCGCAGGCGGCCGCCGCCGGGAGCCAGAGGTGCCACTGGTTCATCAGCTCCTTGCCAAGTGCGCGCCAGCGGCGCTCAAGAAGCAAAAGCGCCAGGAAACCCACGGCCAGTTCTCTCTGCTGAGAGAGAATTTGAAAGTAGGCCCGGAGACTATCGCCCAAAACACGGAGTTGGCCTCTGAGGTCAAAGTGCGGCACGACCCCCTCAAGCCAGTAAGACGCATCGTACCAGGGCGGATAGGTTCCCCCAACAGGCGTGGCAAATTCATAGAGGGGAGGGCTCTCAAGGATTTTTCTCACCGGATGTTTGGGGGTGCCGGTGTTGCCCTCGCCCTGCCAGTGGCCGTATCGAGTGACCCCGGTCACCATCTCTGCGTAGGCAATTCTCCCCGTATCGCCGAAGGTCAGCCGCCCTTTAGCCAAGGACAGAGCGAGAATGAGAGGTCCACTGACCAGCAGGAATACAACTGCAGAGAGCAGAACACGCGGTGAGGCCAGACGGAATTTTCCGACTGCAAGTAAACTTGCCCCCAGGAAGACGAAGGCCAAAGGGAACATCGCCGACTTGGCCAAGTAGCCGAAACCAAGGACGACTCCGAAAAGAGTAAAGGTCATCCAGCTTGTCTTTCCGTCGCGGATTCGCAGCAGGATGCCCACAGCCAGGTAAACCAGCGCGGTGACACATAAGTCGGGAGTTACCAGGCTGAGCGATACCAGGTAGAGCGACGAACCGAGAAAGAGAACATAGCCCAGTGCCCACCAGGCCCAGTCAGGCAATGGCGCATAGCTGTCGTCCGGGCTCTGGGTCCTGCGCAGGAACCGGATCAACGCCCGCAGGAAAAACTCAAAGCAAAGCAGAGCAATGAGAAACACGGCAAAGTTGACCAGATGAACCACAGTGGATTGCCAATACGACGAAGGCTGGAACGCCCTCAGTGTCAACCCAAGAATCCAGGAATATAGTGGGCTCCAGTAGGCGTTGACCGCGACCTTCCAATTCCCTTGGAAATATGCCTGCCCCATATCAAGGTAGCTGACGCCGTCGACGTCCATCCAGAACCGGGAACTCCAGGCTTGTACAAATCCCGAGGCGATCGCGAGGCATCTGAAGATGGTTCTGCATTTTGTCGCCAGGCCTTGCTCGCGGGCTACGATGGGAGGCACATTAGCCGCCACGCTGATAATCTGTTCAACTCGACTCACTGGATCCCCACGGCTCTCTGGTCGGCTCAGGCAGGAAACCGGAACCGACTTGGTGAACCCCACGCTGGTCTGACCTGATTGCCCTGCGAATTGTCTTTCACCCGCGCCTGGAAACTCAAGGATTTTCGGAGGCCCGGGAATACCCCCGTGCACTTCCACCCGCTCGGAGTTCTCAAGCTTGCGTTGGATCTAGAACGCCTATGGCCGCGGCCACTCCAGACGCGGAGATTCTTCCCTTCCCGCAGTTCGGAAGTAGATATAGACATCGTCGCAACAATCCGGATAGTGGGCCAGCGGCTCGACAGCAGGCAGGAGAATTCGAGCAAAATTCATTGCTTGAAGCTGCCCAAGTACCTGTATAATGCGGACGCGTGGGGGAAAAGTCTATCCAATGCAATCCAAAAGGGTTGGTGTATTCCGCCGGCTGGTTCTGAAGGGCGCCGGATTGGGGACGGGTGTGCTACTGGTTACCTCCGCTGCTTTCTCGCAGCAGAAGTTCGAAATTCCACAAGAGACGAATGACCGAATCCGCCAGCTCTCTAGCGCGATGCACGCCAAGCAGGGCGACTACGTAATCGGGAGCGGGGACTTGGTGCACATCGAGGTGTTTGATGTGCCCGAACTTTCCCGGGACGTCCGCGTGGGTGAGTCCGGTTATATCTCTCTCCCGCTGCTCCCCGTGAAACTCCGCGCCAGCGGGCTGACTGCCTTCCAGCTAGAGGAGAAGCTCGCCGAGCTTCTGCAGTCCAACGGGTTGGTGTCACACCCGCAGGTCACGATTTTCCTCAGGGAGCGGCGCAGCCAGCCGATTACGGTGATCGGAGCTGTGGGCCATCCCCTCGTCTATCAGGCGATGCGCCAGACGACGCTGTTAGAGGTGCTCTCCGAAGCAGGCGGCATCGCCAACGATGCCGGGAACACGTTGATCGTTACCCGAGCCGCGACTGAGCCTGCTCCCGGCAAACCCGGGAGCTTGGCGGGGGACCCAGAGGGGACTGCACCGCCACCGATGACGTTTACGATTAGCCTCAGTGATTTGCTGGACTCAGGCGATTCCAAATTCAATATCCCACTACTTAGCGGCGACGTTGTCAGCGTTCCTCGGGCGGGCGTTGTCTATGTGGTCGGGGCGGTGGAAAAACCGGGTGGGATCGTGCTGGGGAGTGACCGGGAGCAGATGACGACCCTGAAGATCCTCGCTCTGGCGGGGGGCTTAAAGAGCACCGCCAGGCCGCATCAGGCCGTAATCGTGCGGAGAAATTCAGACACGGGCCAGCATAAAGAACTCAGTGTGGACCTGAGCAAAGTTTTGGAGCGCAAAACCGAAGATGTCCGTCTGTTCCCCAGCGACATCCTCTTCGTCCCGGACAGTTCGGGGAAAAAGGCGCTGCACCGCGCCGGGGATATCGCCATTGCGCTCTCCTCCGGCGTGGCTCTAGTTCGGCTGGGTCGCTAAACGATGGCTCGGAGGGAATTGGAGAAGTTCGATTGGCATGGGGTGCCAAGCCAAACATGAATGAGTTGACGCATCTGATCCCGCGCGACCGCCGCACGAGCGGCCAGATCGACCTTGCTACCGGCCAGGCCCCGTTTGATATCTGGGACATGGCTCAGCGGGAACCTCACCTGCTCGACTACGTGATGATTCTGCGCAAGCACCAGTGGCTGATCCTGTTCTTTCTGCTGACCACGGTGACCTTCGTGACCATCGCCACTCTGCGCATGCAGCCCGTCTATCAGGCTACCGCTCGCGTGCAGATCGATCGGGAAAACACCAGCATCCTGCCCTTCCAGGGGAACGATTCCTTCGACATGTACGTGGACCTAGAAAACTACATTGAGACCCAGGCCAAAATCCTGCAGAGCGAGACCCTGGCGTTGCAAACCATCCGGAGCACCGGGATCGGCGACACTCCTGCGTTCGGCGGCCAGGCAGGGAAGATCTCCAAGACCCCAATGTCCGCTGGCGGGGCGGCCAACCAGGCGCGGCCGCCGTCCCTGGGCACCTTTCTGGGTGGTTTGAGCGTCAAGCGCGTGCCGAACAGCCGCCTGCTGGACGTGACCTTTGAGGCCAATGACCCGGGTGTTGCGGCCCGCGTGGTGAATGCCCACGTGGGAAACTTCATCGAGCAGAACTTCCGCAGCCGCTACGAGGCCGCCACCCAGGCGTCCAAGTGGCTGGCCGGCCAGCTCGACGAGCTGCGCATCAAGGTGGAGAAGTCGGAAGACGCCCGCATCGCTTACGAGCGGCAGCAGCAGATCTGGACCATTGACGAGAAACAGAACATCACCACGCAGAAGCTTTCCGACCTGAATAAAGAGTTGACCGAGGCGCAGAGCGATCGCATGCGCAAAGAAGCCGTCTTCCAGCTGGCGCAGGCCGGCAGCGTCGATTCGATTCCGCTGCTGCGGGACAACCCGGTTCTCCAGGAAGTGCAGAAGAGACAGGCCGAGCTGAGCGCGCAATACACCGACGCTCTGAACCAGTACGGCCCCAACTACCCCAAGGTGGTGCGGCTGCAGGCCCAGCTCAAGGAAATCGAGCTGTTGGTGACGCACGAGAAAACCAACATCGTCAATCGGATCGAGACTGAGTATCGCACCGCTCGCCAGCGTGAAAACCTCTTGCGGGAGGCCCTGGACAGACAGAAAGCTGAAACCAACGGCATGGCCGAGAAGCTGGTTCAGTACAACATCCTGAAGCACGACGCCGAGGCCAACAAGCAGCTTTATGACGGCCTTTTGCAGAAGCTGAAGGAAGCGGGAATCTCCGCCGGGCTGCGCTCGAGCAACATCCGAGTAGTGGACCCGGCCATGATTCCGTCTTCGCCCTCACGCCCGCAGAAGACGCGGAACATCCTGCTGGGCTTTGTCATCGGCCTGGTCGGCGGAATGGGCCTGGCCCTGCTGCGCGAGTACCTGGACAACACGGTGAAGACCCCGGACGACATCGAGATGCTGGCGCGGCTGCCTTCGCTCGCCGTGGTGCCGGCGTTCGCGACCTCCAACGGTCGCACCCGCACCCAGAAGCGGCTGAAGAACTCCCCGCAGAACGGCTCGGAGGCTCGTGTGGAGCTGGTCTCGCATCACATGCCGCAATCACAGATGTCCGAGGCCTTTCGCGCGCTGCGCACCTCGCTGCTGCTCTCCCAGGCCGAGCATCCCCCGCAGGTGATCCTGGTCACCAGCGCGCTGCCACGGGAAGGGAAGACCACCGCAGCGGTGAACTTGGCGGTGACCCTCGCGCAGCTCGGCGACCGCACGCTGCTGGTGGATGCAGACCTGCGCAAACCCGGCATTAGCCGGGCCCTGAGCATGAGTGACGGCAAGTACGCCGGCTTGAGCTCCTATCTGGCGGGAGTTTCCTCCCTGGATCTGGTTACGGTGCCCCACCCAGTAATCACCAACCTGGCCGCCATACCTACCGGTCCCGTTCCTCCGAATCCAGCCGACCTGCTCTCCTCGCAGCGGCTGAGCGAAGCGGTTGCGGTGCTGCGGCGAGAGTACAAGTTTATCGTGATTGACTCGCCGCCCATCATGGCGGCCACCGACGCGGTGATCCTCTCGGTGCTGGCGGACGGCGTGCTCCTCGTGGTGCGCAGCGGTGAGACGCCCAAGGACGCGTTTAGCCGCGCGCGGGACCAACTCGCCGCGGTCAAGTGCCGCCTGCTGGGCGTGGTGCTCAACGCCGTGGATTCGAGTTCGCCCGGCTATTACTACTCCTATCGGTACTACCCCTATTATTCCTACGGCGCTTACGGCCGGGAAAAGGGCGAAGGGTCTCAGCGGCAAGCGAAATCTTAGCTACAGCGAACAACAACATCCTCACCAGGAGGGGAATTGCGTTTTCTAATCACGGGCGGTGCGGGTTTTATCGGCTCTCATCTGGCGGAACTCCTGCTCAACCGCGGCGACGAGGTGCTGCTGATGGACGATCTCTCCACCGGCAGCATGGAGAATATCCGGCACTTGAAGGCCTTCGACCGGATGCACTATTTCCTGGATTCGATCGAGAACCGTCACTTACTGGCCGAGCTGGTGGACGAGGCCGAGGTCATCATCCATCTGGCGGCGGCGGTGGGCGTGCGGCTGATTGTGGAGAGTCCGGTGCGCACCATCGAGACCAACGTCAACGGCACCCAGCTCGTGCTCGAAGCGGCCTGCAAGAAACGCAAGCTGGTCTTTACCGCGTCCACCTCCGAGGTGTACGGAAAGAACACCAACGTGCCCTTCCGGGAGGATGCCGACCTAGTGCTCGGCCCCACGACCAAGAGCCGCTGGAGTTATGCCGCCTCGAAGGCGCTGGATGAGTTTTTGGCGCTCTCCTACTGGAAGGAAAAGAAGCAGCCGGTGATCGTGGCCCGGCTATTTAATACTGTGGGCCCGCGGCAAACCGGCCGTTACGGCATGGTGATGCCGAACTTCGTCGGCCAGGCGCTGGAAGGCGCGCCGATCACCGTCTATGGCACTGGGCGGCAGTCGCGCTGCTTCTGCGACGTGCGCGACGCGGTGGAGGCCATCTCGCGGCTGGTTGCCACGGGTCGTGCGGTGGGCCAGGTGGTCAACATCGGGAGCGACCAGGAGATCTCCATTGAAGGCCTGGCGCAAGTGGTCAAGGAGCGGACCGGAAGCTCTTCACCGATCACCTATACCCCCTATGATCAGGCCTACGAGCCGGGCTTCGAGGATATGCAGCGGCGGGTACCGGCGCTTGAGAAGCTGGAAGATCTAACCGGCTTCCGGCCAAGGACTCAGCTGCCGGAGATCGTGGATCGGGTGGCGGCGTACCTGGCGTCGAAAAGAGAACTGGTGACCGCGCCGCGCCGGGCAGCCAGCGGCGGAAACTGAGCCGCCGGGAGCCGCGCATGTGGTCGGCTGGAAGTCGCCCTCAAGTAGCGAGGGCCGATGTCGTTCTTGTCGCTGCCGGCTGCCCGAACACCCGGGCCATCCGGCACGGAAGCCCTGCGGGTTTCCTTCGGGTCCTTGCCACAGGCTACCTCTCCAGCTCAGCTCGCATTTCACATTGGGTAGGCCAAATTGCTGCAAGCGCGATTCGCGCTCGTCTTCGAGTGAGTAGGAGGTCCTTGACTTTGGGCCATTGCACCGGAGCGGCCGCTTGGACCTGTGGAACGGCACGCGGGAGGTTAGGCTAAAGATGGCGAAGACAGTGCGCGTGGCGCTGGTAGGTTACGGCTATTGGGGACCGAACTATGCGCGCATTTTCAATGAGCTACCGGAATCGCAGGTTGCGGCCATTTGCGAAGTGGACCACGAGCGGCGGCAGCGTGCGCAGATGCGCCATCCGCAGGTCGAGAGCTCGAGTGATGTGAAAGAAGTCTTGCGGCGCAATGATGTGGACGGCGTCGTGATTTCCACCCCGGCCACGACCCATTTCGATCTGGCGCAAGAGGCGCTGCGGAGCGGCCGCCACGTACTGGTAGAAAAACCCCTGGCGCTCACGATCGAGCATTGCGAGCGTCTGTGCGAACTGGCCGAACGCACTGGGCGCGTGCTCATGGTGGCGCACACGTTTCTGTACAATGCCGGGATTCGCAAGATGAAGGAGTGCATGCAATCGGCGGACTTCGGCCGGGCCTATTACCTCCACGCTACTCGGACGAACCTGGGTCCCATTCGCAAAGACGTCAACGCGGTGTGGGATCTGGCGCCGCACGACATCTCCATTTTCAATTATCTTCTGGACCAGCAACCCCAATGGGCCAGTGCCATTGGTACGCCGGTCCTCGGAAGCTCGCGCGAGGATGTCGGTTTTGTTACCCTGGGGTATGCGAACGGCGTTATCGGCAACATCCACGTGAGCTGGGCGGACCCGAACAAAGTGCGCGCAGTGGTGGCCGTGGGCAGTGGAAGACGAGTCGTGTTCGACGACCTCAACGATGCCGAGCGGATTCGCGTTTATGAAAAGGGTGTTTCGGTGGGCGAGATGGACGCAGATTCCTTCGGCGAGTTCAAGCTCCTGGTGCGAGACGGTGACATCATAAGTCCCAAGATTATCCACAGCGAGCCGCTGAAAAACCAATGCGCGGAGTTCATCACCTCGATCACGCATTCCACTCAGCCGCTTTCCGATGCCAGGTTTGGGGCGGCCGTAGTGCGAACGCTGCTGGCGATCGAAGCGTCCATGGGCGCACGCGGAGCAGCCAAGGAGATTTGATGACGCAACCCAGCGTACCTCTGGAGCTCGGAACGGACTGCGTGATCGATACGGGCGCCCTCGTTGGCTGTTTGCCCGGGAGGCACATCCTGCTGAAGCCTGTACGGATGGGTCCGGGAGCGCACATCCGGTTTGGAACGGTGATCTATGCCTCGGTGGAGATCGGTTCGGGATTTGAAACAGGCCACAACGTGGTCATCCGCGAGGAGAATAAGATCGGCGACAACTGCTCGGTGTGGAACAACTCCACGATTGACTACGGCTGTATGGTAGGCAATGGCGTCAAGATACACTGCAACGTTTACGTGGCGCAGTACACCGTGCTTGAGGATGACGTCTTTCTGGCGCCCGGCGTGATGATTGCCAACGACCCACATCCGCTCTGTACCAAGTGCATGCAGGGCCCAACGATTCGTGCCGGCGCGCGTGTGGGGGTTAACGCCACGATCCTTCCGCACGTCATCATCGGGAAAAATGCGCTCGTGGCCGCTGGGAGCGTGGTGACCTCGGACGTTCCCCCGCACACGCTCGTGGTCGGCAGCCCCGCGCGGGTGATCCGCGATGTGGACGAGCTGGAGTGCCCGTTCGACATTGTAAAGCCCTACGTCAACGGCATCGATGTGCGGCATCGCCCGGAGTGGGAAACAGTTCCGTCGCTCCCGCGACCTGTCCGACGGCCACCTCGCATCGAGAAGTAGCCGAGAAACAAAGGCGCGATGAAGATTCTGACCGCTGCGTTTGCGTACAACGAGGGCGAGAAAATCCGCCGCACCCTGGCGCGCCATCCGCCGGAGCGGCCTTATGACCTGCTGGTGATGGACGACGGCTCGACGGATGGCTCGCTTGACAACTTGCCCGCCAATAATTTGCTTGTGCTGCGCAACCCTTCGAACCAAGGCATCGGGTCGGCGATGAAACGTGTTTTCGATTACGCACTTGCGCAGAACTACGACGTATTGGTTGTCCAAGCAGGAAACGACAAGGACGACCCGCAGGAAATTCCACGCCTGTTGGAACCAATCCTGGCTGGCGAAGCGGACTTCGTGCAGGGATCACGCTTCCTGCCGGGGGGAGGTTTCGGGAACACGCCAGTGTATCGCGTCCTGGCCACGCGCTATGTGCATCCGCTGCTGTTTTCGGTGAGCGTGGGCAAGCGCGTGACCGAAACGACCAACGGATTTCGAGCGTTTCGAACCGCAATCCTGCGCGACGCCAATATCTGCTGGCGGCAGCAGTGGCTC
>JBGPZW010000090.1:0-13606 GCA_041493955.1 Terriglobia bacterium
CCTCTTCTCCATGTGCACGAAACCCACGACAACGTCTGCGACCTGTACGCCCGTGTTGTCAATGTAGTTCTGCACCTCGACGCGGTGCCCGGCGTGCCTCAGCAGGCGCACGAAGGTGTCGCCCAGCGCGGCGTTGCGCAGGTGCCCGATGTGCGCGGCCTTGTTGGGATTGATGTTGGTGTGCTCGACGATGTTCTTGGGCGCATCGGCGGGCGCCGCCACGGCTTCTTTCCCCGCGCCGGCAATGGCAGCAGCGAAGAAAGCAGCCCGCTCCAGATACGCATTGAGGTAGCCGCCGCCGGCGACTTCGAGCCGCGCCACGCCCTCGATGGCGCCGATTCCGTTTGCGATTTCCTGGGCAATGTGTCGCGGCGCGCGCTTGAGCTGCTTGGCCAGCTCGAAACACACCGGCGAGGCCAGCTCACCCATCTCGAGACGCGGCGGCCGCTCGGTCGCCACAGCGGCGTCCACCTTATAGTGCCTGCGGATATAACTGCGCAGGTGCTTGCGGAAATGGGCTTCGACGACGTGGTACACGCAGCTCCTTGTGAGTGGAAGAAGCATGCGATTCTAACGAATGCCGCGCGGGCAGTCAAAGAAGCCGCAGCAGTTCCCACAGTAGCGGTGATTTGACAGCTTCGCGCGGCCAGAATAGTATCGGTTTGCCGCATGAAGATCGCCTACTTCGATTGCTTCTCCGGCATCAGTGGAGACATGGTGCTGGGCGCGCTGGTGGACGCCGGCTGCGAGCTGGCGCGGCTGGAGGCCTACCTGCGCCGCCTGCCATTGACCGGCTGGAAGATCTCAGCAGAGAAGGTGACTCGCCGGGGGCTGGCGGCCACGAATGTCAGGGTGGAGACCACCGAACACCATCACCACCGCGGCCTGAGCACCATCCTCGGCTTGATCGACAAATCGGGCCTACCGCCGCGTGTCACCGAGCGCGCCTCCAAGATCTTCTCTCGGCTGGGAGAGGCCGAGGCACAGGTACACAATGTCTCCGTCGAAAAAGTACACTTCCATGAAGTGGGCGCGGTGGATGCGATTGTGGACATTGTGGGCGCCTGCATCGGCTTCGAGCTGCATGGCATCGAAGAGTTCGCCTGCTCGGCGCTCAATCTCGGCAGCGGGCGCGTGGAAACTCAGCATGGCACTTTGCCTGTGCCGGCGCCGGCGACGGCGGAACTCCTGCGCGGCGCGCCGACTTACTCGACAGGGATCAGCAGGGAACTGGTGACGCCGACCGGCGCGGCCATCGCGTCCACGCTCGCGGCACACTGGGGTCCGATGCCGCCGATGACCGCCGCCGCGGTCGGCTACGGTGCGGGCACCGCTGAGCTGGCCGAGCAACCCAACGTCCTGCGCCTGTTTGTGGGCGAGCGGGCCGGGCGGGAGGCTGGCGCCGGCTGGGAAGACGGCGTCGTGGTCATCGAGGCCAATCTCGACGACATGAGCCCGCAGATCTACGGCTATTTTGTGGAGCGAGCGCTCGAGGCTGGAGCGCTCGATGTCTTTACCACTCCGGTGCAGATGAAGAAGAACCGTCCGGGCCAGTTGCTGACCGTGCTGTGCGAGCCCGCCGCGGCGGACCGCCTGACGGACTTGATCTTCCGCGAGACGACCACCATTGGGGTGCGCAACTACACGGCGCGCCGGCGCACACTCGAGCGCGAGCATGTCGCCGTGGAGACGCCCCACGGGCCGGTGCGCATCAAGGTGTCACGCTGCAACGGGCACATCCTGAACGCCTCGCCGGAGTACGAAGATTGCCGGCGCATTGCGGGCGAAAAAAAGGTCCCGCTGAAACAGGTGCTGGCGGAAGCGGCGTTCGCATTTCAGAAGCAGCGCGAGTCGGCCAAGTAGTCCATGGACACGCCCACCCCCAAGCCGAAGTTCTTCCTGACTACGCCGATCTATTACGTGAACGCGCGGCCGCACCTGGGCCACACCTACACGACCATCGTGGCCGATACCATCGCGCGCTATAAACAGATGCGCGGCTTTGACGTCGTGCTGCTCACCGGCACCGACGAGCACGGGCAGAAAGTGGAGCGTTCGGCCAGGGCCGCCGGCGTCGCTCCGCAGCAGTTCGCCGACAACATCGCCGAAGAATACCGCCGCCTGTGGAACGAGCTCGATCTGCGCATCGACCGCTTCGTGCGCACCACCGAGGATCGCCACGAGCGCGCCGTGCACCGCCTGGTCGGCCAGGCCCATACCTACGAGCCCGGCTGCATCTACAAAGGGCACTACGAGGGGCAGTACTGCGTGTTCGATGAGCTCTATGTGGATGATCCTACCGCCAACGCGCCCTGTCCGGACTGCGGCCGGCCCACTGAGCGAATCCGCGAAGAAAACTATTTCTTCCGGCTCTCCGCGTTTCAAGACCGCCTGCTCGAGCATTACGAAAAACATCCCGAATTCATCCAGCCCGAGACGCGCCGCAACGAGGTCGTCGCCTTCGTCCGCGGGGGGCTGCGTGACCTTTCGATCAGCCGCACCACTCTGAAGTGGGGGATCCCCTGGCCGGAAGACGACCGGCACGTCATCTACGTCTGGTACGATGCCCTGACCAGTTACATGACCGGCATCGGCTACGGTGACGATGAGTTGCAGTGGGAGCGCTATTGGCCTGCCGACCTGCACCTGATCGGCAAGGAAATCCTGCGCTTCCATGCCGTTTACTGGCCGGCGTTTCTGATGGCCGCGGGCGAAGCGCCGCCGAAAACTGTCTTTGCGCACGGCTGGTGGCTGTTCGAGCAGGAGAAGATGTCGAAGTCGCGCGGCAACATCCAGTTGCCCCAGCCCATCGCCCGGGTCTTGGGCATCGACGCGCTGCGTTATTTCCTGCTGCGCGAAATGGTCTTCGGGCAAGACGGCAACTTCAGCCGCGAAGCACTGATCAACCGCTACAACAGCGACCTGGCCAACGGTCTCGGCAACTTCGCCAGTCGCACCTTGACGATGATCGAGCGATACCTCGGGGCCGAGATCCCTGCTCCGCTGTTCGAGGAAAAACTCTCCAACCGGGATACAACCTTCAAGGGATTTGTGGAAGGGGATTTGGCAGAGATTCCAAGTTTCTATGAATCTTATCAATTTTCCAGAGTCCTGGAACGAATCTGGGCCCTGATTGCTGAGGTGGATAAATATTTGGTCGTCCAGCATCCTTGGAGTTTCGCGGAATCAGAAACAAGGGCGGACAAGGAGCGTTTGCAAACGATCCTCTGGACTGCGGCTGAGGCGCTTCGGATTGTGACTGTTCTGGCACACCCGGTGTTACCCCATGCTACCGAAAAGATTTGGCAGCAACTCGGCCAAGTCGGTCAGCTTGCTGACCAGCAGCTCGATCAGTTGCAATGGGGCCAGCTCCGGCCCGGGACGCAGATTGGCAAGACCGAGGCGATTTTCCCGCGTGTGGAGAAACTCGAAACAATCGAAAGGATTGAAGCCATGGAACAGGACATGCGTCAACCCCCGGCCGGAGCGCCGCCTGCAGCGGCAGCGCCCGCGGCGCAGGGCCCCAGCCGCATCAGCATCGAGGATTTCGCCAAGGTCGAGATGCGCGTGGGCCAAGTGAAGTCGGCCGAGCGCGTGGCCGGCGCCGACAAGCTGCTGAAGATTCTGGTCGACATCGGCGAAGAGGTGCGCCAGGTGGTGGCGGGCATCGCCGAAGTCTATAAGCCCGAGGACCTGGTGGGTCGCAAGGTGATCGTCGTGGTCAACTTGCAGCCGCGCAAGTTGCGCGGCGTGGAATCGAACGGGATGATCGTGGCCGCCTCGGTGCCTCCCGACGGCAAGCCGGTGCTGGCCGGCTTCCTCGAAGACGTGCCGGTGGGCTCGCGACTGAAGTAAGAATCCTGCAATTGGAACATCGCCTGGCGCCGGTGCACCCGCCAGCGACTCGGCAGCGGGCGCAGAAAGCGTCGCCCCTACAATTCGCCGGCCAGGGGCCGGCGCTAGACTCATGGAATTGATTGACTCGCACGCCCACATTGACTTCCCGCAGTTTGACGCCGACCGTGCCGAAGTCCTCGAGCGCGCGCGGCAAGCCGGCGTTCGCGCGGTGCTGGCAATCGGTAGCGGCCCGGGCCCCGAAAAGCTCGATGCCGCGCTGCCGTTTGCCGAGCAGCACGACTGGATCTACGCTAGCGTGGGCATCCACCCGCACGAAGCCCGGCTCGCCACCGAAGCGCATTTCGAGCAGCTCGATCGTCTGGCCAGGCACCCGCGCGTGATCGCCTGGGGCGAGGTGGGACTCGACTACTATTATGACCATTCCCCCCGTGAGCTTCAGGAACGCGTCTTTCGCCGCCAGCTCGAGCAGGCGCGCGCCGCAAGAAAGCCCATCATCATTCACTGCCGTGACGCCTGGACGGATTGCCTGGCGATTCTCGAACAGGACTGGCGCAGCACGGGCCTGGGAGGCATCCTGCATTGCTTCACCGGCACGCTCGAAGAGGCCTGGAAGGGAATCGAGATGGGTTTCCTGGTCTCCTTCGCCGGCAACATTACCTATCCAAAAGCGCAGAACCTGCGCGACGTCGCGCGCGACCTGCCCGCCGGCTGCCTGCTGATCGAGACCGACTCCCCGTTCCTGGCGCCGCAGTCCCACCGCGGCCGGCGCAACGAGCCCGCCTATGTGGCGGAGGTAGCGCAAACCCTGGCGAATGTGAGAAACTTGGCCGCTGACGAAATCGCCGGCCTCACGGCGGCTAATTTCGTTCGCCTCTTCAAGCTGGGGATGCCCGATCGCCAGCGTGCCTCGGAACCATGACGGAGGAGTGCCATCTCGCTTCTGACCGTTAAAGAGATCTTCGATCTGGTCCGCGAGGACCTCGTCCGGGTCGAGCAGGAGATCGCCGCCCAGAACGACTCTTCGATCGAACCGGTCGCGGAGATCGCCGGCTATCTGCTCGGAGGCGGAGGGAAGCGGCTGCGCCCGGCTCTGCTGCTGCTGGCGGCCGGCTACTGCGGCTACCGCGGCCAGAGCGCGATCCGCCTAGGCGCGGTGGTGGAGATGATCCACAGCGCCACGCTGATCCACGACGACGTGATTGACGGCGCCGACACTCGTCGCGGCCGCCCCTCGGCCAACTCCCGCTGGGGCAATCACATGAGCGTGCTGGCGGGCGATTGGCTCTACATGCAATCCTTTCAGATGGCGCTGACCGAGCGCAACTTCAGGATCCTCGACATCCTTATCGAGCTGACCCAGAACATGGTCGAGGGCGAGCTGCTCCAGTTGACCAAGCTCGGCCGCATCGACCTGACCGAGCAGGATGCCCTGGCGCTCGCCACGCGCAAGACGGCCTGCCTGTTCAGCGGCTGTGCGCGCCTGGGCGCGGTGCTCGGCCGGCAGAGCGATGCGGAGGAGCAGGCTCTGGCGGACTACGGCCACTTTGCCGGGCTGGCCTTCCAGCTTGTGGACGATCTGCTCGATTTCACCGCCTCTCCGGAACAGCTCGGCAAACCCGTGCTGAGCGACCTCAAGGAGGGCAAGGTGACCCTCCCCCTGATTTACGCCCTGGAGAACGGGGAGCGAGCCGGGCGGGGGATGGTCGCGGCGGTGCTCCAAGAGAAAGGTTTTCAAAGCGTGCGGCCCGAGGAGATCACCGCGCTGGTGCGCAATTCGGGTGCGCTGGAACGCGCTCGGCAATTGGCCGATGACTATGCCCGCCGGGCTAAAGCCTGCCTGAATGGAACCGGCAATTCCGATTACGGTCGCGCGCTGCTCACCGTCCCCGATTTCATCCTCGACCGGGAAAGCTGACACAAACGGGGTCCATGCTCCCCTATAAGCTCGTCTATCACGAAAACTACGACCTCAACCTCGGCCCGCACGTCTTCCCCTCGCAGAAATACCGTCTGGTCCACGAAACGCTGCTCCGCGAAAACCTTGCCGGGCCGGAGGATTTCGAGCGCCCCGAGCCGGCTTCGGACGAAGACGTGAAGCGGGTGCACTCAGCGGAGTGGGTGCACAAGCTCAAGACTGGCCACCTGAGCGCCATCGAGGGGATGCGGTTGGAGATCCCCTACTCCCCGGAAACCGTGCATGCCTTCTGGCTGGCGGCGGGCGGCACGATCCTGGCCGGACGGCTCGCCCTCACCGACGGTTTTGGGGCCAATGTCGGCGGTGGATTCCATCACGCCTTTCGCGAGCATGGGGAAGGGTTCTGCATGATCCACGACGTGGCCATCGCCATACGCTGCCTGCAGGCCGAGGGCGCTATCAAGACGGCGATGGTCGTGGACACCGATGTGCATCAAGGCAACGGCACCGCCGTGCTATTTCACGGTGACCCCAACGTCTTGACGCTTTCGATCCATCAGGAGAACAACTACCCGCTACCCAAGCCGCCCTCCACGATTGATCTCGATCTTCCGGACGGCACCGGGGACGACGACTCTCTCGACATCCTCGAAAAGAACCTGAAGCAGGCCTTCAAAAACGGTCGCCCGGACCTGCTGTTCTATCTGGGAGGCGCCGACCCGTACCGCGAAGACCAGCTGGGCGGCCTCGGGCTCACCATCGAGGGGCTCGCCAAGCGCGATCGCTTGGTCTATGAACACGCACATCGCAACCACGTGCCCGTGGCCATCACCCTGGCCGGCGGCTATGCCAGGCGGGTCGAGGATACCGTCCGCATCCACATCAACACCCTGCTGTCCGCGCGCGACCTTTCCGCCCGCCACTCCCCCACCCCCTCCCGCTGAACTCCCCGCATTCCAGAGTCCGTTGTCCCGGACTTTGCTCGGTTGGTCAACGAAAGCTCGGAGGGCAAACTGCGCAAACTCTCACGGGGGGAAATTCCCGGCTTTTTCGTTCGCGGCCACACTTCGGCGGGACCACCATCCTTTCTCCCGTCACGCCAAGCGGGATACTGACGAACAGAAGACGCAAAGGCTTGGGCACCGGAACTGCAGCATCGGGCGGGTTTGCTTCGGCGCGCCCCGGCGAGGTTTGAGCGGTGCACCCGTCCGGGCACAATGCAAAATCCTCAACTTCTGCCCGGTACAGTGTTGCGGGGTGGGTCACGCTCGCCACTAGCAACTATCAAGACCGGCTCAAGAAGTTGGAGCGGCACCAGCGCTGGCGAGTGCGCGGTCGATGGCGCCACTAAGGTTTTCGACGAAGCTCTCGGGCGCAAAGCCTTGGCCGCGGTAAACAATCTTGCCGGTCGGATCGAGAACTATCACGGTCGGATAGGCCTTGATGTCCAGCAGAAGATCCAGGCCGTCGGAGAACACCACTGTGGCGCGCATCCTCTCCCGCTCGACATAAGGCTTGACGCGGGTTTCGTCCTCATCGCCGTTCACCGCCAGAAATACCACGTCGCTCTTGTTCTCGTACTGGCGCCCCACCTGCTCGAACAGTGGCTCCAGTACGCGGCAGGGCAGGCACCAGGTAGCCCAGAAATTGAGCACGATTACTTTCCCTTTTGAGTCGGCCAGCTTCAGCGGAGCGCCGCCGTCGGGCCGGCGAAGAACAAAGGAGAACGGCTCCGTCGCTCCCTTGTTTCGCGCAACCGTGTCCATTGCTTTGGGCTCGCCGCCGAGCTTGTCGTAGGCCTGGAGCAGACGCTCGCCGAGGCCGGCCTCATTCCCGTGCGTCAATTGCCAGAGGTTGCCGAGCTTGCGCCGCACCTCCCAGCGGTCCACCGGCAGGCCATACTGATCGGGCAGCACAAACGCAGCGACGTATTGCTCGATGGCTTTGTTGGGGTCTTTGCGCAGCTCGGCGATTTCGCCCAGGTGCAGGGCCGCGGCCGCGTTCGGCAGTAGGCGGTAGCTGGTCTCCAGATCCGCGGCTGCTGCGTCGTAGGCGCGCCTCTGCAACTGCAGCTTGCCCCGGATCAGATAAACAGACATCAGGAGTTTCTTCTGCTCGGATTCCCATTCGGCTTGCGAGACGCGCGCAGACTTGGATTCGGCGCCGGCCTTCTCCACGCGGTCAAGCACGCGGGTGGCGTATCCCACGGCGCGCGCCAAACTCTGATCGACACCGGCGTGCTCGAGCAGTTCCACGGCAAAGAGCATCATGGCGGTGTCTTCAGGCCGCAGGGCGATGATGCGCTCGGCATAGCCCAGGGCCTTCACCGTGTCGCGCAGCTGCATGGCCGCCTCGACCAGCGCGCGATAGACCGGAAGCTTGCGCGGGGCTTCCGGGAAACGGCGGAGATAGTCCTCCAGGTTCCGCACCAGCGCGGCGCGGTCGTTGCCGGCTTCTTCTATGGCGTGGTTGAGCTCGGCCTCTGCGTCTGGGGGCTTCTTTGCGGGCGGCGCGGGGCGAGCCGGTGGGCCCGGGCCTTGCGTCTGTGCTCCGGAATCCTGTGTCCCTGAAGGAGCCGGTGGTTTGGTGGCCGGATTCTGGCCGGCGCCGGGCGCGACGCCGAGCGCCGCTGCGAGCGCGATCCCGAGTAACCTGCGGAGCATTTGCGAAACATTGTAGCGCGAAACGCGAGCCGGAGATAAACACAAGCCAACGCACTGCAGAGCAACCGGAATTCACGCGCCCCGGAGGGAATTGGCCAGAAAACAGTCCAACGGAGGGGTTCAGCGGATGTGGATGCTGCCGGAGGCGCTATGGGCCTCTATCCGCGCCTCGCCGCCGCCGGCTCGCGCGCGCAGTTCGCGCCGCGTGCGCTCCTCGACAACGATGGGAATGCCTGAGTCGATGCTGCCGGAGCTGGAATGCGCATGCAGGCGGAAACTGGCGCTGGCCGGCACTCCGATCTCGATGCTGCCGGAGCCGGTGTGCAATTCCCAGTAACTCTGCGGGGCGGGATCCCCGGAGATCTCCAGGCTCCCGGAGCCAGTCGCGACGCGCAGGTCCGCAGCGGCACCGCCGATGGTGATGCCTCCGCTGCCCGTCTTTGCATTGATCCGCCCGCCCGGAGCGGCGATAGTGATACCACCCGAACCGGCCGTCACGCGGATATCCCCGTGGGTGGCGCTCAGGGTAATTCCGCCGGAACCTGCGAGGATGCGAACCTCGCCCCCGATGTTGGCCAGGGTCACGCCGCCGCTGCCCGCGGTCACCTGGGTGTCTTCGCGAATGTCCGCGGCGGTGACACCGCCGGACCCTACGATGAGCCGGGCGGGGCCGTGGATTCCGCGGACTTCGAGAGACCCGGAACCCGTCGCAGCTTGCAGCTCGGTTTCGGGTGGCACCACGATCCTGTAGCTGATCGTCGCCATTCGCATGCGGAATTTGTTCAGCCCCACGTGAATCAGATTACCGTGCTGCTCGATGGGGGGGTGCGCGATGATGTCCTCGAGCTGCTGCCGGGCATCGCGCCAGGACCAGCCGCGGACGTGCACCTCGCCGCGAATGTGGACCTGGCCGGCCTCCCCGGCCCTGATGTCCACGCTTCCCGAGCCGTTTTCGAGGTCCAGCCGCAGCGGCCCAGTGACGCTCAGCGTGCGCTCAAAGCTGCCGGTTTCACCCGGCCCCATCGCGCAACCGGCCGCGAACACGCACAACCCCGCGGCGGTCATCAGCGCCAGGCGTCCGGCACGTCCCCTCATTCCGGCCCTCCTCCGCGACCCTTTCTCTGGGCGATCTCTCTCCCATCAAGGATTACGCAGCGCCGGGAGCAAATGTTCCCCGCACGAGGCGTCAAGCCTCACGGTTTCTTCAGCACCGCGTTGAGCGAGCCCGAGCGATAGCCTTCGAGGTCCAGAGTGACGTAGGTGAAACCCAGCCGCTTGAAGCGCTCCGCGAGTAGGCCCGCCATCTCCGGGTTCAAGGCGCGTGGCAATTCGTCCGGCGCAATCTCGATGCGCGCCAGCTCTTCGTGAAAGCGCACGCGGAACTGGCGGAACCCCAGTTCGCGGAGGACGGCCTCGCCTCGCTCGACCGCGCTCAGGTTTTCCGGGGTGACCTGCGTCCCATAGGGGATGCGCGAGGCCAGACAGGCCGACGCCGGGCGGTCCCAGGTCGGCAGGCCGGCGCGCTGCGAAAGCTCGCGAATCTCGGCCTTGCTCAGCCCCGCGTCGAGCAGAGGCGCCAGCACGCGATGCTCGGCCGCGGCACGATGGCCGGGCCGGAACTCGCGCGTGTCGTCCGCATTGATCCCGTAAGCGACCGCGGCAAAGCCCCGCTCCACGGCCAACGTGTCGAGCTCGGTGAAGAGTTCCGTCTTGCAGTGGTAACAGCGGTCGGGGTCGTTGGCCTGGTAGAGCGGATTCTCGAGCTCGCGCGTCTCGATGAACTCGTGTCGCAGGCCGGCGTGGCGCACGAACGCCTCTGCCTGCTCGCGATCGTGGGCCGAGAAGCTGGCCGAGAGCGCGGTCACGGCCAGCGCGCGCTCCCCCAGCACGGAATGCGCTGCCCAGGCTAGGTACGCCGAATCGGCGCCGCCGGAGAGCGCCACCAGAAGCGAGTCCACCCGCCGCAGGCAAGCGAGCAGGTGCTCTTGCTTTTCGAGCGCAGTCCTCCCCGTGGGAAGACCGCTGCGGGATTCCGGCTGGATCAGGTTTCCCATCGGCACGCAGTATAGCGCAGCTTTGCCGGCTCAGGAGATGGCGCGCGCCGGCCACGCCGCGCGGAGGCCCTCACTTGAAATCGAGCAGAACGTCCACCGTGCGCGTCTCTGGATTGGTGCGCAGCCAGTGACCTTGCTCGTCATAGTGCACAACCCTGTCGGCGAAGGCGCCCTTGATGCCGGTGGCGAGAAACTCCTCGAAATAGCCGCGATCGAAGATCTGACCGCGCGGAACGCGCCAGGCTTCGATCAGCTTTCGTTCTGCCACCAGCGAAAGCCCCGTAATCACCAGTTCGCCCATGCGGAACTGCGCGCCCTCACTGACGGCCACGCGGTAGGAGACGCGCCCGGCTGTGTCGTCGAAGACAGGTTCCGGCAAGACCTTGACATCGAGATAGCCACGGCGCCCGTACTCGCTGCGGACCCGCTCCCAGTCCGCGGTGATCTTCGTGCCGTTGGCCACTTCGCCCGGCTGCAGGCTGAGAAACTCCGCAAGCGCCGCGGTGCCAAAGGCCGCGTTGCCGCTCCAATTCACGCCGCCCCAGCGATACACTAGACCCGGCTCGATCGGGACGATCACCAGCACGGTGTCGCCCAGCGGGCGATCCGGCGGTCCGGTGAAACGCACGTTGGGTTTTCCGATGCGCACGCGCAGGCGGCCCTGCTCGAGATAGAGAGGTCGCACCTGCTCGATCGAAAACACCTCCACAGCAAAGCGCGAGTAAGGTTTTCCAACCAGGTCGGAGAGGCGGTCAGCGACACGCTTTGAGTCCGCGGCGAGCGCATCGCCGAACCTCAGGCCTTCGATCCTCAGCTCCGTGCCGACAACCCTGAACTGCTGAATCATGCCCTGGCCCGCGGGCTCGGCCAGCAGGATATGTTCTATCTTGCCGCGGACGCCGCGGGTGAAAATAAGCTTTGCCAACGCCTCGGTTATCGCGTCGAGCACGCTGCCCTGCTCCGGCGCAGTGCCGTCGAAGAGGACGACCGCCTGTTTCGATGCCTCGTTCAACTCGGCGTCGGTGAACCAGGGGAAGTTGTCAAACGAGACCGGCACCGTCGGCGCTTCTTCAAGCAGGAATTCCACAGTGACGCCTTCGCTGCGGGTGGTAAAGCGGTAGGTGGTCTTCGAGAACAGCCCGAGGCCCGTCAGACGGTCTGCCGCGGCCTGAATCTCCTCGCGCCCCACGGTATCCCCAACCTGCAGTCCACTCGCGGCCACGACTTGCGCTTCCTGGTATTTGTGCGTGCCGGAGACTTGGATTCGCGCGATTTGTCCTCTTTGCGCCGGGCTGGCTTGGCTGGCACCTGCTTGCGCGGAAAGCTGCGGCGGCGCCAACAGCGCCAACAGGAGAACGGCGGTGATAAAGGCGAAATGGGCGAATCGTACTCGCACGCTGGTCCGATTGTACGCGATTCGGCAGGTGAGAGAGCAGGGGTTCCCCAGCAGAGCCACCGGCCTGCGCGGTTGCAGAAAGGGCGACGTTTTCCCGCAGTTTCGGTAGAATTTGTGCGGTTGGCCGGATGTCCGGCGGCCCGCTCAGGCTTCCGTCTCGATCGGGCCAAACGGATTTCGGGCGAAGATCCATGCGACGTCGAAACTCGATGATCAGAGTGACGGAGAAGGTGTCGGCATTTCTGGTGTGCCTCGTGTGTCTTGCGACTTTGCTTCCACCCGCTGTGGATGCGCAGGAGAAGCAAGAGGGGCAGGGGAAGCAAGAGCAGCCGCTGAACCAGAAGCCGCCGGAGAGGTCCATCGAGATCTGCAAGAGGCATCCTGTCGGCGCGCAGCCGCCCGATCTCAAGACTTCCCAGGACGCAGCAAATGCTCTGCGCAAGAAGGTGAACTTTACACCGTGGTGGATCTATCGGAACACGCTGGCGGGTATTTTCACGCCGCTGAAACATGCGGGCTTCCGCGGCTGGACAGACTATTGCGCCGAAGCGTGCGCCGTCGGCAAGGTCTTGAGCGGGGTCGGCGGGGTTGACGCGATGTACACCGTAGACATGGCGCTTGAGTCGTTCAGCGTCAATGGAGTGGAAACGCATCTCGATGGGCCGCGCTTCGTCCGAGTCGAGTTCTTCTCCGAGACCAAGAAGAGTGTGGACCGCCTGCCCCGCAAGGGCGACTCGGCGCGGATCTGCGGGAAGCTGATGTGGGATGGCGACGGCTTCCTGGAAATTCACCCGCGCGAGAGTGGCGGCGTCGAAATCCTCAACGAAAAGCCGAAACCCGGTGAAACTCCCGCAGCTCCGGCAAAGCCCTGAATTCTGAACGCTGACGGCTACTCGACGGTGACGGACTTGGCCAGGTTGCGCGGTTGGTCCACGTCGCAGCCGCGCCGCACGGCGATGTGGTAGGCGAGCAGTTGCAGCGGGATGATCTCGAGGATGGGAGACATCAGCTCGGGCGCCGCGGGAATCTCGAAGACGTGGTCGGAGGCCTCCCGGGCGAGGTGATCGCCTTCGGTGACCACGGCAATGACGATGCCGTCGCGCGCCTTGACCTCTTTAATGTTGGAGACACTCTTCTCATAGCGCGTCATGGAGTCTTTATCGGCTTCATCGCGCGTGGCCAGGACGACCACGGGCAGGTTTTCGTCAATGAGCGCGTTCGGGCCGTGCTTCATCTCACCGGCGGGATACCCTTCGGCGTGGATGTAGGAAATCTCCTTGAGTTTGAGCGCGCCCTCAAGCGCGATGGGGTAGTGGATGCCGCGGCCGAGGTAGAGGAAGTCGGTGTAGCGGAAGAACTGCCGGGCGAGCTCCTCGTACTCGTCGTCGGCCTGCAGAATGGTTTCCATCTTGTGCGGCACGCGGGTCAGCTCCTGCAACAACACCTTCGCGCAATCCGGAGAAATCTTGTTGCGCACTTGGGCCAGGTAGAGCGCGATCAAGAGCAGAGCGGCCAACTGGCCGGTGAAGGCTTTCGTGGAGGCCACGCCAATCTCCGGCCCGGCGTGCGTCAGAAGCGTGCCGCTCGCTTCGCGGGTAACCATCGAGCCCACGACGTTACAAATGGCCAGGGTCTTGGCGCCTTTCTGCTTGGCCTCGCGCTGCGCGGCCAGGGTGTCAGCGGTTTCGCCTGACTGGCTGATGAAAATGGCCAGCGTGCC
>JBGPZW010000098.1:0-12710 GCA_041493955.1 Terriglobia bacterium
ATTTTGGCCGGGTGCAGGTGGAAGAAGACATTGGTCAGAACGCTCAGCGCGCGGTTGCGCGGCGTGTCGTCGTGCTTGACGCGGAAGATGGAGCGGAAGACCTGGGTTTTTTCGGGCTGTTTCAGGCCCTCCAGCTCTTCCTTGCCCTTTTCCTTGAGGAATTTCTTGAGCGCCTTGGCGTCCTCCTGAACTTTATCCAGGAGGCCCGCGCGCTTGCTTCCCCCGTTTTCTTCCGGCATCCGATTCTCCTCCAACTGCCGCTCTGGCCACGGCCGCCGCGGGCGGCTACGCAGGCAGATAAGCGCCCGGATTGTCGAATTCGTCGCGCCCAGCTTTCAGGTCGCGCACATAGAGACGGTTGGTGTCCACGATGATCTGCCCGGTGGCGTCCAGCTCGACGTGCGCGCGGTCCATCGGTCGCGGGGCCGGACCCTCGAAGTTAATGGCCTCGTTGTCGTAGCCGCTGCCGTGGCACGGGCACTTGAACTTGTTCTCGGCCGGCTTCCAATCCGGCGTGCAGCCCAGATGCGTGCAACGAGCGTAGATAACAAAGAGCCGCCCCGGCACCCGGTCCACCCAAATGCGGTAATCCCGCTGGAACTTCGTGTCCACGCCCAGGTCGAAGTCGGACGGATAGCCGATGGAAAAGACCGTTTTAGGCTCAAACAGCGCCCGGGGGAAGAAAAACCGCAGGAACATTAGGAAATTGACGCCCAGGTAGCCCCCGACACAGGCCCAAATCAGGCGGCGCCGCATCTTGTCCGGTCGAATGCCGGGCTGGCTTTCGGGTGGTTTTTTTGCTGCGGATTTCTGCCCCGCCGCGGTGAGACCCGCGGCCGGGGCCGCGACCTCAGAGGGCTTCGTTTCAGTATTTTCCGGCATAGAGTGCGTGCACTACCTCGGCGAATGAAATGAATGTGTTTTAAGGATACGCCCGAACCATCTTTTATATGATGCGCGCCACGTGGTGTCAAGCCGATTTGGTCAGAGTATAAATGCTTACGTAGCGCCGACGCGCGCGGGAAGTGCGGCGTCCACGCCCACAGCGCGCAGCACCAGGTCGGCCAGCGCAGCAATGAACCGCGGGGAGTCGCCCACCGCCGGCATCATCCGAAACGTCTTGATGCCAAGCCTGGCAGCTTCCTCGCGCGCTTCCATATTGATTTCATGGAGCGTCTCGATGTGCTCGGTGACAAAGGCGATGGGGATGACCAGCAGATGTTTCTTCCCGGCACGGGCCAGCTCTGCCAGGGTCGCGGTGAGCGAGGGCTCGAGCCACTTCCGCCGGCCGACGCGGCTCTGGTAACAGAGCGTGTGCGCATTCGGCCAGCGCCCGCGCTCCATCACCAGGCGCACGGTCTCCTCGATCTGCCGCTGGTAAGGATCCCCGCGCTCGATCAGAGAAAGCGGCAGCCCGTGCGCGCTGAAAACAAGGTTGACATCCGCCTGGGCGTCGAAGTGACGGAAGCAGAGCTGGATCTTTTCCGCCAGCGCCTCGATGTAAAGGGGATGATCGTAAAACTTCTCGATGACGTGCACCGGCCGCGCACGGCGCGCCGGCCTGTACAGGCGATTCCATTCCTTGAGGCTGCTGCCGGTGGTGGCGAGGGAATACTGCGGGTAGAGCGGTAGCAGCACCAGTTCATCGAGCGCAACACCGCCCAATTGCGCGAGGGCCTCTGGGGTGAGGGGATGCCAGTAGCGCATGGCCACGGCGACGCGCGGGTCCACATAAGGCTGCAGCGCCAAGTCCAGCGCGCGCGCCTGGCGCTCGGTCAGCAGGCGAATCGGCGAGTACCCGCCGATCTCGTCATAATGGTGGGCCACCGCCCGGGAGCGTTTTCTGGAGATGTACCAGGCAAGCGGCTTACGCAGAATCCCGCCCAGCGGGCCCAGCGAGATGATGTCGGGGTCGCAGAAGAGATTGTAGAGAAACGGCTCGACGGCATCAGCCGAGTCCGGCCCGCCGAGTTGAAACAATACGACGCCGACTTTTTTCCGCGCGCCCATTCAGTGTTTTTTCCCGTGCGCCCGGCAGGCCGGTTACACCTGCTTGAGCATCTCTTTCAATCGCTTCACCTCATCCTGCAGGCGCGCGAGGCGCTGCGCCACGGTCAGGTGGTAGACGAAAAAGATGGCCCACACAAACAGATACGCCACCATCAGGCTCTGCAGATTCCTTATCATGCGTCCCCCTTCTCCCCGGACCGGGACTCACCCGGATATCTGAGATTCCTTATCGGATAGCCTGCCCCGGCGAAAGCGAGCCGGCATCGCCGACGCGCCTCTCCACCTCGATGGTCATCTCCGCTACTTCATGACGTAAGGACTCGAGCCGGTAACGCTCACGCAGCAGAATTACCATCAGCCCGAGCAATGCCGCCCAGCAGGTCAGGAAGACGCGCCACATCAGAGGGTCCAAGCCTGAGCCTGAGCCGCCGGCAATCACCGGCTGGGGATGCTGTGTCCTCCACCAGCGGATGGACATGTACACCAGCGGCACATCGAGGAACGCGAAGATGCCAAACACGGCTGAGACCACCGCGCGACGCTCCGGGTCGCTCACCAGCGTGCGCAGCAGCAGGTAGGAGACGTACAGGACCCAAAGCACGAACGTCGAGGTCAGCCGCGCATCCCAAGTCCACCAGATGCCCCACACCGGCTTGGCCCAGATGGGGCCCGTCGTCAGCACCACGGTGAAAAAGGCCACGCCGAGCTCCGCTGCGGAAACCGCCAGCCAGTCCCACTGCGGCGTGCGTTTCAGCAAATAGCCGATGCTGGCAATGAAAACGATCAAGAACGCGACGAAGCCAGTCCACGCGCTCGGAACGTGGAAATAAAAGATCCGCTGGATGAGCCCCATAGTGCGCTCGGTGGGCGCCTGGAACAGCGCCGCATAACCAGCGATGGCGATCAGGGCCGCCACGGCCAGCGAGGTGATCCAGTCCCTCGTCCTCTTGTCCATCTGGGTGACCTCTCACTCTTCCAGTAGATATTCGCCGAAAAGCCAGCTCGCCGTCAAAAAGATGATGTCGAAGGCCGCCAGAAAAAGCAGCCAGACGCGGTCGAGCGCCGGCGGGTCGGCAAGGAGCCCGGCGGTGGCCTCGGTACTCGCGATCAGGACGGGCGTCAGCACCGGCAGCAGGAGCAGCGGTAGAAGCAGCTCACGCATCCGCGCCTGCGCGGCCACTGCCGAGAACACGGTGCCCGTGGTGGTCAACCCCAGCGTGCCCAGCAGCAGCACGCCCAATAGAGGCAGCAGCCGGCCAGCCAGCGGCAGCAGACTCACGTCGTAAAGCACGGCAAAAATCGGCAGCAGGATCAACTCCGCAAACAACATGAACAGCAAATTGGCCAGAATCTTGCCGGTCAAGATGGCGAAGGGTTCGATCGGAGCCAGCCGCAGCCCGGAAAGCGTGTCGTTGGCCTGCTCGCGCGTGAACGAGGGATGCAACATTAGCGAGCCGGCAAAGAGAAACGCCAGCCAGAGCAGGCCGGGGCCGAAGCGGCGCGACTCCGCGGCGGAGGGATCAAATGTGAAGCTGAACAGCACCACGACCATCAAGACAAATACCACAGTGGTGGAAAGCAGCTCGCGCGTGCGGAACTCGGTGCGAAGCTCCTTGGCGAGAATAACTGCGGCCGCGCGGCTCAGGCTGGGCATCGCTTCAGGCCTCCGTCCGCTCGCGGCGCCCCAGGCCCGCCGCGCCGTCCAAGACCTGGCGGAGATCGCCGCCGGCAGCGGTGTCCTCGACGACGCTGCCGCCCTCCAGGCACACGGCGCGGGTCGCGATGGCCAAGGTTTCGTTCCGGCCGTGCGTGCTCATCAGGATCGTCGCCCCGGCGGTGTGCAGGCCGCGGAGCGTTTCGGTAAGCCATTCGGTGGCCTGGCGGTCCAGCCCCGCAGCGGGTTCATCCAGCAGCAACAGGTTCGGCTCAGCGAGCAGGGCACGCGCGATGGCTAACCGCTGGCGCATCCCGCGAGAGAAGGTGCGCACCAGGTTGTCTCGGCGGCCGGCCAGCCCGGCGGGCTCCAGCGCGCGCCGGGCGCATCCTCGCGGATCCGACAAACCGTAAAGGCGGGCGAAGAACACGAGATTCTCTTCGGCGCTGAGTTCGTCATAGAGAAGCGTGTTGTGAGCCACCATGCCGATCCGGCTCTTGATCGTTTCCGGTCGTTCCCCCGTGCGACCCTGAAACGTCACGCGCCCGGCGCTGGGCCGCGCCAGCAGCCCGGCAATCTTCAGCAGCGTTGTCTTGCCCGAGCCATTGTGCCCGAGCAGGGCGACAAATTCACCTGGGCCCACGCGCAGCGTCACGCGACGCAAGGCGAACAGCGACCCGTAACGTTTTTCAATCTGGTGGAATTCGACCCCAAGGCCTGCGGAGTGTGAGGCGGTGGCCACGCGCCCCGGCTCAACCCCGGACGAGGTCGCGGAGCACTTTTTCGGTGCGTGCTCGCTCGCGGGCGTAGTCTTCCTCGGAGATGGCGCCGGCCTGGCGGCGCAGCTCGAGCCGGAACAAGGCGTCCTTCAGCTCGTCGAGGCTCTGGCTGACGCTGCGGTCCAGATCGGCGGCAACTTGTGCTACCTCGTCCGACAGCGCAGCCGGCGCTGTTGAGACCGGTTTCTTCCGGGTTCGGCGTGATTTGGGCGCATTTGTGGGCGGTGCCGGGGGCTGGCTTGCACCAACGGCAGGTCGGCGCCACATCGTGAAGGCGCCGAGACCAAACAGCGCGGCAAAACCGCCGATTACCGGCCATCTGAGGCTCTCCAAACGACCGGGCAAGACCTGTGTGGGACGCCCGGAATCGCGGTTCTGCTGGTCTCCTTCGCCGGGCTGTCCAGAAGCCGCGGGCGGTGGCGCGGTGCCGGAGACGGCAAGATCGAAAGCGGTACCGGCCGGGACCGCCGCACGCGCGTAGACATTCCATCCCTGCTCGGTGCCCGCCGATTGGAAGCTTGTGCCGGAAACCTGCATGGTTGGCGGAGCAACCACCAGCACGCGCGCGGCAGCATACCCTGAACTGAGGCGCAGCACCGTCTGGTTGGTGGCGTAGGGAACCTGATAGGAGAGCCGCACACCGTTCTCACCCGGGCGGAAGGCAAAGGCGATGGCGTAACGCCCCGGGCCACGATCAATCGTGCCCTGCACCACCGGCATGGCGGAAGGACCCCACGCCGAAACTTGCGCCAATTCCCCGCCCTCGGGAAGCTGGAACTCGAAGTTGCCGTCAGCCTTGTAATACGCCGAGGGCGGTTTGAGATTGTTCTGCAGCGCGTATTCTTCACCGATCATTAGCGACGGGCCATTGGGCTGAAGAAAAATCAGCCGCGAGGCCACCTCCATCGCGCGCGCGTCCGCGGTCGGCTCGAAGACTTCGACGTCGGCGGTATCGCGGCCGGGCGGAAGCGACTGGTGGAAGTTGACGCCGCGGAAATTGACGCGGATCAGCATCGGCTGGCGACCGATGCCGGGATGCTCCAGACGGTATCGCCCCTGAGCATCCGTCTTGGTGTTGGCAACCGTTTCCATGCCGCCCTGAAGCTGGATCAAGACGACGTCTGCGCCGGCGGCGAGGGCCCCGGTGGTGCCGTTGCGCACCACGCCTGACACCGTCCCTGCCGCAGCGCTGCCCGCGGTAAAAATCGCGAGGAGGACAACTCGAAGTACCTGGCCGAGTGTGCGCGTCATGAGGATAACTTTTCCGCGGCCGGGTTTTGCGCCCTAGTCGTCGCGGGATCACGCCGCACCGGGCGCGCCGGCCCGCCAGTAACCATTTCGATTTCGGCCAGGACCAGTGCGGCCTCGCTTTCCAGCACCTGCTTGGTTTCTTCGTAATCCTGCTCGGAGAATTTTCCCGTGCGGTGCTCGAATTTGAGGTCGCGCAAGTTGTCGTAGATGGTGTCGCGCCGCTCGAGCAACTGGTCGAGCCGCGAACGATGCGGCGCGGAATCCGAAGCATCTGGCTCAATCAGGAAGATGAAGGTCAGCGTGGCGGCGGCCAGGGCCAAACAGGCCAGCAGAATGGCGCCGTCCAAACCTGCCAAGCCTTCAATCGGTAACAGCGAATTGGAAGCGGCTGACAGCATCCTAATCCTCAGTCTCCCGGTCAGCCTGACGCCGGACGCGCTCAAGCACCTCCGGGGGAATGCTCGGCCCGGCGGGAGCCAACGCAACGCGGCGGCGCCAGTGCGAGATCACGAAGAGGACAATCCCCAGACCCAGCGCGAACGCGACGATGGGAATGAACCAGGCCACACTGTTGAAACCCTTGGCGGGCGGCTCGGCGAGAACCCTTAAGCCATACTCCTGAACGAAGGACTGCTGGGTCAGGTCGTCGGGCTCGTCGCGGGCCACCACCTGGTCGAGTTTCTTGAGCATAGCGCTCGAGGTCGAGCAGCCCACATGATTGCAAGCGGTGAGAATCTGGTTGCAACCGCACATACACATCAGCTTCTTGCCGAGGGTCTTAGCCCGCTCGGTCTGCTGCGCATAGGCAGGTAGCCACGCGACGTGGATCATTGCGAGCGCAAAAGCCAGCACGAGCGCGCTGGAAAAAAGTCTAGTCGTTGCCTTCATAGGTTCGTAGAGGCGCGTGAATGGCCTGGGCCGCGGCTCCGGTGGCGACCTTTTCCGTCGCGGCACGTACGACCAACACCGTCTGGCGATTGGGCAGCAGCGCAAGAACCGTTCCGAGCAACACGACCACGCCGCCGAGCCAGATCCACTTCACCAGCGGATTCAGATACGCGTGGATAACCGGCTGGTCGTTCTCGGGGCTCCGGCCGGCGTAGACGACGTACAGGTCTTCCTTCAGCGTCGAGTAGATGGCCACCATCGTGCCGGACTGCTCGTTGGCCGGATAGAAGCGGCGCTCGGGGTAAAGCATCATCACGGACTTGTTGCCGCGGACGGCCTCAAGCGTCGCGCGCTCGGCGGTGTAGTTCCGCTCTGGCCGGGAGGTGAAGGTCTGGCAGATCAGGGTGTAGGGGCCAATGGCCATCCGCGAGCCCGGCGCCATCTCCATCTGTTTGTCCTGATTAAACGCCGCGCCGGCGAGTCCTACGAAAATCAACACCATGCCGAAGTGCACGACGTAGCCGCCGTAACGCCGCGTGTTGCGCATGGTAAGCTGGACGACCGCAGCAAGCAGACTTGTCCCCGTGCGCCCGCGGATCACCCGCGCGCCTCGGAAGAATTCGGAGAAAATGGTCAACGAAACAAAGACCGACAGGACCACGCACACCAGCGCATAGAAATCGCGGAAGCCCAGCGGGAACAGGATTGCACCGACAGCCAGCCCGCCCAGCAGCGGCCAGCCGAAGTTGCGCTTGAGACTGTCCAGAGAAGTCCGCCGCCAGGCCAGCAGCGGGCCCACGCCGGTCAGGAAAAGCAGGAACAGCCCGATGGGGATATTTATCTTGTTGAAGAAGGGCGGACCCACACTGATCTTGCTGCCCTGGACCCACTCGGAGAGCACCGGAAAGAGGGTCCCAGAGACCACGGCCACGCAGGCCACCAGCAGAATCAGGTTGTTGAACAGAAAGCTCGATTCGCGCGAGACCAGGGAATCCAGCTGGTTGTCGCTGCGCAGGTAGTCCCGGTTTTTCAGGTACGCCCAGAGGCAAACAGCGATCGAGAAAATGATGAAGCCCAAGAACCACGGCCCAATGCTGGACTGCGCGAAGGCGTGCACCGAGCTGACCACGCCGCTGCGCGTCAGGAAGGTGCCCAGAATGCAGAGCAGAAACGTGGTGAAGACCAGCCAGACGTTCCACACCCGCAGCATGCCCCGCTTTTCCTGCATCATCACCGAGTGCAGAAAGGCCGTGCCGGTCAGCCAGGGCATCAGGGAGGCGTTCTCCACCGGGTCCCAGGCCCAGTAGCCGCCCCAGCCCAGCACGGCGTAAGCCCAGTGCGCGCCCATCAGGATGCCGACGCTCTGGAAGCACCAGGCGATCATCGTCCATTTGCGCGTCAGATGAATCCACTTCTCGCCGGGATAACGCCCCAGCAGCGCGGCCAGCGCGAAGGCAAAGGGAATGGTGAAGCCGGTGTAGCCCGAATAGAGCAGGGGAGGATGGATCACCATTTCCGGGTATTGCAGCAGCGGGTTGAGACCCTTGCCGTCGGCGTGCGCGAACAGTTGCAGAACGCCGTTCGGGCCCATCGTCCCGATCACCTGGAACGGGCTGGCAATGAAGTTATTCAGCACCAGGAAGAAAAGCTGCACGCCGGCCAGCACCACGCCGACATATGGCATCAGCTCCGGGTGCTTGTGGCGATAGCTGAACAGAACCGAAAAGACGTAGATGGAGAGCAGGAAACTCCAGAACAGCAGCGAGCCTTCCTGACCGGACCAGAGCGCGGCGAACTTGTAGAACAGCGGCAGGTCGCGGTTGCTGTGCCCCACGACGTAGGCCATTGAAAAGTTATCGGTCAGGAAGAGATAGACGAGGCCGGCCATCCCCATCCAGACGAGGATACAGACGGCCAAGCCGGCCTGACGAGCGCTCTTAATCAGGAGGGGTCGGCGCGTGAAAATTGCGGCGATGCCCGCGCCAATCGCGTAAACGGCGCAAACAAAGGCCAAGAGCAGCGCAAACGATCCGAACAGGTCCAAGGATGCTCCGCGATCGGTCTAGCTCTTCTTCTCCGCGTATCCTGAGCCGCCGCTTCTGTCTTTCTGCTGGCCGGGCGCGGCCTCGTACTTCGAGGCACACTTTGCCTGCACCTTATCGGCGACGAAAATGCCGTTGGACGCCAGCTTGCCTTCCACCAGCGCCTGGCTGTTGTCCACGAAGGTATCCGGCAGCGGATCGGTGCCCGTGTAGCTCACCGTGAGCGACTTCCCTTCCCCTTCGATGACGAAATCCACCCGTCCGGTGTGGCGCGCGATCGAGCCGGCGCGAACCGTGCCGCCCACGCGGATGCGGTGCCGAGCGTCCGAAGCTTTCAAGCTGGAGATCTCCACGATGGTGTGGTAGTAGGTCTTGCTCTCCTGGGCTCCCAGCCAGGCCAGCCAACTCAGCGAGCCCACAATGATCCCGGCGCCGATGGCAAACTTCGTCTGTTTCTTCATCGGAAACCTCCCCCCAGCTGCCCACGAGAAGTTCATATTCTAACACATTGCGGCTCGTCGGCTCCAACAAGCGGCCCCTTCAGCAGCAGCCAAAGGACAAACCTGGGGAAATGGGAAGAGTGACCGCAAGCGCATGAATTCCCGGCATCTCTAGATTCGTTGAGCACACACGGAACCCGGGCGGGTACAAACAGGATACGCGCCTCAGGGGAGATAACTACTGGCGCAACGGCCAATTCTGGGACAGCTCTGCCCCCTGTCCGGAGGAACGGCCTTCGACGAAGTGCCCCGGATAGACTCTACTCACCGAACTCGTCTTGACAAAAGGGGGCCGGGAAACACACGGCCGGCGGATCCGTCCGCTCGTGTTCGACTGGCCGCCTGGGGACACCGCAGGGCACCAACGGCTTCCCCCGCCGCAACGCGAGGCGTGAAGCCGTCAGAAGCGATGACTTACCTGACCCTGACCTGCGCGGCGACGAGGTGCAAATCGCCGGCAGCCGGGCTTACGCGTTTTCCTTTTTGTGACACTCCATGCACTTGACCGGCGCCTTCTTGCCCTTGGCATTCTCCTGCTTGTGACAATCGATGCAGGTGCCTGCCTGAGCCAAAGGATTGTGGAAGGCGGCCGGGAGGCCAGTTTTCATCCCGGCCTGGGGCGGCTTGGTGTGACAATCCATACAAACCTGTTGCGGCGCCTTCGAGGGTTTTTCGGGTTTGGATGCGTGGTGGCACGTCTCGCACTTCTTCGAGGCGCGCTCCTGATGGAGCTTGTGCTCGAACTTCACGGCGCCGAGCGGGTTGCCTTTCAGGATGACCGTGTCTTTCGGCTTCGCCTGCCCGAACACCTGACTGGAAACGCTCAGCGCGAGCAAAAGGCTGGCCAGGATGGAAAAGGTGAGCAGCGCGCATCTTTTGGTCTTGGGCCTGTTCATGTTTCCTCCGCGTTAGGATTGGTGCCGGAGATCGGAACCATAACGCACAACGGCGCGGCCACGGGCGCGGCTATCATACAATAAGATTGTCCGTGGAAGACATGGGTTGGCTGGTGGGGCGTGACGCTCCGGCGCGTCACACAACGCACACCAAACCGGCTTTGTTCAGCAAGACCCTCGCCAAACTTAATCGGTTGCCTTTTCAGCGACTCGGATTCCAACCAAACAAGGTTCTGCAAAGATTTACGAGCCCGCACTGTGGGATTTCGCCCGGCGGAGCGCACTGCCGGCGAACGAGGTGGCTGGCACCCTGATTCAGGACGAGTAAGGCGGTTATTCAAAAGTCAGGAGTGACGGAGACTTGAGAAAAGAAGGGCGTTCCCCGGTGGGTGGTCAAAACGCCCTTCTCTTTGCCACGGCTGAGCACCATGGGAAAGTTCCGGGGGGTCGGCCAGCCGTCCAGCAAGATCAACGAATCTCTTCCTCTCATTCAACCCGACCAGAGAGAAAGAGTTGTGGGGAGATTCCGGTCCTGTTGACGCGGCATCCTTACAGAGGAAACCCGCGCGGGTCCAGTCAAGAGAACGGGCAGGAATCGAGCGTCAGCGGCGCAGCTTTCCCCGCAGACACCACTTGAGCTCAGGGCTGAGCTCAGTAATAACCATGCCGGCCATGACCAGGAATTTGCAACTCAGCATCTCCCGGGGCTGGTCGTCGTCTGGCAACTGGGCCTCGATGCGGCAGTATTGGCATTCCTGGTTCCAGCAGAAGCGGCCGTAGGGGATGGTTTCCGGGCTGACGTACTGCAGGCAGCGCAAAACAGAGTTCTTCTCCGGCACCTGAAACTTCTTTCCTAGAACTGTGATCTCCACCAGCCGATCAAAGGGGCGGAAGGGTTGGGACATCGCTTCGCTTTGCCTTTCCTCTGCGCTGCTGGCCGGCAGTTTGGCTGAGTTCAAGTTTTCTCCCTGCATTGAGAGGGTACGCTGTAATCCGAGGCTAGTCCAGATTGACAGGTGCCACAACGACGGCGCACGCGGGAGTTGGCCAATGAACAACTACGCGCAAGCCACGCCAAGTCGCCACAGGGACGCCCCGCAAGGAGGAGACAACCAGGGGCGGTAGGGGTCACAGCCGCTTCAGGCGGGTGTACTGCCCACACGGCTCGGTGCCGGAGGGGCTAGGCCGCGCGAGCGAGCTGGCGGTACTCCTCGTCTGCCTGCGGCGCCAGCAAAACCCAGATGGTGTAGATGCCGAGAGCCGTTCCCAGGGGTATGTTCAACAACGAGAGGAAACCCAACACCAAGGTCAGCGTGCGGGCCCAGGGTTCGCGCTGGAGCAGACCCCACCCGGCGGTGAATCCAAGCAGCGCCTTAATCAGCACCAAAACGCCGAGCACAGAAAACAGCCCTTGGAGAAAACTCTGAACGGGCAAGCGTTCTTGGAATCTCACGAGATGGCCGAAAATCGTGTTCCCAATGATGAACAGCGCCGCCGCAGCCACCAGGTTGAGTGCCGAGGCTGCCAGCCACAGAATACCCAGGATGTGGATGTGCCGGCCCACGCGATTCCCCCGGGCCGGCGGCACAATTGCCAGGCCCAGCGGCTTCCCGCACGACCCGCAGAACTGCTGGCCCTCCTGTGCCTGAGCTCCACAACGGTCGCAAAACATTCCGCACCTCCTTGTTCACCCGCGTTCCTGGGGGAACTACACGCGCTCTCGTCTTCGGATACGCGCGAAAGACCGGAAATGTTCCTCCTGGCATTCCGGAGCCGGCAGTCCCCGTAGCTACGCGGCCCCAACTTGCAGAAATTGCCCCATGCGCCGGAATTTCTCATAGCGACGGTCGAGTAGCTGCGAGACCGAAAGCTCCCGCAATTCCTGCAGGCAGCGCTCGAGCACCGGATCGAGAAGCTGCGCGGCGGCCTCGTGGTCCAGATGCGCGCCGCCTTCGGGCTCCGGCACGATCTCGTCAATCAAGCCCAGTTCAGCCAGGTCGGGCGCGGTGATCTTGAGCGCCCTGGCGGCCAGTTCGGCTTTGCTGGCGTCGCGCCACATGATCGAGGCGCAGCCTTCGGGCGAGATCACCGAATAGATCGCGTTCTCCATTATGTTCACGCGATCGCCCACGGCGATGGCCAGCGCCCCGCCCGAGCCGCCTTCGCCGGTGATGGTGACAATGATGGGCACGGGAAGGCGGGCCATCTCGCGGAGATTACGCGCGATGGCCTCGGCCTGGCCGCGCTCTTCAGCATCGATGCCCGGGTAAGCGCCGGGCGTGTCCACAAAGGTGAACACTGGCCGCCCGAACTTGGCGCCGAGTTGCATTACCCGCAATGCCTTACGGTACCCCTCGGGCTTGGCCTGCCCGAAATTACGTTCGACCCGCTGCTTGGTGTCCCGGCCCTTCTGCTGGCCGATGACCGTGACGGGGCGCCCGTGGAAACGCGCCAGGCCGGTCACCATGGCGGGGTCATCGCCGAAAGTCCGGTCGCCATGAATTTCCGAGAAGTTTTCGAACAGCAGGCGGACGTAGTCGAGCATGTAGGGGCGCTGCGGGTGGCGGGCGAGTTGCGTCCGCTGCCAGGCACCTAGATGACTCAGGAAATCGCGCTTGAGCTCAGCCACCTCCCGCCTCAGGCGCCCCAGTTCGGCGTCGCCATCACCCGGCGTGGACAGGCGACGGAGA
>JBGPZW010000084.1:0-14697 GCA_041493955.1 Terriglobia bacterium
ACGTGGACGAGCTGCCCAGCCTCAAGGAGTTCGAGCAGCTTGCGCGCGCCGCGCTGGGCTCCGACGAAGGCATCGCGCCGGTCGAACCGGCAGCCGAAGGCGCCATGGCTCCGGAATCCGCTACGGCCGAGCCGCCCGAGCCCGCTGCCGAAGCGCAAGCCCAACCGCAGGCCAAGGCCGCTGCCGCCGGCGCGGAGCCTGCCCCGCCGGAAGGCGTATCCTAGCGGTGCGGCATGCCGGCACGATTCCTCCCCTGGAAAGGGAAGTCCTGATCCCGATGCTGGAACGACTGCAGAAAATTATCGCGCGCGCGGGGATTGCTTCCCGGCGGCACGCCGAGCAACTTATCCTGAGTGGGCAGGTGCGCGTGAACGGCGCGGTGGTCACCGAGCTCGGCAGCAAAGCGGACCCCGAGCGCGACCGCATCGAAGCGGCGGGGAAGCTGGTGCGCTCCGCGGCGGCGAGGAGCTACCTCCTGCTGAACAAGCCGCCGCAGGTGGTTTCGACCATGGCCGATCCCGAAGGCCGCAAGTCGCTGCGCAATTACCTCGGTGGTGTGCCCGGCCGCGTGTTTCCCGTCGGGCGCTTGGACTACGCCGCTTCGGGGCTGCTGCTTCTCACCAGTGATGGGGAGCTAGCCAACCGCGTCTTGAAAGCGGCGGCACGCCTGCCGCAGACCTATTGGATCAAGGTGAAGGCGCGCCTGGGCGAGGTCGAGCTGAAGCGGCTGGCGCAGAAGGTGAGCGCGAAGGTGCATCCGCTGCGCGCACCGCACGCCGCGGGCCGGCACGCGGCGAATCCGTGGTATGAGGTGACCCTCGCGGAAGCGCGCCGCGACCTGCTGCGCCGCACCTTGCTGGTGATGGGCCATCCGGTGGAGAAGATGAAGCGCATGAAGCTGGCTAATCTGGATCTGGGCGGGCTGCCCGAGGGCCGCTATCGTCACCTCGAGCCGGAAGAAGTCGCCGGGCTCGAGCGCGCGGTCCAGCGTGCTGGCCAGGCCGCGCAGTTTCCCAAGAACGCCGGCATGGAGAAGAATTCCGCAGGTGAGGGGACGCGACGCGCAAGGCGCGCGCGTACCTGAAGGACGCGAGGGGCATGCCGAAACCCATCCACGAACTCGTTCCCAGCTACATCCGCGGGCTCAGCCCCTACGTGCCGGGCAAGCCCATCGAGGAAGTCGAGCGCGAGCTGCGCATTCGCGCCGTGAAGCTGGCGTCGAATGAGAACCCCCTGGGGCCGTCACCGCTGGCGGTGGCCGCCGCGCAGGAGGCTCTGGCCGATTCCCACCGCTATCCGGACGGCGGCGGCCACTACCTCCGCGAGAAACTCGCCGCGCGGCTGGGTGTGGCCATGGAGAACATCCAGCTAGGTTTCGGCTCGAGCGAGCTGATTGATCTTTCCGCGCGCGTCATGCTGCGGCCCGACGGCGAGGGCCTGACCTCCGTGGGCTCGTTTCCCCTGTTCTACATCTCCATACGCGCCACGGGCGGCGAGCTGGTTGAAGTGCCGCTCAAGGACTACACGTTTGATCTCGCCGCTTTTGCACGCGCCATCACGCCGCGCACGCGCTACATCATCCTGGCCAACCCGAACAATCCCACCGGCACGATGTTTACCGCCGACGCGTTCGAGAAGTTTCTCGACGCCGTGCCCGAAGACGTGCTCGTGGTGCTCGACGAGGCCTACTTCGACTACGTCCAGCGGCCGGACTACTCCCGCTCGATCGAGCTGGTGCGGCAGGGACGCAATCTCGTCGTGCTGCGCACCTTTTCCAAGGTTTACGGGCTGGCCGGCCTGCGCATGGGTTACGCCATCGGGCCCGCCGCGCTGCTCGCGGAGATGAACAAGGTGCGCCTGCCATTCAACACCGCCGGCGTGGCGCAGTCCGCTGCGCTCGCCGCGCTCGACGATACCGAGCACGTGCGCCGCTCGATCGCATCGAATCGTGCCGGCCTCCGGCAGTTGGGTGAAGGCCTGGGGTCGCTCGGCGTGCGCTGCGTTCCTTCGGTCGGCAATTTCCTGCTGGTCGAGCTGGGCTCGGATGCCCAGCCCGCCGCCGACGAGCTGCTCAAGCTCGGCGTGATCGTTCGCCCCATGCGCTGGATGGGATTCCCCAATGCCATCCGCGTGACCGTCGGCACGCAGGAAGAAAACCAGAAGTTCTTGGGTGCCCTGGCGCAAGTGTGTGCTGCCGGTGTGGCCAAGCGATGAGCGCCTGCGGCGCTGACCCCATCACGGAATTGCTCAAGATCTCCCGCACCATCGCCGTCGTCGGCCTTTCCTCGAAACGCCACCGCCCGAGCTTCGGCGTCTCCGAGTACATGCAAGCCGCCGGTTTCCGCATCATCCCCGTCAATCCGCACGAGCGCGAAGTCCTCGGGGAAAAATCTTACCCCCGCCTCGAAGACGTTCCCGAGAAAGTGGACATCGTGGACATATTCCGCCGCTCCGAGCAGGTGCCCGAAGTGGTCGAGAGCGCCATCCGCATCGGCGCCCGGTCCGTGTGGATGCAGGAAGGCGTCATTCACCCGCAGGCGGCCGAGCGCGCGCGCCAGGCCGGCCTCTTCGTGGTGATGGACCTCTGCCTCCTCAAAGAACACCGCAAACGTTTGGGCTAATGTCCCGCGGCGTCCCGCCGGCGCTTTTCTCAGGCGCCCGCAAGATGCCAACGGTGGACTGCATGTCTGACGTGTCAGCGCAGCGGATAAATGAGCAGGTTGCGTTTGCCCGGCTGGAGGACGGCGAGGAAGCGCGCGTCGGGCGAGAGGTCGAAGTCGCGGAAGTTCAGCCCGTGCAGAACGGGCTGCAACTCGATCTCCGACACGACCGGCGCGGTCCCGGGCCGTTGAGTGTCCAGGGCCAGCGCGGGAAGGGAGATCCAGACTAGGTCGCCGGACTTGCGTTCGAGCGCACGCTTGAGCAGCAGGCGCTTTTCGTCGGGTGCCCACTGGAAGGTGCCGAAGGCCGCGCGGACGCGCGCCACGCGCTCGGGCGCCGCCATCTCGCGGACCTCGATGGTGCCGTGGTCGTGGTAGTAGGCCACGCGCGCGCCCGAGGGTGAAAGCGCAAGCCCTCCGACGTAGCCATCGAGCGTGGTCAGCTCGCGCGTAGTATCTTTGATCGGGTCGAGCGCCACCAGCCGCGGCGGGCCGGAAAGGCTGCGGTCACGCTCGATGGCCACGCCGGTATTCAGCTTGGCGTTCCAGGCCACGGCCAGGAAGGCGTGGTCGGCAAACAGCGCGGCGCCGCGCCCGGCCGCCGGGCGCAGCGAGCCCACCGAGAAAAGCAGTTTGGGCTTAACCGCTTCCTGCAGGAAGACGACGGTGGCGCCGTCGGCGAGCCAGGCGGCATTGGTGGTCTCGGGCATGACGCTGTCGCCTCCGGGGATGCGGATCTCCTTGCCGCTGTCGTCGAACAGCAGCGTCATCACGCCCTCTTTGGTGTCGCCGTGTTCGTTGATCATCTGGCTTGTGAGCATCTCGGCGGTGAGTTTCGTGCCGTCGGGCGACCAGCGCAGCGACTGGATGGCGTAGCTGAACGGCACCGGCCCGGCGTGTCGCGGACCCTGGATCAGCTTTTCGCCGTTGAGGATGCGGCGGCGCTTGCCGTCGAGGCCGAGGAGCCAGACGTCGTCGCGCTGGATGTCGAGGTGGCGGGTGGAGAGGATGTGTCGCACAGCGTAGACGATGCGGCCGTCGGGCGCGTAAGCCAGCGCGGTGCATTCGTCGTCAATCGTCAGCGTGGGCGCCTCCTGGGCCGCAGCGGCAGCGCAGCCTGCCCAAAGCGCCAGCGCGAGCAGAATACGGCGCTGGGCGGCGCAGCAAAATGCGGCGTTCAGAGGGGAAGCGGTTCTGGTCATGGCGCGGTCTTGCCTTTGACTTTGATCTTGCGGATCTCTTCGAGGCGCGCCTTCAGGCGCTTCTCGAAACCCTCGTCGGTGGGACGGTAGTAGCTGCGCCCGGCGAGGTTTTCCGGCAGGCAAGGCATATCGGTGATCTTGCCCTCGTAATCGTGGGCGGACTCGTAGCCCTCGCCGTAGCCGATCTCGCGCATCAGCCCGGTCACCGGGTTCCTGAGGTGCAGCGGCACGGGCTCGGCCTCGGTGTTGCGCAGATCGTTCTGAGCTTCGCCGTAGCTCAGGTAGAGCGCGTTCGATTTCGGCGCGAGCGCCAGGTACACCGCCGCCTGCGCCAGCGCCAGATGGCCTTCCGGTGCGCCAACGAAATCGGCGGCCTGCATGGCCGCCACGCACACCGCCAGCGCGCCCGGCTCGGCCAGGCCGATGTCCTCGCTGGCCATGCGCACCAGTCGCCGCGCGATGTAGAGCAAGTCTTCGCCCGATTCGAGCATGCGCGCGAGCCAATAGAGCGCCGCGTCGGGATCGGAGTTCCGCACCGACTTGTGCAGCGCGGAGATCAGGTTGTAGTGCTCCTCGCCGGACTTGTCGTAGAGCAGCAGCTTCCGCTGGAGCACGTCTTCGAGCAGCTCGCCGGTGATGACGCGGCAGCCGTCCGGCGCGGGCTTGGCCCCCTGCACCGCGGCCTCGAGCGTGTTGTATGCGGCGCGGGCATCGCCGTTGGAAAATGCCGCGATGCGCCGGAGCACGTCTTCGGTGATCTGGATCTTCTCTTTCCCCAGGCCGCGCTCGGGATCTGCGAGCGCGCGGCGCAGCAGGAGCAGGATCTGCCCCTCGCTGAGCGCCGCGAGGACATAGACCTTGGTGCGCGAGAGCAGCGGTGCGATCACCTCGAACGAGGGATTCTCGGTCGTTGCCCCGATCAGGACGATGTTCCCGGCCTCGACGTGCGGCAGGAAGGCGTCCTGCTGGGCCTTGTTGAAGCGATGCACCTCGTCCACGAACACGATGGTGCGGCGCCCGGCGTGGCGGCTGCGTTGCGCCGCCGCCATCACTTGCTTGATCTCCTTGATCGCGGCGAGCACGGCGCTGAAGGGCACGAAGTCTGAGCGGGTCAGGCGCGCGATGACGCGTGCCAGGGTGGTCTTGCCGCAGCCCGGCGGGCCCCAGAGAATCATGGAGGTGACTTCGTCGCGCTCGATCTGCGTGCGCAGGGGTTTGCCGGGGCCGAGGAGTTTCTCCTGACCGACGAGTTCGTCGAGCGTCTGCGGGCGCATGCGGTCGGCCAACGGCCGCGGCCCGGCGTCTCGCTCCTGCTCCGGCATGTTGGCAAACAGGCTCATGCGTCTCGTAACGCCGGCGTCCCGCCGGCCCTTTGAAATTCGCCGGCTGCAAACCGGCGCTACACTTCTCTTCGCTGCCGCGCAGCTTCGTACAGCAGCACCGTCGCCGCCACAGCGGCATTGAGCGATTCCACTCCCGCGGCGATGGGAATATGTACGCGGGCGTCGGCCGAAGCCTCGACCTCCGCCGGCAGCCCTGCGCCCTCGTTGCCCACCAGCAGCGCCGCGGGCCCGCGCAGATCGGCCTCCCACGGCGGAATCGCGCGTGCGCCCGGTGTGGCACCGGCTGTGCTGCACGCCGCATACAACTTAATCCCTGCCATCCGTAGCTGCGCGAGCAGAATGGATACGGCGACTCCGTGCACCACCGGCAGGCGCAGCGCCGAGCCGGCTGAGGCGCGCACCGCTTTCGGGCTGAGTGGGTGCGCCGTGCCGCAGTTGCCGTGCGCGCAGGTCGCCGCGCCGCTCGCGCGAAACGCTTCAGCCGCGCGCACGATGGTGCCGACGTTGCCGGGGTCCTGGACGCCTACTAGCACGACGACCAGCGGCAGCCCGCGCACCAGATCGTCAAAGGTGGCCGCGCGCGGATGCACCAGCGCGGCGACGCCTTGAGGCGTCTGCGTGACGGCAACGCCGGCAAAGAGGCGATCGGCGGTGCGCAGGATGCGCACCTCGGGTTCGAGCCAGCGGGCCAGGCGGTCCAAATGGCGTTCGCCCGAGTTGCTGACCAACACGGCCTCGACGCGCAGGCCCGAGCGCAGCGCCTCTTCCACCAGGCGCGCGCCCTCGACGCCCAGCAAACCCTCGGCGGCCCCTTCTGCGCCGCGCAGAGCGGTGCGAAAACGTTTCAGCCAGCGGTTGTCGCGGCTGGTGAGCGTCTCGGCCTTGCGGGGCGGCGGGGAGCGGCGGGCGAATTTGCCGGCAGCGGTCATCAACAGCAGACTAACAAACGCGCCCGCAGGGGTAAAGGGAGGTGCCTTGCGCGGGCTGGGAGGGTGTGGTAGCTTGCGGCCATTGTCCCGGTCCCTATTGACGGGACTCCTCCCGGACTGGGAAGCATCAGGCTGGGAGGCCGCGCTCCGCAGACCTTCCGGAGCGACTGACCGCTGCCGAAGTAACGCCTCCTGGGATTTGGCGGGTAAGGCGGCTTCGGGAGCAGAGGCGCAAAAACCTTGCCGGCTGAGCTGCTGAAAGTTTCAGCGGAATCCCCGGACCTGAGCACCCTCCGCTACGCGGCCGATTTCATCACGCGCGGCCGCGTGGTGGGCATTCCCACCGACACCTTCTATGGGCTGGCGGCCGACCCGTTCAATCTGGCCGCGGTCGAGCGCATCTACCGCGTCAAGGGCCGGCCGGAAACACGCGCCCTGCCCATCCTGGTCAGCTCCATCGAGCAAGCCGTGCTGATGGCGCGGGACGTCCCTGAGAATTTTCTCGTCCTTGCCAAGAAATTCTGGCCTGGCGCGCTGACCCTGCTGCTCGAGGCGGCCACCCGCCTGCCCCTGAAGGTTACCGCCAACACCGGCCGCGTGGCCCTGCGCTGGCCCAACTCCAAGGTGGCCTGCAAGCTGATTGAGCTACTGGACAATCCCATCACCGGCACCAGCGCGAATCTTTCCGGCTCACCTTCCTGCTCCAGCGCCGAGCAGCTCGTCCAGCAGATGGCCGACCGCCTGCCGCTGATCCTCGACGCCGGGGAAACCGGCTCGCTGCTGCCCTCCACTATTGTCGAGCTCCGCGGCGATAGCTGGCGCATCCTGCGCGAAGGCCTGATCAGCGAAGCCGACCTCCGCGCCGCCCTCAACCCGTAGTTGCACCACCGGCCGCGCTCTTCGCCGGCGTTTTTCCTCGAGCAGCGCGGCGCGGAACGTAGTCGTAGGGTGCTGCTCTCGTTTCGAACCGTGGTGAGGGCTGCTGCGTCCTTCGGCGCGGGCTTCTTCGCGGCGTCTTCGCTCCGAGCCATTCGACTTCGAGCTTGCGAACCAACCCCATGTCGGCTATAGATACGTGTAGAGGTTGGTCGCTTCCTCCCCGGGCAGGCCACGGGAATTCCCCGCATCGTTCGCGCATCTCGCAGCGGCCGGGTGACAAGGTGACAAGAGATTCCCAGCACAGCACAGTTCCGGCACTTCTCGCGATCCTGATAGCGGGGCTGGTGGGGATTGCGTCCAGCCTGGCACTGGTCTCCGCCGTGCCGCGCCTGGACGACCCGCCGGCCAAGTCGAGGGAACAGAGTAGCCAGGCGCGGGGCGCCCCCAGCACGGGCGAGGCGTGGGGCAGCGAGCCGAACTGGCCTCCTCCCGACGTGGACCAGGCCATTCCGCCGGTCGCTGCAGGCGTTCCTTGTTCGCTGCCGGTCGTGCTGCAGTCGGCCGGGCAGCGCATGAAGCAGTTCGTCGAGAACGCCGGGAAATTCACCGCCACCGAGCAGATCGTGCACCGGGAGGCGAGAGGCAACGGCAATTGGCGCCCGCCGGTCTCGCGCTCGCTGGAATACATCGTGGAGATCCACGAGATCCGGCCGGGGATGTTGAACGTGGAGGAGTACCGCAACGGCAGCTTGGCACTGGACCGTTTTCCTAGCCGCTACGCCTTCCGGGGTCTGCCGGCTCTGGTGCTGATTTTCCACCCCTACTACATGGACGATTACCAGATGACCTGCGAAGGCTTGGGCCAGTGGCGCGGCCAGCCGGCCTGGCAGGTACACTTCCGGCATCGGTCCGACCGGCCGTCGCGCATCTGGAGACACCGGGCAAACAACAAATCGTACGACGTGAAAGTAAAGGGGCGGGCCTGGATAGCCGCCGAGGATTATCACCTCCTGCACCTGGAGACCGACTTGGCCGAACCGATCCGGCAGATTCGCCTGGAGAGACAACACGTGGCCGTCGAGTACCGCCCCATGAAGTTCCGCAAGGGGACTGTCCAACTCTGGCTGCCGGAAAGCGCCGAAACGCAAGTCTATTTTGAAGGCCACCGCCTGCATGACCGCCACACCTTCAGCAACTACCTTCTGTTCACCGTGGAGACGATCCAGAAATTCCCGGACCCGCCCACGCCTTAGGCGCTCCCGGCAGGATTTCCTGCGCCGTCCTCGGGCCGTAGCTCTTCCTCGGGGCCGTCCTCCCCGGCTGAACACTCAAGACTGAGAGCTGAAAGCTTCGGCTCTTCAGCGCAGGACTACGCCAGCGAGAAAATCATAATCGCCTGAAGGCGTGAGCTGGACTTGAGCGATCCGCCGCCGGTGCACGCAGATATTGTCGAAGTACCACAGGTTCAGGTAGGGCAGGTCTTCGCCGACGATGCGCTGCACTTCGCTGTAGAGCCCCTTGCGGTGCTCGCGGTCGGCTTCGACGCGCGCCTGGTCGAGCAGCGCGTCGAGCCGCGCGTTGCGGTAGTGCCCGCGGTTGGCGCCGTCGGCGGGTGGGATCTTTTGCGAGTGGAAAACAAACTCAAAAATATCGGGATCGTTGTTCGCGCCGACCCAGCGCAGCGTGTACATCTGAAAATTGCCGCGTCGCGCGTCGTCGAGCAGCGTGGCCAGCTCCAGCGGCCGCAGCTCCAGCTCCACGCCCACACGCCGCCACTGCTCCTGCAGCACGGCGCCGAGTAAACGGTTCAGCTCTTCGGTGGAACTTTTCAGCGTTAGCTTCAGCCGCGTCCGGCTTCCGGCAGCGCGCGGAAAGCCGGCGGCGTCGAGCAACTGCTCAGCGCGCGCGGGGTCGTAAGCGTAGTGGGGCACGTTGGGTTCGTAGGCCCAGTGGTTCGGAGGCAGCAGGCCATCGGCCAGTCGCGCCTGCCCGCGCAGCAGGTAATTCACCAGCGCCTGCCGGTCGGTGGCATAGGCCAGCGCCTGGCGCACTTCGCGGCGCGCCAGCGAGGGCTCGTCGAGATTGAACGCCACGTAGGAATAGATCGTGCCGGGCTGCTCGGTCACTTCCAGTTCCGGCTGCCGCGCCAGCACCGGCACCATGTCCGGCGCCAGCGAGTTGAGTGTCAGGTCGGCCGAGCCTTTGCGCAACTCCAGCGCGCGCACAATCGCATCGGGCACAATCCGGAAGCGCACCTGCGCGATCGCCGCCGCGCGGCCGAAATAGTCCGCGTTGCGCTCGAGCACCACTTCCTCATCCTGTTGCGCGCGCACGAAGCGGAAGGGGCCGGTGCCGATGGGGTGCTGCGCGAAATCCGCCGCGGCGCCCGCCGGCACAATTCCCACCGCAGGCCGCACCAGATTCCATGGAAATGACGCGTAAGGCTCACGCAGGCGAAAGATGACTGTCTCGGCGTCGGGCGCTTCGACCGCCGCCACCATGCGGAAGGAGCCGCGCTTCGGAGTCTTAATGGCTCCCGAGAGAATGGAATCGAACGTGAACTTCACGTCGGCGGAAGTGAGCGGCCGGCCGTCATGGAACCGCACGCCGCGCCGCAGGTGGAAAACGTAGGTGAGCGGATCGGGCGACTCCCAGCGCTGGGCGAGGTCGCCGCGGAGATTCATCTCCGCGTCGCGCTCGAGCAGCGCGCTGAAAATCAGCCCGCCCAGGCGCTGCGACTGCGCGTCGGTGCCGATGCGCGGGTCGAGATTCGCCGGCATCGTCTCGATGAGAAATGTCACCGTGGCCGGATCTGTCGGCTTCGACGCCGGGCAGCCGGAAAGCACCAGCAGCAGGATCAGGAGCACAATTCCGGAGGCTGTCCTTCCGAGTCCGCCACGGCGAACGAGGAATCTTTCTTCAGCGGTGCTTGTCTCCACGGTGCGCACGGAGGGATTTCCCCGGCGCTTGGCGCCCCCGGAATGACAACGCTGTCTATCGGCGTGGGGCATAGGTGATTTTTCCGAGAATCGCGGGACGCCGCGCCCCGGTCGCGCCGGGCAGATTCGCCGGGCGACCGTGGAAGCTCTCGTAGGCCAGAATCGCAAACGCAAACGCCTCTTTGGCGTCCTCCGGCACTCCGAGATCGCCCGAAGCGAGAATCTGGATCCCCGGCAGGGCCGCAGCAAGCTGCGCCATCAGCAGTGGATTGTGCGCGCCGCCACCCGAAACGATGAGCTGCTGCACCTCGGCGCGCGGCAGAATCCAGCGATGGAACGCGTCCACCACCGAGAGCGCCGTCAGCAGCGTGGCCGTGCGCACCAGGTCTGCGGGACGTGCGCGATGCTTGCGGCCCCAGGACAGCAGCTTCTCCGTGTACGCCTCGCCGTACTGCTCGCGCCCGGCACTCTTCGGCGGCGCCTCGCGGAAATAGCGATCGGCGAGCAATGGATTGAGCAGCGCCGGCAGCAGGCAGCCTCGGCGAGCCAGGCGCGCGTCGCGGTCGTAGCTCTCGCGGCCGCGTGTGAAGTGACGCACCAGCGCGTCAATGACCATGTTGCCGGGGCCGGTATCGAAGGCGAAAACGTCTTCGGGCCGCGCCGCGCGCGGAATCACGGTGACGTTGCCGATGCCGCCCAGGTTGAGCGCCACACGGCCCCGCCGCGTGTCCCGGTACAGCAGATAGTCCACAAACGGCACCAACGGCGCGCCCTGGCCTCCGGCGGCGATGTCGGCCGGGCGGAAGTCTGCCACGGTGGTAATGCCCGTGCGCTCGGCGATCACCGCGGGTTCGCCAATCTGCAGCGTGGACGCGACACGATACGTAACGCCGGCGTCTCGCCGGCGTTTTTGCCGCCGCGCCCCAACTTGTCGTGGCGCTACTGCGCTCAAGAAAGGGCTCGGCACGCCCTGATGGTAGATGGTCTGTCCGTGCGAGCCGATCAGATCAATCTGCTTCGGCGAAACGCGAAATCTCCCGCAGGCCTCGAGCGCGGCGCGAGCAAACAGTTCACCCAACAGAAAATTGAGCTGGCTGATGTATGCCGTGGTCGTGGCTTCGCCATTGGCGAGCCGCAGCACCGCCGCGCGCACCGCAGCGGGGAAGGGCAGCGTGACGAAGTTCTCGAGCTTCGCCGCGAGCCGCGGCGCCGCGCCGGAGATGCGCACCAGCGCCACATCAATCCCGTCAGCCGACGTGCCCGACATCAGGCCCAGCACGCGCATTTCCCGCCGCCCACTCATCGGCCTTCTCCGCAGGGTAAGCGCGAGATTCGCCCCGACGTGTCAGGGCAGTACGGGTCTGGCTGATGAAGGGGCAGACGGGGTTTCATGAGATTTGCTTTTTGAGCTGGGCGAGGAGGTTGAGCGCGTCGAGCGGCTTGAGGTTATCGAGGTCGGCCTTGCGCAGTGCCTCCAGGACCTCGCGGTCGATCGGCGTGAACAGAGCCTGCTGCGGGTCGCCGGGCGACGGATGAGTCGCCGCGGCGCCGGGCGTGAGCTCTTCGCTCAACTCGTGCTCGGTCTCTTCGTGCCGGCGAAGAATTTCCCGCGCGCGCTCGATCACCGAGCGCGGCAGGCCGGCCAGCCGCGCGACCTCGATGCCGTAGCTCTTGTCGGCGCTGCCCGGCTCCACCCGCCGCAGGAACACGATCTCGTGCGGCGTCTCTTTCACGGAAACGTGCACGTTCTTGACGCCGGGCAGCAGCTCGGCCAGCTCGGTCAGCTCGTGGTAGTGCGTGGCGAAGAGCGTGCGCGCGTGGGTGTGCGCAGCGAGGTGCTCGACCACGGCCCAAGCGATCGAGAGTCCGTCAAACGTGGCCGTGCCGCGGCCGACCTCATCGAGCAGCACCAGACTCGCGGGCGTGGCCGTATTCAGGATCGCGGCCGCCTCACTCATCTCCACCAGGAACGTCGAACGTCCGCGCGCCAGGTTATCCGACGCGCCGATGCGCGTGAAGATGCGGTCGGTAATGGGCAGGCTTGCGCGCTCGGCGGGGACAAATGAGCCCATCTGCGCCAGCAGCACAATCAGCGCGGCCTGCCGCAGGTAGGTGGACTTGCCGCCCATGTTCGGCCCGGTGATCAGCAGGATTTGCTGCCCGGAGTCGTCGAGGTAGAGGTCGTTGGGAACAAAGCGCTCGCCGCGCTGCGCCAGCAACTGCTCGATGACCGCGTGGCGCCCGGCGACGATCAGCAGTTGGCCGTTGCCGGAGAATTCCGGCCGGGTGTAGCGGCGCGCGGCGGCCAGCCGCGCGAAGTTGACCAGCACGTCGAGCTGCGCCACGCCCGCGGCGGTGCGCCGCAGCCGTGCGGCCTGCTGGGCGATGCCCTCGCGCACCTCGGCGAACAGCCGCCGCTCGAGCTCCCGGATGCGCTCATCGGCATCGAGCACCTTGCGCTCGTACTCCTTGAGTTCGGGCGCGGTGAAGCGCTCGGCGTTCACCAGCGTCTGCTTGCGCTCAAAATCCGGTGGCACCAGGTGCAGGTTGGGCTTGCTGACCTCGATGTAGTAACCGAAGACCTGGTTGTAGCGGATCTTGAGCGAGGCGATGCCTGTGCGCTTGCGCTCGCGCTCCTCCATCGCGGCGATGAACTGCTTGCTGCGCTGGCTCAAGCCGCGCAGCTCGTCGAGCACGGCGTTGTAGCCGCGGCGGATGACGCCCGGCTCGCTCGGCTGCGCCGGCGGGTCATCGGCGATGGCCTGCTCGATGCGTTCGCGCACGTCGGCGAGCTCGTCGAGCGCGGCGTGCAGCGCGGCGAGGCGCGCGCTCGAGCAGTTGGCGAGGAAGCCGCGCAGCAGGGGGATGTGCGCGAGCGAACCCTTGAGCGCGAGCAGATCGCGCGGCGTGGCCACGCCAAGCGTGACGCGGCTGGTGAGCCGCTCGAGGTCGAGCACGCCGCCCAGCTCACGGCGAATCTCCTCGCGCAGCACGGTGTGCGCGGCGAACTCGGCCACCGCGTTTAGCCGCTCTTCGATCTCCGCTCGATTCACCTGCGGGCGAAGGATCCAGGAGCGCAGCAGGCGCGCGCCCATGCCCGTCGAGGTCTCATCGAGCGCGGCGAGCAGCGTGGTAGCCTGGCCGCGCGCGGCCTCTTCGGCAAACAGCGGCGCCACCAGCTCGAGGTTGCGCACCGTGACGCTGTCGAGCACCAGGGCGTCCTGCTGCTCGTAGTAATGCAAACGGTCAAGGTGCTGCAGCGCGGCGGTGCCGTTCGCGCCCTGGCCGGAGGTTTCGCGCAGGTAGTGCACCAGCGCGCCGGCGGCTGCGGCGGCCTGACCGTGGTCGGCCAGCCCGAAGCCCTCGAGGCCCACCACGCCGAACTGCTCCTTCAGCAGGCGTTCCGCATAGTCGTCGCGGAAGATCCACTCCTCGAGGCGCGTTTCGAGGCCGCCGACGCCCTCGAGATCGGCCGGCGCGGGCTGGGAGAAGAGCGTGGCCGGGCGCGGCAGCAGGATCTCGCGCGGGCGGAGCAGATGCAACTCGTCGCGGAGCTTTTGTTCGGCCTCGGCGCCGGCAAACTCGGTGGCGCTGAATTCGCCGGTGGAGATGTCCGCGTAGGCGAGACCGATGGGCACGCCTTCGGGATGGCGCGCAAGCGCGGCAAGGAAATTATTCTCCCGGGGCTCGAGGACGTGGACGTCGGTGGCCGTGCCCGGTGTGATGACGCGGACAACCTCGCGGCGCACCAGCTTTTTGCCTGGGCCGGGCACCTCCATCTGGTCGCACACCGCGACCTTGTAGCCGCCGCGGATCAGCCGCGCGATGTAGGTTTCGGCGGCGTGGTAGGGCACGCCGCACATGGGCACCGGCTGGCCCTTCTCGCGGTTGCGCGAGGTCAGGGTGATTTGCAGCTCGCGCGAGGCCACGATGGCGTCCTCGTAGAACAGTTCGTAGAAATCCCCCAGGCGGAAAAGCAGCAGGGCGTGCGGGTAGCGCGTCTTGATGGCGTGGTACTGCCGCATCAAAGGTGTGGATGGCTCGCTCATGCTGGCCCTTTGATCGCCCTCAAGGCAGGGGTTGAGTTCACTCGGAGGTTTATACCGCGCCGTCGCGCTTCTGTCGAGCCGCGGAGAGGTTCCCGGGCGCGGAACCCAGTGGACCAGCTGCCCCCGGTATATACCGGGGGCAGCTGGTCCGCTCCCGGGCCAACCGGAAAGGGCGTATGGCGCCGGTCGAAGGGCTGTCACCCGCGGATCGGGTTGTCAGTTCGCCCCACCTATATGTGAGGCAAACTGACAACCGGGGAACGGCCTGTCCGCTGGCAGTAGTTCCAAAATGGGAAGAATTAAGCCGCCCCGGCCGGTGGCCCTACTTGGTGATCCCAACCTGGCCCAGGATGAAGGCGTAGTCGAAGGCCACCTCGTGCAGGAAGTCGTAGCGGCCCGAGGCGCCGCCGTGCCCGGCGGCCATATTGATCTTGAATAGCAGGGCATTCGAGCCGGTCTTCATCGCGCGCAGCCGGGCCACGTACTTGGCCGGCTCCCAGTACATCACCTGGCTATCGTTGAGCGAGGTGCGCACCAGGATGGCCGGGTAAGCCTTTTTCTCGATGTTGTCGTAGGGCGAGTAGGTGCGCATGTAGTCGTACTCGGGCTTGTTGGCGGGGTTGCCCCACTCCTCGAACTCGCCCACGGTAAGGGGCAGAGAAGCGTCGGACATGGTGTTAAGCACGTCCACAAAGG
>JBGPZW010000167.1:0-7178 GCA_041493955.1 Terriglobia bacterium
GCTGGTTCTAGCCATCGCCGTAGTTCTGATTAGGATCATTCAGGGCCGAAGAATAATCGCCTGATGGCGGAGACGGAGAACATGAAACCCATCACTTTGATTGGAATTCTGTTGGTAGTCCTTGGTGCACTGGCCCTTGCCTATCAAGGTTTCAGTTATACCAGTCACGAAAAAGTGATGGATGTGGGACCGATGCATATCACGACAGAGACCCATGACAGGATTCCCGTTCCTCCCATACTCGGAGGACTGGCGTTGGTCGGAGGGGTTGCCTTGCTGGTCGTGGGGGCTAGGAAAAAATCATAGCCGAGGCCGCGGATCGGGCCGTTTGATGGGACCGTAAGACAAACGGCCATCCCTCGATTCGAAGCCTTGGTTCTGGGCGTCGTGGCAAGGTTCAGAAAAGAACGAACGTCAGCAACACCTCTGACTATGGAGGTCAGCGATGTTGCGAAAACTGATTTTTGCTGTCTGATTCCTGTTAGTTGCATGTTCGTCTTCAGAACCTTTGAGAGCTTGGTGAGTCGAAGGTAAGCTGCGGTTTCGGGTCCGAGTTCACCCGCGATTTGAGTTTGCCGGCGACCGAGATGGTACCCGATCCGTCGGAGGACCGTGCGCTGTTTCGGTTCCTCTCTTCGTTGCAGGATTTCTTCCCGCTGCCCGTAGTCGACATCGGCCGGCGTCACGTTGCCGCTGCCTTCGTGGTAGCGGCGGTGCTTGTAGAACTCGATGAACTTTGCCAGCGCCGCGCCCCAGTGCGCGCAGAAAGCCGTGTCCTAGGCGATCGATTTCCTACTGCGCGGGCAGGGATGCAGGCTTGCCGGCGCGCCCGAGGCGGCCGCCGGGGCGGCTTTGGCGTGGGGAAGCTGCGACGCGGTGAGGTGCTTCAGGTGGCGCCGCACGAAGAACAACGTGAGGCCGGCGGCGGTGAGAAATGCAAGCAGCGACTTCATCTCAGGCCGCCCTCACAAGTATCCCAGCAGCAGAACGATTAGGATGTGGATGGAGGCCAGTAACGCAAACGCATAGCTGAACGGGCGATGCACCTCGTGACAGAGATGAACCCGGATATCCAATTTGACCGAGATTTCCTCTCTCAGCACACAAACTGTTCCGCCCGGATCCGCTCCTCGAGAGAGTAGTCGGGATCAAAGAGCAACTTGACCATCCTTGATCGATCCTCTCGCACTTCCACCGAGACGACCTCCAGGAACTCCTTGAAATCCGCGGACGCACTCAGCGACCGTTTGTGTGGGTCGAGGTTTTCAAACTCGACGACCGATGTGTGCGGCAACAGAGCTCCCCTCCAATGTCGCGGCCGGAATGGGCTGACGGGGGTAAGAGCAAGCACATTGGTCCCGAGCGGAAGGATGGGTCCATGCGCTGAAAGGTTGTAAGCCGTGCTGCCGGTGGGCGTTGACACCATGACACCGTCCGCCGCAAGCAGAGGGACCCTAACGATCCCGTCGACGGAAATCCGAACGTTCGCTGTCTGCCGCGTATGGCGGAGGATGGATACTTCGTTGAAGGCGAACGACTCCTCAACCTTTCCATCAATCGTTTTGGCCGTCATCCGTAGCGGGTGGAGGATTACCTCCTTGGCTACCTGAATCCGCTCAATGAGCACGTCCGGCCGGTAGGCGTTCAGCAGAAACCCGGCAGTTCCACGGTTCATCCCAAAGATCGGGCGCCCCAGGTGCAGATACTCATGGACCACTTGCAGCACGAGTCCGTCGCCACCTAGAGCGACAATCACATCGCTTTCCTCCGGCGGCACGAGGTCGTATTGCGCAGCCAGTTCGCGACGGCTGGCTTTCGCGCGGTCAGTACCAGAATCAACGCAGGCGATTCGTGGGCGCGACAAACCGCGCTTGCCGACAGAGTCTTCGGTTCTTGCCATTGCGTCTGCCTCCGCCGATAAGGCTGGATTCGCCGCCCGCGCCAGACAGGGTCTGAACATTTTGATCCTCTCGACCAAGCTGCACATCATTTAGCTGTTTGATCCGGGCCACTTCTTGGCGCAGCTCATGGATGCGTTCCAAGTTGGCTTCTCTATTCGGTGTGAAACCTTTCTAGACTTCTACGACTTGTTTCTTGATCAGAGTGGCTTCCCTGGCCTCGTTGCTGGCCTCCAACGTCATGTCGCGCATTCCGAAGCCGACGCCAATCTTTTTGAGGAAGGCTGTTGGAGGTTCGCCGCCGGCAAAGATCCAGACGAAGTCGTTGGGGAACTCCTGCGTCTTGCCTTTGACCTCGAGAACTACAGAATTCTGTTTGAACTCCACGGGGGCGGAGTTGAGGATCACTTTGACCTTGCCCTTGCGAATGCATTCCTCGATCCGTTGTGCGTTGCGTTCCTTTATGCGGGAGAAGGCTTCCTTGCGATAGGAGAGCATGACCTGGTTGCCGACCTGGTACCCAAGCCCCATGGCTGCCTCAATAGCACTGTCGCCTCCCCCCACAACGAGGATTTTCTTGTTTGTGTAGTGGTCAGCTTCGATCAGTCGATACATGACCTTCGGGAGCTCCTCTCCTTTGACCCCCAGCTTCCGCGGACTGCCGCCCTTCCCGATCCCAAGAACTACCGCGTGCGAACGGTATTGGTTCTTGGTGGTGACGACGGTAAAGATGCCGTCATCTGCCTTCTTGACGTCTTCCACTTTTTCGCCTTGACGAAATTTGAAATCAACTCGCTGCAGAACCTTGTTCCAGAAGGCAAGGAGCTCTTCCTTGGAGAGTTCCGTCTTCTTAAACTTTCCGTACGTCGGAAATTCCACGGGACTCGTCATCACCAGCTTCTGGCGAGGATACTTCGCCACCGTGCCTCCCATCTCACCCTCGCCTACGGTAAGGTAATTGAGTTTCTTCTCGATGGCGCGCAGCGAAGCACTGATTCCAGCGGGCCCGGCTCCGACAATCAACACGTCATAAGCGTTCGGGACTGATCTGGCAGCTCCCATTGCAACCACTCTGTTTGCGATGAGATCGATGCAGTCACGTCCCTGGTTAACGGCATTCTTGATTAGAGCCAACCCGCCGAGTTCCCCGACAATAAACAAGTTTTTTATGCTGGTCTCATATTCGGGGGTCAGGTAGGCCATGTCTGCGCCCATACTCGGCTTGGCCATCACCATCGTAATGGCGCCAACAGGGCAAACCTCGGCGCAGAGGCTGTGGCCGATACACTTGTATCCGTTGACGATGACCGCCTTGCCCCCCAACATCGCAAGGACGTCACCTTCCGGACAAACGACTGTACAAGCTGCGCAGCCGATGCAATACATGGCGTCGATGTGCGGATGCTGGGCTTGGGGGCCATCGGAATGCAACTTGCCCTTTTCCTCAGCCTCGCGCGCCTTCTTTTCCCTCTTCCTTTGACCCTTTACGTAATTGCGCAGGAAAAATACGATCACCAGCGCGCCAACGATGAAAGTGAGAAGGGAGTCCATAAGATTAGCGCGATTCCTGCGGCGGAGTTTGATCCTGCTTACTCGTTTGCGGCTTAACCGGTGGATGGCCAGGTGGCAGAGCGCCCGGAGCAGATGTGCCGGCAGGATTGAACATGTCTCTGATGTTCGGAAGGGCACCAGAGTGCACATTTTGATTCTGGTGGGGGTCTTGCCCCAGCTCGGGATGCTCTATTACTCCGCCTGCAGGCTGCGATTTGAGAACAACCCACGCACTGTCACGCTTCTCCAGATTGTAGCCAACCTGCATGCCCGCACCCGGCGGGGCACCGGTCTTCGGCCGGAATTCCACCTCAGCGTGAGCCTCATTCCCGTTGATTGAGACGATCCTGATGTCCATGTCCATCGCGCTCATGTTAAGCGTGCCCACACCTGCGAGGTGCTGCGTGATCCCAGCACGAATGGCGTCTTTGTCGCTCTGCTGCTCCTTGCAGGCGCTCGCAAAGAGAAGCGCGATGGAAAGTCCCGCGGCTCGGGCGGCAAGTTTCATGAGAAGGTCCTTTCCAGGCCCATCCAAAGCGATTTCACAACGATCTCCACGCCCGTCTTCTTCCGGAATTCTCCCACGGCGTTGCCGCCAGCGGTGAGCTGCTTCATGTAGGGGCGAACAAAAAAGTATATTGCTCCCCCGGCGATCAGAAATGTGAAAAGCCTCTCCATCCAGTCGTCATCCTAGAGTCCATAACCCATGACCAGAGCCAGACCGATGTGAAGTAGAGCGAGGATTGCGAAGGCATAGCTAAATGGCCGGTGCACGACATGCCAGAGTTGAAACACCTGCTGGGTGCGGGTAAGGAATAGAATGTGCTTGGAGAGCGCCGCCTGCTTTTGTGCCACAACAATCGCTCGCTCTAGCTTCCGGTCATGCGTCGGGAGCAAGCCCCCGAAAGAGAACACCCAGGGGCCAAATCCTGCCTCTCGTAGGCGCAGCAGAGAAGTCTGAAAGGGGCGTCTAAAGTCGATCAAAAACATGGAAAGGAGAGCCACGAGCATCGGCGCATGGCCAACGTACTCGGGGGTCGGGAGGTGGTAAAGGGCTTCTACGCAAAAGCCAAAGGTCGACTTTTGTTCGGCGAGCTCTTTGTGGAGGGTCGCTTCCCTGTCCTGCATCTCTTTCATGGATATCTCCGCCGCGCTCAGGCTAGGCGGGATCTGCGCGTAGAGGTAGCGCCCCACCCCGCCGCTCAGCGCCACAGCAACCATGATCCAGAACGCCACGCCGGCGATGCCGCGGAACTTGAACGCCGAGTGGAAGGCGATGATGAAAGGAGCTGTGACTCCGAGCACGACGTGAAAATCCAGCCAGTGACGCGAATTACCTTGTCTGCCGAGCCAGCCCCAGCGCATGCGGATCGGGTAAACATAGATCACCAGGAAAAGCAGCGCGCCCAGCATCCCCAGCCGGACGCCAATTCTCCCGCTCGGCTTCAGGGCCTGATGTTTGGCAGAGAGCGGCCGATGGGCCGCGTCCAGGTGGTAGTAGTCGAATCCATAGGCGGCGAGCGCGAGCACCAGGGCCATGGCCAGCGCCCAGCAGACGAGCAGGCGCCGGCGGTGCGGCCGCGCGGGATCGACAGTGGGAGCAGGAATCGCGCGGACTGTGGCGTGCACACTCATGGTTGTTTCGGAAACTCGATTTGCATGGTCACCGAGTACCTCCGGTAGTCGGCGAAGCGATGGGTGTTGCGCCAGTGCTGGTGGAGCGACTCGACGTCCACAGTCGCGGCGACGGGCAACCAGAACGACTCAGTGAGGCCGGCGAACGCGACCGGAGCGTAGCGAACTTCGCTGTGCATGGCTTTCACTCCCAGATCCTCCATGCCGGATTGCAGGCCGGCGGTGATTTTCGCGATGGCTCCGGTCACCGGATCGATCCAGGCGATTCCAGTAAGATCGAGAGGATATTCGTGCCCGCGCAATTGCAGGGCGGTCGGTGAACGTGTCCCCGGCACGTGCTGGAACTGCACCCGCACGAGCCGCTTGCCATCCAGTTTTTCGTCTTCGAGCGGCGTGAATTCGAAGCTCGCCTGGTAGTAGGGATGAAACACCAGAGCCAGGGTGGAAAAGCCATTTGTCGCCATCAAGGGCAGTTTCTTGGAATTGCCCGTTTGGCGCTCGAGCTGACGCGATTCATCCACCGTCAACTCGTCTCCGCTCAGCCGCAACAGCACGAGGGAATCAAAGAGCGATTCTAGGTTGTAGTCCACCTTGCCATTCTTCCCGAGCTTCGACTGGGTGACCGACTCCATGCAGCGCACCCAGGCGATGTGCTCCACGAACTCCTCGAGCCGCTTGCCTGTCCGTTGCAGCACACTCTGAATCGGTTCGGTGTCGGCGGCGAAGCCTGGACTTCCCAGAAGCAGAAAGGCCACAGCCGCCACGGCCAACGGCCAGCCGCGTGTGAAACGCCGAGAGATTTCTGCCGAGTGCTTCATGATTCGTTCTCCGGACTCAGAATCGGCGGCCGAGGACTACGAACCATTGGTCGTAGTTCTGCTGGTCACCGCGCTGCCAGGTAAAGCCGCCCTCCAGGAAATAATGCGGGCCCAGAAACCAGTCGAGTGTCGTGTTGATAAAGTGGCCGCGGGTCTGCCGCGTGAGTGGCGAAGCAAAATGTTGCAGGCCGGTTTGCACCTCCCAGCGCAGGCCCTCGCCAAAGTTTCGCGAGAAAGACAGGGCGCGGTAGTCCCCGCGGCCGAAGGAACTGTCGAACTTCGAGTAACGCACGTCGGAACGGATTCCCGTGTGCCAGATTTCGCCCAGCGTGACGCCGTACAACTGGTTCAAGGAGGGTTTCGTGTCGCCGGTGCGCGAGCTCCGGCCGAGGCTGCTGTACACGCTGATTTTCATCGGGAGGTCCAGGCGCGCGCCGCCGCTGAAGCCTTGGAACAGCAGCCGGTCCAGTAGCCCGGTGCTGACCAGGCGCGGATCAAAGGTCGGGAGGTCGCGGAAGTAGTTGTGACTCAAGTCGAGCGACAATCGCGATACTGGCTGAACGCGCAGCGTGAGGTAGCTGCGGGTGATGCCGGCGGCGGCGCTCTGACCGGGCTGGCCGCCGAGGCTGACGGAGGTCGGCCCGTCCGCTTCGAGCGTGTGGAACAAGGAGAGGTAGCGTTTGTAGAAGAACCCGTTCTCGAAGAAGGCAAACTTCCTCTCTGCCTTCCACCCCAGGCTGCTTAGCGCCATTCCCGCCGTGCTGATAAAGCGGAACGTCTCGAAGCTGCCGCCCTCGAAATTGACCAACGCGCCAGCCAGGCGGCGATTCGGGTTGTAGTTCCACGAAGTGGGATCCGGCGTTGTGCCCGCAAACGCGCCCAGCGTCACTCCCGTCCCGACTCGCCGTCCGACATAACCGCCGTCGATGGTGCTCAGGCTGCTGGCCCAGGGAATATAGAGGCGACCGAACCCGGCCACCCACGGCGAGTTCGGATTGCTGTAGGTGAGGCTCAGATGGTAGGTGCGGTTGATTAGGTCGTTGATTGTGGCGGTCTGCAGCCCGCTCGACCGCGAGTCCAGCCGGCCCCGCCAGTAGCCGCTGAAGTTCCAGTAGCTCCCGCCGATGCGCGTCATATCCATTCGCAGAACCAGACCCACCTGGGAACCGCGCATCGGAGAACCGGAGCGGCCCGCGATCGCGCTGTATTCCACGCCGATGCGCCCGCGCCTGCGGTTGATTTCCGGTAGGCGCGGCCGCGGCACGGCGGCGCGCAC
>JBGPZW010000195.1:0-5304 GCA_041493955.1 Terriglobia bacterium
CGCTGGCCTCCTACGACTGCGTGGTCATCGCCACCGACCACTCCAGCTACGACTACCCGGGGATCGTGGAGGCCGCGCAGTTGGTCGTGGATACCCGCAACGCCACCCGCCGCATCACCCGCCACCGCAACAAAATCGTCCACTGCTGAGCCAGACATGAGTACCTACCGTGAGGAAATCTGCGCGCAAATCCAAGAGAGCTGCCGGGTAAAGCAAAGCCTCTCCGACGAGCTGCTCGGCCGCATTGAGGAGTTCGCCAGGAAGTCCGCCGCGGCATTGGCAGCGGGCAAGAAACTGGTCTTCTTCGGCAACGGAGGCAGCGCGGCGGACGCACAGCACCTGGCCGCGGAGCTGGTGGTGAGGTTACGCGCCGACCGGCCGGGCCTGCCCGCACTGGCGCTCACGACGAACCCCTCCGTGTTGACCGCGGCGAGCAACGACTACGGCTTTGAGCAGGTGTTCGCCCGGCAAATCGAATCGCTGGTCTCGCCGGGAGACGTCCTGGTGGCGCTCTCCACCAGCGGTTCGAGCCCCAACGTGGTCCGCGGCGTCGAGGCAGGCGCGAAGCGCGGCGCCCTCCGGGTGGCGCTGACCGGAGAGACCGGCGGTGAACTCGCCGGCAAGGTGGATGTGCTGATCAACGTGCCCTCGCGCGACCCGCAACGCATTCAGGAAGCTCACATCACGATCGGCCACATTGTCTGCTCGATCATCGAGCAGCTCCATCGGAGCAAGCCCACTTCCTGAGCCGCGCGGCACGGGCTGCCGACCGGCTGCAGGCGCTTCGGGTTACTCATTGACAGTATTCTCTGCCCCTTTACTTGTCACATCCCGTCAGCTCACCTAGGGTAGGTCGCATGGCCCAGGCATCCGCCCAAGAAGAGTCGGGGCCAAGCACCGCCGCAGCCAGCGCCTGCTCCTGCAAATGCCGGTCTTCGTCCAAGGAGAAGCAGAGGACGCGCGCGTCTTCGTGGAAGAGACCGAGACGCTGGTGGTGAATGCTCACGGCGCGCTGATCGCGTTGTCCCGAAAGGTGGCCGCCGGGCAGGAACTGGTGCTGAAGAACGCGAGATCCCAAGAGGAGCGGCCCTGCAAGGTCGTCTATCTCGGGCACTTGAAGTCCGGAAAAATCCAGGTGGGGGTGCAGTTCTTGCAGCCCGCACCGCGCTTCTGGCACATCGACTTCCCGCCGAAAGATTGGACGCCGCCCGCTCCGGAAGACCACCTTAACTGATTTACCTAAGGCAGTTGCTGTACGCGCGTCAGTTCCACCCGGCCGTTACCGAAAGGCACTTCGACCTCCAATAGAACAGGCGTATGCGTCGCGTCCTGCGCCAGCCAGACTTCGAAACTGGTCTGCGGCACTTCGCGGCCGTGCTCATATATGCGGAGCGCGATTCGCGAGGCGGTGAACTTGCCCGCGGGAACAGTGACGTCACCGCGTTCGAGCGTCAGGCGGGCCTTGACCTCGTAGAGTTTCCGGCCTTCAAAGACTGGGCAGTGGACTTCTTTATTGCGTTGCCAGTCCACCGCGCGGAGGTATTGCAGGAATCCGAGGGCATCTCGCGTGCCGGGAAGCACGCGGACCGCAGCGCCCGTGCCCGGAGCCGGGTCACCATTCGTGGTCATCCGGAGGACGGAGTCCTGCTGCTTGCCCTGCTCGCGCAAGTACATCTCGAATTGCAGGCTGGTCAGGCCGACCGTTTCCGTGTAGGAATCAAACTGGTCATCGAGGGGGAAGAGCAGCCGCATCGTGTCCACGGTGCGGGCCAGGGCCTGAAAATGCCAGGCCTGTTGGCCATAAAAGGGCCGGCGATCGAGCACGGCCAGCCGCACCGACGCCGCATTGACGGCAAATTTCGTCCACAGGACGCGGTAGTCGAGCTTTTCTCCCGGGAGGAAGGGCACCGCGGCTTCTATCAGCTTGGCTGGAGGCGATGTTTTGGGCCGGGAAGCGTGCTTCTTCTGGGACTGGGGCGCCACCGCACCCGATGCCGCGAAGAGCGCAGCCCACAGGCAAAGAAATCCCGCCGCGAAAGGAAACAGGCGCGCGTGGCGAGAGAGGTGCATTGTTCCCCGTTGGAGGCGCGAAGCCCCGGCGGCGTTGCCCCTTCGGGCAAACCCGCAGCGAAACCTTGTACGGCGCGCGGAGGGCACGCTATAGTTAAGCGTACCCAAAAAGCGGGGTGCGCGCCATGCCCTGTTGGCCGCTCGCCTCGCAGTGACAGCAAGATCTCGATTCCCGGCTGGCCTGCGCCGCGGCGAGGAGCGTGGCCGGCGCCCATGCCCCACGCCAAGGAGGACCCCCAAGATGCGCTACCTGGTGACGGGCGGAGCTGGCTTCATCGGCTCGAATACCGTGGACGAACTGGTAAAGCACGGCCACAGCGTCATCGTGCTGGATGACCTCTCAAACGGTAAGGAGTCCAATCTCTCTGGTGTGGTCGGCAAGATCGAGTTCATCCGCGGCAGCATCACGGACCTCGACACCGTGCGCAAGGCTTGCCGTGGCGCGGACTACGTCCTGCACCTGGCCGCGCGGGCATCGGTGCCGCGCTCGATCAAGGACCCCCTCGAAACCAACCGCGTCAACGTGGACGGCACACTGAATGTGCTGGTTGCGGCGCGCGACGCCAAGGTTCGCCGGGTGGTCTTTTCCGCCTCCTCCTCAGCCTACGGCGAAACACCCACACTGCCCAAGGTCGAAACCATGCCCGCGGCTCCCATTTCGCCGTACGGCGTTTCCAAACTGGCTGGCGAAATCTATCTGCAGGTCTTCGGCCGAGTATATGGCTTGGAGAATGTCTCGCTGCGGTACTTCAACGTCTTCGGGCCGCGGCAGGATCCCGGCTCGCCTTACTCCGGCGTGCTCTCGCGCTTCTGCCTGGCGCTGCTGCAGGGCGAGCCGCCGGTGGTGTACGGCGACGGCGAGCAGTCACGCGACTTCAACTACATTGACAACGTGGTGGAGGCCAACCTGCTCGCCTGCGAGGCGCCCAATGCTTCCGGAAAGGTCCTCAACATCGGCACCGGCGGCCGCTTCACGCTGAATCACACGCTGAAATTGCTGGAAGAGTTCTCGGGCAGCCGCGTGAAGGCCAAGTACGAGGCACCACGCGAGGGCGACATTCGCGACTCGCAGGCCGACATCTCCCAGGCTCGCAAAATTCTGGGCTACAACCCGCGCGTGGGTTTCGAGGAAGGACTGCGGCGCACCTGGGAGTGGTATCGCACAACGCCCTCGAAGAGATCTCCGGTGCCGACGCCGGTCGTTTCTTCCTAGAACGGAGCGGATCCCACGGCGGCCTGTGCGCCGTGTTGAGCGCGGGTCCCACTGCTACCGGGGCTCGCGGCCCTCGAAGTGGTCATCAAGGTGGCCTGGCAACTCGGTGAGGCTGTCCACGAGGACGTCCGGAGGATATTCGGCCAAACGCGCGCTGCCCAGGCCGTAGGTCACACCGCAGGCCCAAGTGCCCGCGTTGCGGGCAGTCAGCACATCAATCTCCGAGTCGCCCACAATCATCGCTTCCCGCGGCGCCGCTCCGAAATCGCGAAGCAAGACTTCGGTGCCCTTCGGATCCGGCTTCTTCGTTTCAAAACTGTTGCCGCCGTAGATGAACTGGAAATACGGGGCCAGTCCCAAGCCCTCGATGAGCCGGTGGCTGAAGCGCACGGGCTTGTTGGTCAGCACGGCCATCGGAAACCGGGCCAGGTGCGCCAGGCCTTCGCGCACGCCGGGATAGGTCACCGTGTTGTCGAGCATGTGCTCGCCGTAATAGGCCAGAAAGAATTCGAGCGCGTGGCGGCAATCTCCTTCGCCGACGCCTTCCCCCAGCGAGCGCTGGATGAGCATCGGCGCGCCCTGGCCGACATAGCCAAAGATCTGCTCGTGGGACAGCGGCGGACGGCCCATTTCTTTGAGCGCCGCGTTCACCGCGAGGGCCAGGTCCAGCTTGGAGTCGATCAGCGTGCCGTCCAGATCAAAGATGAGCGCGCGCACGCCGACAATTTTTTTCAGGGTCCTGTTCATGGACTTCCCGCGCCGCCAAGCAAACATCCCATTCTAGTGCAATTCGCCGGATTGTGTCGCAGCGGCGCGGGCCCGCTGTTAGAATGATGCGCTCCGCTTCGCTGGCGATCCACCACGTGAGGAGCTGATGGCAGAGATATTCCCGTTCCGCGCTTACCGTTATGACGCCGCACGCGTGAACCTGGGAAAGGTGCTGACGCAGCCGTACGACAAGATCAGCCCGGTGATGCAAGAGCGCTACTACGCGCTCGACCCGCACAACGTCATCACGGTTGAGAAAGGCAAGAGCAGGCCCGGTGACGCTGCCGGGAACAACGTGTACACGCGCGCCGCGCAAGCCCTGCAGGAGTGGATTGCGGCGGGCGTGCTGGTGCGCGAGCCCGCGCCGGCAGTGTACGCCTATTTCCAGGACTATCAGATGCCCGGCACGCGCGAGTGGAAGGTGCGCAAGGGCTTCATCGCCCTGGGTCGCGTGGAAAATTACGCCGCAGGAGTGGTCTTCCGGCACGAGCAAACGCTCTCGGGCCCAAAAGCCGATCGTCTTGACTTACTCCGGCACACCCGTGCACATACAGGACAACTCTTCATGCTTTACATAGACCCCGAGCGACGGCTCGATGCGCTCCTCGAAGAGGTCTCCCGCGTGCAGTCGCCTGTGGCGGTGCGCGATGAATACGGCGTGGTGCACCGGCTGTGGCCCATCACCGATTCACGGACCATCGAGCTCTTCCGCGCGAACATGACGGACAAGAAACTCGTCATCGCCGACGGGCACCACCGCTACGAGACCGCACTGGCCTACCGTGACGAGTGCCGCTCCGCACTGGGCTCCACGGATCTCGATGCCCCGCACGAGAAGGTGATGATGACTTTTCTCAACACGCGTGCTGAGGGCTTGACGATTCTACCGACGCACCGCGTCGTGGGCGGCGTTCGCGATTTCAACCTGGAGCGGCTTCGCAGGCACCTCGCTGACTATTTCGACGAGAGCTGCTTTTCCTTTGCCGGTGACGCCGCGCGCGCGGTGGGGTACGCCGAGTTTCGCAAGGAACTCGAGGGCCAGGGGCCCGCGCGGCGCGCCATCGGCCTCTACGCAGGCGGAGGAGCGTTCTACCTATTCGCCTTGAAGCCCGGCGCGGATCTGGACGCACTTCTTGCACACGTCCCGGCGTTGCAGCGGCAGCTCGATGTGGTGCTCCTGCACCGGCTGGTGCTGGAGCGCGGCCTGGGCATTACTGCCGAGGCCATAGTGGCCGAGAAATACATCACCTACG
>JBGPZW010000039.1:0-23589 GCA_041493955.1 Terriglobia bacterium
CGTCAAGCGCACCATGACCGGCGTGCTTGATCGCATCAAGGGCACGCCCCAGAAACTCGAACTGCCTCCTGGCTTTAAAATTCCCGGCCGAGGTCAGTAGCCCGCGTTTCCCTCCGCCTCTCACCATTCTCCTTGTTTCACGCTCTCTGCATTTTTTGTCCCCCGGCTACGTTTGCTTCCCCAGCCGCCTCTCCCTCCTCAGCATCCTCTAATTCCTCTTCCTCTTTTACTTCCTCACCGTCCTCCCCCATCTCCGCATCTTCGTTCTTCGGCGGGTAGCTCAGCCTCTCCAATACGTCCGGGATTCTTCCTTTGCTTCTTGAACCAGCACCGGCGCATGCCCTCACTCCGGTAGTTCATCGAAGAGTATGATTTCGAGGGGCACCCCGATAACCTGATCCGAATAGGAGGGTGTGCCACCCGCCAAATCCCAAAACAAAGTGCCACCAGAACTGCCACCGAACCTAGTCGCCCCGTACAAAGAATCGAGGACGGGGAGCGATATTGACAGGTGAATTGTTCTGAGCTACACGTGTGTGCCACGGAAATTGAGAATCATTATTTTAGGCGACACCGATGCCCGGCAGCCTTAGTCCTGGGGCACCCCAGCTCGCCACACTTGAGAAAGACGCCACCGCCCAAGGTTAGCGCATCTAACCGGCGGCACAATTTCCGACCCGAAGGCTTCGGAGGAACACATGAATCGAAACACAAGCACTGCCGCGCTGCTTACCTCGCTCGCGCTACTGCTGATCTTCGTGGCGGGTTGCGAGACGGCCAAGATCGGCGACATCAATCGTGACCCCGGTCGTTACGCCGGGAAAGAAGTGACCATTTCCGGCCGCGTAATCAACTCCTTTGGCGCGCTCGGCGAAGGTGCCTTTGAGTTGGAGGACGGCAGCGGCAGCATCTGGGTCCTGAGCGCGGGATTCGGCGTGCCCGTCCAGGGCGCACACGTCAAAGTGACCGGCCGAGTCGAAGAGGGCGTCACCTTCGCCGGAAAGGGTTTCGGCATTGTCCTGCGTGAAACGCAGCCTCGCCACGGCGGGTAAGCAGCACCGTTCTTAAGCCATCGGTCTCGCTTTTTCGCGATCCCCAATATGGCGCGCCGAACCGCACCCGGCAGCTTGGTGCAGGAGGAGCGCCGCCGCGCATGCGTGCACCAAAAACAGGAGAGGCTGTTGAGAAAGCCGGGAAACAGGATAGATTCTTGCCCCGGTGAGGGGCTAGGAGGCTCGGCTTAGGTTTCTATTTCGTTCTGGCGGGTGGCTCAGCCTCTCCAGCACGTCTGGGAATCTTCCTTTGCTTCTTGAACCAGCGCCGGCGCATGATATCAGTCCGGTAGTTCATCGCGGAGGACGATTTCGAGGGGCACCCAAAAACCTGATCCGAATAGGAGGGTGTGCCACCCGGCCTAGGGGTTTGTGACCGAAAGATTCGTTGTCCTCTGCTCGTCAGCCGATACGCGAGCCTGCCCCATTGACTGCGCTCAAGAAGGCCTTGGGGGCCAAGTGCTGAAGGTAGGAGTAGGTGGAACGGCGATCAAGCCGCCAATGGAGCCGCACGCGCAACTGATCGGGGGTGAGGAATCCACCGGTTTGAGCAAAGAAGTCCAAGATTTCGCGTTTGGTCATCGCGCGCGCATTCTTTTCGAGAGTTTCATCTCGACGGAGATGGAAATCTGGATACGCGGAGGCACATGCGGTTTGGGATAAGGGCAGGGGCCAGAATACGGCGCTTGAGATGTGGTGTATGTTTTGAGAATATTGGCACTTCTGGCGGTAGTTCGGTCCTGGCGTTATCAACAACTTATTATATGACAGTATTGGAACTCCCCTAATCGCCAGCCGTCGCGGAGTTAGGCAGGTCGGCCACACAAGAGTTAGGTCTCCACAAAGAGCACGATATGACTGAGATCGCCAGAGCGATACTCGGACGTGATCTCGAGGAACTAGTGAATGAGCTCCTCTTTGAGCAGGTACCCTTCGTGTTTGACTCCCATTGGGAGATCTATCGGTCGTGGCGTTATCAGCTTAGCACCGCCATCAATGTGGACCCCTGCGAAATAGTGGTGATCGGCAGCGCGGCAGTGGGATTAAGCCTAAGTCCAATAAAACCGTTGAAAACTTTCGATGAGACGTCCGATGTGGATGTGGCGATCGTATCCGATTACTTCTTCTCAGAAGCCTGGCATCACCTGCGGACCGTCGACCTTGCTCTGGACCCTCTCACACCAGCTCAGCGGGTAGCAGTCATCGAACATCAGAAGCGATATGTCTATTGGGGTTGTATTGCAACAGACAGAATCCTCTCCGTCTTGCCGTTTTCACGGGTGTGGCTGGCAGCTCGGGCAGGCCTTGCCGCCGTAGAGCCGACAATTGGAAGAGTTATTAATTTCAGGGTGTACAAGGACTTCCGTGCTCTAAGGACGTACCAACTCATCGGCCTAAAGAGGCTCCGCACGGCACTGCTTGATCCGGAAGGGGGGTACAATGCAGCGTTTCCTTAACTCAACGACTCACAGCGTGGCGTGGTTTGCCAAACGCCACCAAGCTGGCGAACTGGAGCTGAGAGCGCCGTTTCAGAGGAACCCCGTCTGGAGTCCGAAGCAAAAGAGCTATCTGATCGACACCATTCTTCGCGGGTTCCCTATTCCAGAACTCTACATGCAAGAGTACACCGACGCTGAGGGACATGATCGATACGTTGTAGTGGACGGTCAGCAGCGTCTCCGTGCCTGTTTGGAATTCCTTGAAGGTCGACTTGCTCTCGACCCAGACGACTCACCCGACTTCGCGGACATGTCTTTCGCTGATCTCGGAGATGAACACAAGAGACAGGTGTTCAATTATAACTTCGTCGTACGAGTTCTTCCGGAAATGCCTGATGCCGATCTCCGGGGGATGTTCCAAAGGCTCAACAGGAATGTCGTTGCGCTGAATGCCCAGGAACTCCGCCATGCCACTTATTGGGGAGAGTTTATTACCTGTGTTGAGGCCCTCGCCAGCGACGAAAGATGGAGCCTCTGCGGCGTTTTTACCGCCAATGACATCCGGCGCATGATCGATGTTGAGTTTGTCAGTGAGCTCGTGATCGCTTTGGTGCACGGGTTGCAGAACAAAAAAGACACCCTCGACGACTGGTATAGATCGTACGAGAGGGAATTTCCCAGACGGGCCGATGTTGAGAGTGTTGTGCCAACCACGTTGGCTGAGATGCTCGCCATACTACCAGACCTGGGGAGAACCCGCTGGCGAAAGAAGTCTGATTTCTACAGCTTGTTCCTCTTCCTCGCACGACACAGCCAGCTTTTCCCCCTTTCGCGGGAGGGCCGAAAGGCCACCCAAGAGAGGCTAGTTGCGTTTGGGCAAATGGTCGATCGGTTCGTAGGGGATCCGGAAGCACCGGATATCACCCAATCCGCGAAGAATTATGCTCTCGCCGTTGAAAGGGCAGCTTCTGACTTGGCGAATCGCAAGGAACGCGACCTCCACATCGGCGAACTCTTGAAAGAGATTTTTGAGGCTGAACGACGGGCCGCAGCTGACGCGCAGGACGCGCGCGGCTGATCCCCGTTTACCGGGAAGGCCCTCAGCGTGCAACCTCTTGCGGCTTGCCACCTGAACCACTCCTGGGAAGGCAAGCCCCTTCGGCTACACCCGTGCCCCCTGATGTGGAACTCAACCTAGGCGCCTAGTGCGGGTGTTGTGCGCAGCGTGCGGTAGCGCGCAGGACTGTCCACTAAAATTAACGCAAGGTGGAAATGCGCGGCGTGGTAGCGGGGTCGAAACGGGGCGGAGGGGTGTAGCCGAATTTCTCCCGAAGGATACTATCCCCCGCCTCCGTTGACACTCCCCGGTGCCTTCGCTAGACTTGAATCGTCTGAGCCACCGATGGTTTTCCTTCTGACGTGCTCCGCTCCCCGGTAGCTCAATGGTAGAGCATTCGGCTGTTAACCGAAGGGTTGCAAGTTCGAGTCTTGCCCGGGGAGCCAAATCCAATTTTCTCAATAAGTTGAAAGACCGCAGAGCATTCGGTTTTCTGCCGAATGGTTTGAAGCAGTTATTTCATGCCGTGGAGCCTTCGGCCTGTGACCGAAGGACTGAGAATCTGGTTTCGCGAAAATCTGGAAACACAGCGGCGTTACGGAGGATCTGTTCGCCGGGAGCCCGGCGAATTCCAGACTTCCCACAAGTGGACCTCTGAACCGCGTCGCAGAACTGCAGCCAAGTGCCGAGCGAGCGCGCCCAACTGGCAGAATAACTTCTGAGTACGCCGTCACTCGGGCAAAAACCACCAAGGCGATAAGGCGGACCACCTCATCGGCGCTCTTCTTGCACAGTACTCGGTACGAGCGGGCCCATCTTCGGACCATTTTAGGCTGGTCGGTATCAAATCCTTGTAACCTTTGTCTCCTCCGCGCAGTATTCCCATATAGAAGGGGAGCAGATGCCAGTCCCGGAAGAGCCATCCGACGTGTTACGGCGGTTCTGTCACGGCGACCTCAGCGCCTTCGAAGCGGTGTTCCGCGGGCATCAGAGCGAAGTCTACGGTTGGATCGTTCGCATCGTCCGTGATCCGGCCGCCGCCGAGGACCTCACCGTCGAAACCTTCTGGCGCATCTATCGCGCGCACGCTCGCTTCGACCCCAGACGCAGCTTTGGGCCGTGGGCGAGACGCATCGCCACCAACGCTGCGCTCGATCACCTGAAGGCTGCGCGGCCTGACACTGACCTCCCGGACGATCTGCCCTCGCCGCAGCTGCCAGATCCCATCCTCTCTGAGGAGCTTCGCCGGAAAACGGCGCATGCGTTCCGCCGGCTTTCGCCTAAGCTGCTGGTCGTGGCCACACTGGCGCTAATCGAAGAGCAACCATACAAGGAAATCGCCGGGGCGCTGGACATTTCCACTGCCGCCGTTAAGTTGCGCGTCTTCCGAGCCCTCCGCGTGCTACGAAAAGAATTGAAGCAACAAGGAATCGAGCCATGAATGAATCTGCACAGAAGAGAATCGAGCAGCTGCTTAAGAACTCACTGAAACCGAACAGCACCCGAGTTGGTGCGGAACTGCGACGCGACCTCTGGCCCGCGATGCTAGAGCGCCTCGAAGCGCGCCCCACCGCAGTACCGTGGTTTGACTGGGCTCTGCTCGCGGCAGTGGCCGGGTGGCTGGTATTTTTCCCGGGAGCGATTCCAGTGCTGCTCTATCACCTGTAATGGGAGGACAGTATGAACACGCACCCTTATCTTCGTGCCTACATGGCAGGCCTTGTCGTGCCCAGCCTGGGTCTGCTGGTCGCGCTGACCGTATTCATCGTGACACGGCTGGTGGGCCACGTCCCCATTCCCATTGAGCGCGTCATCATTTTCCCGATGGCGCTGGTGCCCAATGCGTTCGGCATCTGGAACATGGTCTACGTGTGGTCCCGGCCGCGCCGCCATTTGCCCATCGGTTTCCACGGCGCGCTCTTGCCGGTGCTCATGGTGGTGATGGGAGCAGTCGCCGCCGTGTTTGGCGGATTCCTGACGGTCGGCACCCACGGCGTCACCTGGTTTCACGCTATCAGCGTCCCGTACTTCCTGATCGTGCCCTGGTTCCTCGCCAGCGTTGTGGTCTATTACCTTGCGTGGAAGTATGTGGTGGGATTCCTCAACCAAGTGTTGGGAATCGCGTGAAAGGGCAGCCTCCGCGTGCCAGGGCCAGCAGGGCAAGGCCGGTCTCCTCAAAGGAGGAGGGATCAGGGGTATGCGCGGAGAGAGACGAAAGAGTTAGACGAAGGCGCCGGCGCGGCACCCCGGTCCGAGGAGGGGAACCGTCGGCCGTCACTGGGAGGACGGCACGGCAATTCCATCGTGCTAGAAGAGCAACTTCAACGCAAACTGCGCCTGGCGTGAACTGCCGAAATCGCCGCCAGGGAAACGCGTGCTCCTAATCTGCCCGAAGACCGCGCTTCCAAGAGTGAGGACGGGGTTGCCGAAATTCGGATGGTTGAACACGTCAAACAGCTCCGCGCGGAACTGAATCCGGACGCTCTCCGTAATTCGGGTGTTCTTTGTCACCGAAAAGTCGGTATTGGAGAACCCGGGACCCGTGATTGCATTCCTTCCCAGGTTGCCAAAATGGAGCACACCCCCGGTCGATGGAGAGCTTAGACCCGTGCTGTTGATCCAGTGCAGCGGGTCGTGCGGCTGATCGAGCGGGCCCGTCACATCGGGCCGCAAACTGCCCACGCCAGTCAGACCTGTGTTACCGGTAACGATGTTCAGCGGATTGCCCGTCTGCCACTGGGTGATCGAGGAAAGCTGCCAACCCTCCACTAGGCGGTTGCCCTTGAACGGCAGTGCGTAGATCCAGTTGATGACGAACCGGTGACGCGCGTCGAAATCGGAAAGCCCGCGATCGTTTCGGATGTTGTTGCTGTCCTGCAATTTGTAGTTACCCGCAGTGAGGCCCTCGCTGTTGAGCGAGTTATTGTCAATGGACTTCGACAGCGTGTAGGACGCGTTGAACTGCAAGCCATGGACCGGGTGCAGATTCGCCGCGATCCACAAGGCGTTGTAGCTCGAGTTGCCATCGGTCGCCTGCATGGCGATATTGTTCAGGGGCGAATTCGCGGCAATGGCGCTGGTGCCGGACACAGTGGGAAATGGTCGAGCGCCGGGCGCGCCCTGATTGAGATTCTTCACGATGTTCAGGTGCGTCCCCTTCGACCCGAAATAGCCCGCCATCAAGCCCAGTTTCGAGGTGACCTCGCGCTGCACATTCAGGTTATAGGACTGGATGTAAGCGTTATTGTAGTTAGGATCGATCGTCGACGGAGCTATAGGTTTAAGCCCCGGGGGGATGGGGTTGGCGAAGGTGATCGTGCCGGAGGAGATGTTCAACGGAGTTGCGAACGGCGGATTCGTCGCCAGGCCCAGGACAATCCCCGTGATGGGCTGGTCCACTTGGATCGCGTAGGCGGCACGGACGGAAGTCTTCCCATCCTTGAAGGGATCCCAGGCGAATCCGATGCGCGGTTGGAAGTTCTTGCTGTTCTGGTGAAAGGGCGAACCCGTCTGCACCAGAGAGGCCGTGGCCGGGTTAAAAATGACGAACCCGTCAGCAGCTTCGGTGGGAGTCTTGTTCCAGTCGTAGCGCAAACCGAGTTCCCAAGTGAAGTTAGAGCGCCACTTGAAGCTATCCATAACGAAAAAGCCCAAGGCACCCTGAACGATCTTGTTGGCGGCCTTGCCCTGCGTGAACTGGAATTGGTTTGCGGTTCCTTTGTTGAAGTTGGCGACGTCCGCGAACCGGAAGAAACCCACAAATTGCTGGAAATTGTTGTTGTAGAACCGGCGCACCTCGCCGCCGAACTTCAGCGAGTGCCGCCCCTTCAGCCAGCTCACCGTGTCGGAAAAGACTCCGGTGGTGTCTCCGCGGCCCTGGGGGAAGCCGTTGGTCGAGCCACCGAAGTTCAGGTTTATTGACGAAATCAGGATCTGCGGAAGGCCAATCGGCGTCGTAACGCCGTTGCCGATGCCAAAATCGGACGGATTCAGCGCCAAGTTGTTTACAAAGGTGATGTGGATGCGGTTGAAGCCCAACCGCGCCTCGTTGACCACCGTCGGCGAGAACGTGTGGATTTCATTCAGAGTAAAGACCTGCCGGTGCGACTGGCGGGTATCGCCGAAGCCCGGAAGGTTGTTGCCCTGCAAGATCGGCTCTTGCCGGAGGTCTCGCTGGAAAACGTAGTAGCCGTGCAGGCGGTCGTTGGCGCTGAAGTTGTGGCTCAGGTCCAGTGTCCACTGGTCGATATTGACGGGGGCGACTGCGGAGCCCAGAAACGTGTTCGTGCCAGAGTTCGTCGGAGGGATCAGCGGGAGCAGCTTCAGCACGGTGGGATTGCCGGCGGCAGTTGCGGCGGCGCGTTCCGGATCACTCAGTACGGTGGTGTTGATCGTGATGCCCTGGCGCTGCCGCAACCCCTCGTAGCTGAAGAAGAAGAAAGTGCGGTCCTTCCAGATGGGCCCACCGAGAGCGGCCCCGAACTGGTTGCGCTTGAATGGATTCTGCGCGATGGCCGCGCCCGACGCGGAGAGGGCCGGATTGAAAAAGTTGCGCGCGTCAAAGAAATGGTTGCGCACGAAATCGAAGCCCTCTCCGTGGAACCGATTGCCGCCCGAGCGCGTGGCAATGTTCACGATGGCTCCGGAACTTCGCCCGTACTCGGCGTTGAAGGTGGAGTTATCCACCTTGAATTCTTGTACCGTATTGATGGACGGCTGGAAGGTAATCTGGTTCTGCACCTGATCGTTCAGGTTGATGCCATTGATCATGAAATTGACGGAGTCTTCGCGGTTGCCGGCGGTGTTGAACGCAAACGAACCCTGGCCGCGCAGCGGCGCCGTCAGAAAGCCGTTCTGCGGCGGCGTCACCGAGCCGGGAATCAGCAGCCCTAGGTCCACGAAGTGCCGGCCGTTGAGCGGAATTTCCTGCACGGTCTTGCTGTTAATCACCTGGCTCACGCTCATCGTGGATTGCTCGATCAGTGGGGCTTCACTCGTAACCTCGACCGTCGAAGTCACTTCTCCCAGTTTGAGCGTATAGGTCTGCGTCACCTTCGTGCCGACTTCGAGCGTAAGCTCATTCACCAGCAGGGCCTGGAATCCGGGGTGACGGATTTCGAGCCGATAGGTGCCCACCGGCAGCGAGGGCAGTAGAAAAATCCCGGAGCTGTCCGTCTGCGTGGTGCGTTCTAACCCTGTTGCGAGATTCTTCGCCGCAACCTTAGCGTCGGGCACGACGCCGCCCTGAGCGTCCAACACGGTACCTTGCACCGTGGCGGTCGATTGGGCGCCAGCGAACTCTGCGGCGCAGAGAACCGCCGCCAGGGCAAACAGGATTAGATGGACTGTACGAAACCGGTACGTAGATTTCATTGAAGCCCCTCCCTGCCAAAAGGACTGAGTCTAAAAATCAACGGCGTGGTTAGGTGCGACGGATTCCCCCGAAAGGCCGGAAAGCTCAGTTCCCCTTCTTTCTAAAGGCAAACCAATGACCAACGATGTCAGCTCTATTCAAACCTACTTAAGTCTTGTTCAATCAATAAGTAAACAGCATAACCACGACGCCTGAGGGGGCCATACTTCAGATGCACATTCCCAATTCCCGTAGACGCCTCCCTGTTTTGGGAGGTGACCCCCTGTGATCGATGCGATGTCACGCCTCCAGGTGCAAGCGTAGCGCCGGCATGACCACGGGGCCGCGGTCACCGTTAGGATTACAAGTTCGAGTCTTGCCCGGGGAGCTAAATCTTCATAGGCACTCACGCTTTCCACTTGCGTTACCTCTCTCTGTGCCCTCAGCCTCTGCGCGATGAGTCGGCTTCACCGCTGTGGTAGAGTACGCGCGCGGACTGCCGGGTCCGCACCCCCGGATGTCTTCGATCGAAAACTGCGCCTCCCCACGAAAGAATTCCGCCGGGCCCGGGCTGGCGCGGCAGTTAGGACTCTTCCACGCCACGATGGTCGTCATGGGTGGGATCATCGGCGCGGGCATTTTCATCAATCCTTCTGTTGTGGCGCGGCAAGTGCACACGCCGGCGCTGATTCTGGGCGTGTGGGTTCTCGGCGGGCTCATCGCGCTCGCGGGAGCGTTCATTTATGCCGAGCTGGCGGCACGCCTTCCGCTGGTGGGCGGAGATTACGCCTATCTTCGCGAGGCCTATCATCCCTTGGTCGCTTTCCTCAACGGCTGGGCGCTGCTGCTGGTGATGCAGACCGGCGGTATGGCGGCCGTGGCGGTGACTTTCGCGCGCTACTTTGTGGAGCTCACCGGAGCGCCCTGGTCGGATCGCGTCGTCGCCACGGCGGCGCTCGCCCTGCTCACCGTCGTGAACTGTATGGGCGTACGCGCGGGAAGCTCGGTGCAAAGCGCCCTGATGGTGACGAAGATCGTGGCCATTGTCGCGCTGGTGCTCTCGGGTTGGCTGCTGGTGCATCCGCCGGAGCCGGCTCCGCACAGCATGCTGGATCGCGCGGTGTCGCTGGATCTGTTCACAGCGATTGGCGCGGCGATGGTGCCGGTGCTGTTTGCGTATGGCGGGTGGCAAACGGCGAATTTCATTGCCGGCGAAGTGCGCGAGCCGCGGAGAAATCTGCCACGCGGCCTTCTGATCGGCGTATGCGGCGTCATTGTGCTCTACCTGGCGGTTAATTTCGTGTGCGTGCGCGCGTTGGGTGCTGCTGCGCTGGCGGGGACATCCACTCCGGCTTCGGAAGTGATGCGGTTGGCCCTGGGCCGGCGTGGGGCCACGCTGATCGCCCTCGGAATCGCCGTCTCGACGCTGGGCTTCCTGAGCCAGAACATCCTCACGGCGCCGCGCGTCTATTTCGCCATGGCCCAAGACGGCCTGTTTTTCCGCAGCGTCGCCTGGCTCAGCCCGCGCACGCGCGCCCCTGTCGTGGCCATTGCACTTCAAGGTGCGCTGGCGATCGTGATGGCTCTCTCGGGCCGGTACGAGCAGATCCTGAACTATGTGATTTCTGTGGACTGGATTTTTTTCGGCCTCGGTGCATCATGTCTGTTCGTATTTCGCCGCCGCGACCTGCGCGCCGGCCTGATTCGGACCCGACAAAGCACATCGGGCTCGGATTCCGGAGGCCATTCAGTGGGGTACCTGGTGCCGGGACATCCGGTCACGACCGCGCTGTTTGTGGCCGCGTGCGCGCTCATCGTAGCCAATACCCTTTATAAGTATCCGATCAACGCCGCGATTGGTTTGGCCCTTGTCTTGACCGGCATCCCGGTCTTTTTCATTTGGCGGCATCGCCAGCCGCCCCAGGCGGACGCGCGATGAATCGTCCGCGGCGCGAAATACATTCGGCATACATGGAGTGGGCCAAGACGCGCTCGCATGCGCGGTTCAATCTGGCCACGAGCGGACTGGCCAATTTTCCTCTCGCCAAGCTTCCGGTCCGGCTGGAAGACCTCGAGCTGACCGGACCCAGCTACTACGGCTACGAGCCGCTCCAGCGCCGGCTGGCTGCGAGGTGCGGCGTCAGCCCCGAGTGCTTGGTCACAGCGACGGGCACCTCGATGGCCAATCACCTCGCCATGGCTGCCGTTCTCGGCCCGGACGACGAAGTTTTGATCGAGCACCCTGCCTACGAGCTGCTTCTGAATGTGGCCGAATATCTGGGCGCACAGATCCGCAGATTCCCGCGGCGTTTTGAGGATGACTTTCGCGTTGAGCCGCGCGAGATCGAACGCGCGATCACCCCGCGCACGCGGCTGATCATCCTCACCAATCTGCACAATCCCAGCGGCGTGTTGACCGAAGAAGGCGTTCTGCAGCAGGTTGGCGAAATCGCGCGGAGCGTCGGCGCCCGCGTCCTCGTGGATGAAGTTTACCTGGACGCGGCCTTTGCCCGCGCGCCTCGCTCAGCCTTTCACCTCGGAGAACACTTCCTCGTCACCAGCAGCCTGACCAAGGTTTACGGGCTGAGTGGCTTGCGTTGCGGGTGGGTTCTGGCTGCGCCGGACCTGGCCGCGCGGATCTGGCGGCTGAACGATCTGTTCGGTGTGACGCCGGCGCATCCGGCTGAGCGGCTGAGCGTACTCGCCCTCGACCATCTCGACCAAATCGCCGCGTACGCGCGTTCGCTGCTCGAGACGAACCGCGCGCTGCTCAAGCGCTTCCTCGACTCCCGCGACGACCTCCGCGCCGTCTGGCCTGAGGCGGGAACCATCGTGTTTCCCCAGTTCCGGCGCGGCGCCGTCGAGTCTTTGTGCGCGCGGCTGCGCGACACCTACGAAACTTCTGTTGTGCCGGGTACTTTTTTCGAGATGCCCGAACATTTCCGCATCGGCATTGGGGCCGATACCGAGGTGGTCGCCGGGGGTCTCCAGCGGCTGGCGGCCGCTCTCGACGCCCAAACGGAGAAGATCGTCTACAGCCCGGCAATGTGATACGGACCCGATACCGAGTTCATGGAAAAATCAAGATCGCCCGGAATAGGATTCTGTCAGCACCGTCGCGATCCAACCCCAAGCGCCAGCCATCGCCAGGCGCGTCTTGTGTTCGTGACGCTTCAGGATGACTTCTTGCGCACGAGGTGAAAGGTCTCGATCTTGTCCTTGCCGTTGTCCCGCCAGGTCCAGTTTTGCGTGAAGTGATCGTTGTTCTCGAACTTGACCGCCAGGTGGTGCATGTGGCCTGCGGTTGGACCGGCCAGGTTGGTTGCGCCCACGAAGGAAAACTCGAGTTTCTGTGGGCTGCTGCTGATGGGCGCGGTTTGCATGCGCGGCTGGTTGTTCGCACTGCAATAGTGCGTCACCGCGACGCGGTCGCCGTCGGCGGTGTAGACCGTCACCATATCGGCTTCATCTGCGGGATGGATCATCTCCATCAGTGCCGTCCCGCCGGAGACCAGCCGGTAGGAGACTTGTATGGCTTTTCCATCCTCGGCCTTGCCCTCCCATTCGCCCACCAGCGTCTTCATCTTGGCGAAGCCGGCGCTTTCCTTTGTCTGGGCAGCAGCCGGACGCGCGCAGAAGGTCAAACACAACATACACAGGGATAACCAGGTGAGTCTCTTCATCGGTTTCTCCTTTCCTTGTCTACTACTTCACGCCCTCGGATCTCTTGCCCGGGGACCCTGATTCTTCCTTCTGCGGTCGTGTCAACCGTTGCGCTCGCGCGAGCGGAACACCGTCACCAGCGCGCAGATCATTGTCGCGCTCACGAGCGGCAGCGCCATGGGCAGCCGCATTCCATAGGATTCCCCTAGGTGCCCGATGACCCATGGAAAAGTCATCCCGCCCACAATCCCGACCGAGAATAGCAGCCCGAAGACCGTACCGGAAAAGCGCGGGTAGCGGTCGCCGGCGATGGCCAGCGTCGTAGGATAGACCGCCGCAAAGGAAAGCCCCAGCAGGGCCACGCCCGCGGCCAGCGCCGCAACCGAATGCGCCAGCAGCAGCACCGCGCACCCGGCCACGGACCCCGCGCTGCTCGCGAACACGAGTTGTGCTTTGCCCAGGCGCCGCAGCAGCCGTGCGGCCAGCAACCGCCCCGCCATCATCGCGGCCCAGTAGCCGGTGAGCACCCAGGTGGCGCGGCGCGCGCCGGCGCCCAGTGCCCCGGCGTAGGTGGACGTCCAGCCGCCGATCGAAGCTTCGTTGCCCGACTGGCAGAACAACAGGAACGCCAGCAGCAGGATTCCCGGGTAGCGCGCCACTTGCGCCACCTGCCTCGCCGAGAAGCCGTGGGCTTCGCGCGCCGGCGGAAAGCGCAACAGCGCGTACGCCGCCGCGGTCAGCGCCGCCAGCATCGCTGCGCAAATCAGCAACTGCCGAATCGTCAGCAGCGCGGAAATGCTGGCCGCCAGCAGCGGCAGCAGCAGCGCCCCGATTCCGTAAAAAAGGCCTAACAGGTTGAGCATCGGCCCGCGCTCGTCGCCGTAGAGGTCGGAGACGAGCACGTTCGCGGCGATGTTCAGCGCTCCGCCGCCCACCCCCAGCACGAATCCGGAAACCGCCGCAGCCGCAAACGATTCCGCCGCAGCAAACCCGCCGAGCGCCACGGTCACCAGCACGGCTGACACCAGCAGCACGGCCTTGTTCCCGATCCGATCGATCAGCGGCCCCACCAACACCGAGGCCACCAGCACCCCGAAGTAGAGCAAGAGGAAGAGGTCGCCCTGCTGCCCCAGGTTCACGTGCAGCCGCGCGCGCATCTCGGGCAGGCCAAACAGCGTGCCCAGCAGCGCCAGCACGATTCCGAAGAGAACCAAGCCGCCACTCGCCGCAAAAAACAGCGGCCGCCGGGCATGTGAATCCGCCACCGCTCACCTCGCACGCCATCTTAATCTACCCGCGTCTGTCAGTGCTGCCAGGTTTGAACTCTACTTCACGCCTTGAACACGTGGTCGTCGTGGCGCCGCCCACTGGCGATAGCTCGCCGCAGTCGTCCTACATAAGTATTGTAATTACAATAAGTTAGCTTGGTTATAGTACCCCGGGCTCACGAATCCCATACCATTCACCCATTCTCAGCACCGCTCTCTGCTCCTACCCTTTGCCCGCAGCGTGAGGGGTACGTCGTCGGAGATTGTTCCGGCGCGCTCCCAGGAGACTGCATGTTACTGGCACTCATCGTCCTGGCTTTCCAAATCCATGCCGTTCCGCCAACCCTGGCCGCGGATTCCGCCCGTGGGAAATCCCTGCCGGGCGAAGCCGCTCTGCTCCAGGCGCCGCCGGCGGAGTCCCCTGCGGCGCCGGAATCAAGTTCTCTTCCCGAGCCGCGCGCCGCCGAACCTCTCCTGGATCTCTCCACTCTCCCTCTACGGAGAAATTCTGCGGAGCTGCTCCTGGTGACTGGCGATCAGCCATCGTCGCCGGCGCAGCCGGGCCCACTGGGGAATCTTGATGAGCCGCTTCCTGCCCGGAGTTCCTATACACCGTTACCAGGAGTTCCAGAGAACTCCAACGCCGCGCCGCCGTTGCCCGCCGCAAAGGCAATGCCGTTCCATGTTCCCGGCCGCGCGCGCACATCGATGCTGTGGTACGCGCTGCTGGCCACCGGCCATGGTGCCGCCGCCTTCGATGCCTGGACCACGCGCCGCGTAATCTCGCGCGGAGTCGGCCGCGAGCGGAACCCCTTTCTGCGGCCCTTTGCCGGCAACAACGGGCTCTACGCCGCGACCCAGTTGGCGCCAGGAGTTCTCGATCTTCTCGGCAAGAGCATGATGCGCAGCGAGCGCGCCTGGGTGCGCAAGATCTGGTGGCTGCCTCAGAGCGCCGGCACCGCCGTCTCCCTCCTCGCTGGCGTGCACAACCTCGACGTCGCCCGCCACCCTCTCCCCGGCTTTCCGCACTAGTTCGCTGTACGCCAGCGCTTGTCCTGAGCAGGGTCGAAGGATCCCGCTGGCGCTTTTGGCTTCTAGGCGCACTTGTGGCGCCGGCATCCTGCCGGTGGTTTGTTCTCCTCCGTTGCAGCGGCGGGCTTTCACGAATTTTGTGTGCCGATGCTCTCTAGCGGGAAGCCCGCCACCGGTACCGCCAGAGTCCGGCTGGCGTCTTGCTCCTGAGACGGCATCCTGCCGGCACTGCCTCTCTCGCCGTCATTCCGAGTCCCGACAATAGCTTGCGATGTCGGGGCGAGGAATCCCTCCGGATGGTTTCCCCGGTCCGCCCGCCTTCGCCGTTTGCCGCCGCGTGTTGCAGCCGCGTTGCTGCCGCGATACTATCCCGCCATCCGGAGGCTTCCCATCGCTTCTGCTGGCGCCATCGCTCAGGCCCAACCGCGCGAACCCGCCTCGGCTCCCGCTGCGCGCGCCCCGCGCATGGTTTCCCTCGACGTCTTCCGCGGCCTGACCATCGCCGGGATGATCTTGGTCAACAACCCGGGCTCTTGGGCCCACATCTACTGGCCGCTCGAACACGCTGAATGGAACGGCTGGACTCCCACCGACCTGATCTTTCCCTTTTTTCTGTTCATCGTCGGCGTGTCCATGGTGCTTTCCTTCGCTGCGCGAGCCGAGCGCGGCGCCACCCGCGCCTCTCTTGCTCTCCACGTCCTGCTCCGCAGCGCGATCATCTTTGCCGTGGGGCTGTTTCTCGCCGGCTTCCCGTATTTCCACCTGGCCACCATCCGCATCCCCGGCGTCCTGCAGCGCATCGCCGTCTGCTACTTGTTCGCCGGCCTGATTGTCCTGGCGAGCGGCCTCGTTCCGGAACTCGCCGCCCGCCGCGCGGACGGCTCCGAACGCACCGCACGCATCGCGCCTGTTGTCGCCGTGATTCTCGTCCTGCTGGTGGGCTACTGGGCGCTGCTGACTTTTGTGCCCGTGCCGGGCTACGGCGTTGGCCGGCTCGACGCGGATGGCAACCTCGGCGCCTACCTCGACCGCCGGGTCATGCCCGGGCATCTCTGGAGCCAGTCGAAGACTTGGGACCCGGAAGGCATCCTCAGCACGCTGCCTGCGATTGCCACTGTTCTCATCGGCTCGCTAGTGGGCATCTGGCTGCGCTCCCCTCGCCTCGGCTCGAAGCAAGCCGCGCGCACGCCGCAGCAAAAAGCCCTGGGCCTGCTGATCGCCGGCGCCGCAGGCCTGATCCTGGGCGAACTGCTGCACCCGTTTTTCCCCATCAACAAGAATCTCTGGACCAGCACCTACGTGATTTTCACCGGCGGGTTCGCCATGCTCCTGCTGGCGCTGTGCTACTGGCTGGTGGACATCAAGGGTTGGCGGCGCTGGGCCATGCCGTTCGTGGTCTATGGCACCAACGCCCTGGCCGTGTTCACACTTTCGGGCTTGCTGGCCAAAGCCAGCATCGTCTTCCGGGTGACCGTCGCCGATGCCTCCGGCGCCGCGCGCCAGGTCTCCTGGCATTCCTACGTGTACGGCCGCTTCTTCGCGCCGCTCGCCAGCCCCATCAACGCCTCTCTGCTCTTCGCCATCTTCTACATCCTGCTCTGGCTCGCCCTCATGTGGATCCTCTACTCCCGCCGCATCTTCATCAAAATCTGACTTCGCCTCCGGACCGCTCCCGCTTCTCCGCGCAAAAAGCCCTGCCCGCCTTGGAGCCACCCACCGCGCCGACGAAGCTGGCAGGCAGTGAAAACAGGCCGGCCGTCGAAAAACCGAAGGTGAAACCAGAGCCGGCCTAGGCTAAGATCGGCTGCCACCGGAGTCACCCGGTGTCTGCTCATCTCCGGCTAAATACAGAATATTCTTCCCACACTCCGAATACTCAAGAGCCAGAAATTACCGCCATGTAGTCCGGCGGCACTTGATTCCGTTTTTCGTCGCGCTGTTCTTCTACTCTAATGTTCTTGGGAAGAAAATCTTCCAGTCGGTGTCAAAGGCGGGATCTTTCAGACCGTAGCACAGGTAGAAGTCAAATCTTGTGCCGAGCTGCCTCACGCTGTCTCGGTCGGTCTCCGAATACCCCGTTCGCTTCAGATAGAAGCCTATTGATTGATGAACAGGATATTTATAGCCTAATTTTTTCAGAATGCTAAGCAATTTGTTAATTGATGCTCGCCCGTGAGCCAACCGGAAGGCATCCATCACTTGCAAGACTCCTCCTGCGTACGCGGGACGAACCGTAATATCTATAAGCGTCCTTTCAAGTGAAGTTACATCAACCCGCTCTCCTGATGGTGCCCTTGTCGTTTGGACCTCTAGTCGTCCGGTGTTCTTGCCATTCAGAACTGTGATCTTCGTATCATGAAGGTGGTAGATCAGCCTTGACTGCCTCTGCTCTTTTCGAAATGCACGATGAATCGAGTCTTGGGTGAGAAGGCCTTTATTCGGCGCCTTTTCTGTTTGCTCGCTATTGACGAACATTTCGCGCGCATTTCCCCCGAGACCGTGGATCCACATGGCAGATCCGTGCGAATAGTAAGCGTCACGCCTTACGGAGAGCGCGATTGAGACTTGGGACAAATCAGGCCCCCAGACGTAACGCACGAGCCCGGGGTACAGAGGTGAGGTCAACTTAACTTCTGACATCTTTGTGCGGCTGACCAATATTTCGATGAATGCCCGCGGAGTCATACTTGCAGGCAGGTTCCACTCCTTTGAGCGGATCATGAAAATCTTACTCAAATCTGACCCCACAAAGACACGTTCTGGTTGACTCGCGAAATATGAATTGAGTTTTGTCAGGTCTATCCGCGTTTTTGGCATCTAAATCTATCCCCTGAGGTTCGCAGACTATCCATGCGTGCGGACGCGCTCCAACGCGCACTCGGTATATATCCCGAGTGCGTATTGAACGGCTTTGGCTCTGGGGTTTAGCGTGCTTTGGGAGACTGCAAGTGTCTGGTATATATACCAGACACTTGCAGTGACCAGCGGGCCCGCAACCCCCGTATTATAGTCTCACAAATAGACATATACGTCTAGCTAGGAGAATATGATAGGTTCTATGTTTCCACAAAGAGACAAATATGTCTAGATTCGGGAATATGGTGTGCTATACTTACAAGTCAGGCAGAACGACAGGCGCCCACAGGAATGAACATAGCACAACAAGTCGCTAGATACGAAGAAAAGGGCTTCACGAGAGACCAGGCTCAAGTAAACGTTCTAATGGAGCATACTGCCATAACGATCTTTCGAGACTTCCCGGACGCGTTTCTACTGTTCGGCGGCGCTACCCTCGTCCTGTTTTACGACTGCGTGCGACACTCAACAGACCTTGACTTGTTGCCAAGAACGTCTTTGTTGCCTTCGCATGCTGCGATCGTGACGTCTCTGGATCATGATCTGCAACCCATCGCCGAGGCTTTGCGGCTTGGCGCATTGCAATTCCAGATCGACGCCTCGAACAGCACAGAGGCCAGGATCTTTGTAACGAGCGGCTCTGGCCAGCGACTCTTCCGCGTGGACCTCACTCTCTTTGGCCCTGCCATTGAGAGTGAGATTGAGGAGCATCATGTTGAAGATCGCTCTAAGTCACTGCCGGTCATAAAATCGGCCACGAAAGATCTACTTCTGCTCCAAAAAGCAGAAACGTTCCTCTTGCGACGCGCCGTCAAGGCCAGAGACGCATACGACGTCCACTTCTTAGCGGGGATCGGCGCGAAGCTTAGCGAAACTCTACGGGCGCACCTGAGTGATGCGCTGCTCAGTAACGAGATCGAGGCTGAGCTAATCCGCGATCGGATCGACCGCGTGAATTCCACGCTCTGCCGTCAGGAGTTAAGACTCATATTACCGGCAGCTATTTACATCCCGCTGGAAGAAGCTGGGTTCAGACCACTGCGGGACGCACTTGAAGCATTGTATGCGGAATGGCTATGACGATCTCAGAGGGTTGAAAGTGATGGACTGGGCAAGAATACTTAAAGATGAAGCTCGATGCACGGACGTGATCCTGGCTGACGAACTTGCCAGGAAATACGGTCTTTCGAGTACGTCTCTTTGGAAGGCGTTATCTCGCCAGAAGGAACGTGGTCTCGTCGATCAAGTCACTCACAAGGTCTACGTCAATAAACTGGCACCTGATTTCTCTCCGCATGACTTTGTGAGCGTGCTCAGACCCAGTTCCTACGTTTCACTCGAATCTGCACTTCATTATTGGGGAACCAGTACGCAGACACCGCTTGCGCTCACATGTGTGACAACCGGGAAACCGCGGGAATATCGAAACGCGAGCTTTGCGATCACATTCCGGTCCATCTCCCCGCGACTCTTCTGGGGATTCATCGAAAAGCAAACCCGCTATGCAGAATACAAAATCGCGGAGCCTGAGAAAGCCCTTCTGGACTGGGTTTATCTTTCGTTGCAGGAGGGCCTAACCCCTGCCCTTGAAGAGGTCGATTTCAAGACGATCAAAAAACAAAGGCTGGTCGCGTACGCAGAAAAATACCCGCTAAGTGTATCAAAAAGGCTCTTACGTCCTCTGGCTATGGAAACATTTGCTGCATGAGGCGCAGAGTACCAATCCCGATGACAACTCTCACCTAGTTCATCGAGCGTCGGCTGGACCTTTCTCCAGATTGAATATGTGGAAAGAAATACGCAGATAGCAGTTGCATACCTGAGTGCCGCACCAGATGATCCAATGAATGCTCGCGGCCTAATTTTTCTCATGATAAGTTGTGCCGAAGCGATTTATCCATGTTCTCGTCTAAATGAAACGGCGATCTTCAGCGGCTGGAGATCTCGTTTCACTTCTCGCTGTTCGACAATAGGACCCTGGCGAGTCCATCCTTTGAGTTCTTGGCGGATTGCGTGGCGCACTGAAGGGCGCCGCCACGCCGCCCTCCCGCGACGTCTTGTGTGGCGGCGGTTGGAGTTTACCCCGGCCCTGCCGGGAAGCGCGCCAGGTGTCATTCCGAGTCCCGACATCGCAAGCTATTGTCGGGACGAGGAATCTCTCCAGAGAGATTCCTTCCGGCAAGGCCGGAATCCTCGATCGCTGCACTCGGAATGGCACAAAGGCAGAGCCGCCAACTGGAAGGCGGGGCTCCAAATCGCTCCGTGGCGCCGGTTCTTGTCCCGAGCAGTATCGAGGGATGCCTCCGGCCTGCCGGCTACTAGCCGGTGTGGGGGTTCTTCTATAGAATGAAGAATCGAATTCCGCAGGCTCGGGGGCTCAGGCATAGGCTGAATCAAAGGTTGCGATACGCATGTTGGTGGAGAAGATTCACAAGACGGTTGGCGTAAGGGTCGGCCACGTCCAGGTGGGCGGCGGGGCGCCCGTGGTTGTGCAGTCCATGACCAACACGGATACTGCCGACGTCGCCGCGACGATGCAGCAGTGCCTCGAGCTGGCTCAGGCCGGCTCGGAGCTGGTACGCGTCACCGTCAACGTGCCGGAAGCGGCCGCAGCCGTGCCGGAAATCAAGCAACGCCTCGTTGCGGCCGGCTGCGACGTGCCTATCATCGGCGACTTCCATTACAACGGCCACGTCCTGCTCACCAAGTACCCGCGCTGCGCCGAAGCGCTGGACAAATACCGCATCAATCCCGGCAACGTCGGCGCAGGCCAACGCCGCGACGAGCAGTTCGCCACCATTTGCAAGGTCGCGCGCGACCATGGCAAACCCGTGCGCATCGGCGTAAACGGCGGCTCGCTCAACCAGGAACTGGTCATGCGCAAGATGCAGGAGAACACCGACCGCGACCTGGGACGCAGCTCGGAAGAGATCATCAACGAGTGCATGATTCTCTCCGCGCTGGAGTCCACCGAGCTGGCGCTCGAGTGCGGCCTGCGCAAGGACCAGATCATCATCTCCTGCAAGACTTCCCGCCCGCGTGACCTCATCGCGCTCTATCGCGAACTGGCGCGCAAGACCGATCAGCCGCTGCACCTCGGCCTGACCGAGGCGGGCATGGGCACCAAGGGCCTGGTTTGGTCGGCCTCCTCGATGGGCATTCTGCTCAGCGAAGGCATCGGCGACACGATTCGCATCTCGCTCACCCCACGCCCCGGCGGCGACCGCCGCGAGGAAGTCTATGCCTCGTGCGAGCTGCTCCAGGCGCTCGGCCTGCGCACGTTTGCTCCGAGCATCACCGCCTGCCCCGGCTGCGGCCGCACCACCAGCACCACCTTTCAGGAACTCGCCGAGAGCATTCAGGGCTACGTCCGCGAAAAAATGCCCGAATGGAAAAAGGAATATGAAGGCGTCGAGGCGATGACCGTGGCGGTGATGGGTTGCATCGTCAACGGCCCCGGCGAATCGAAGGCCGCCAACATCGGCATCAGCCTGCCCGGCACCGGCGAAGCGCCAAGCTGCCCGGTGTACATTGACGGCCAAAGGGTTGTCACCTTGAAGGGCACCTACGACGAGCTCTCCGCCGCCTTTCAAAAGCTTGTGGACGACTACGTGGCCACGAAGTATCCCCGGCGCTTGGCCGGCGAGGTCCGCGTGCGGGCGTCGTCCTAGAGGCTTGCCTCCCGGCCAGCCGCGCCGTTAACATCTCGCCCGTTCACGAGAAAAGTTTTCGAGGCATCGTGAGAGTGACGCCGCCGGACGAACAGAGATGAAGCGCATTCTGATCATCGAAGACGACCGCGACATCGTCGAGCTGGTGCGCTACAACCTGGCCACGGAAGGTTTCCAAATTACCTCAGCCTCCGACGGCAGCGCGGGCCTGGCCCAGCTCAGGAAATCCCCGCCGGACCTGCTCCTGCTCGATTTGATGCTGCCCAAAATCACGGGCTTGGAGGTCTGCAAAGAGATCCGGCGCGACGCGGCGCTCAACCGCCTGCCCATCCTGATGCTGACCGCGCGCGGCGACGAGGCCGACCGCGTGGTGGGCCTGGAGATGGGCGCCGACGACTACGTCACGAAACCCTTCAGCCCGCGCGAACTGGTGGCGCGCGTTAAGGCGCTGCTACGCCGCGCCGAACCCGCCGGGGAGACCGCGCGCACGATCGAAGCGGGCCGCCTCTCGATCGATCCTTCCGCGTATCGCGTGACGCGCGCAGGAAAGCCTGTGACGCTCAGCACCCTGGAGTTTCGCTTGCTGTACTACCTGGCCTCGCGGCCCAACAAGGTGTTCACGCGCGACCAGTTGCTCGATGCCGTGTGGGGCACCGAGCGCTTCGTCACCCCGCGCAGCGTGGACGTTTACATACGGCGCCTGCGCGAAAAAATCGAAGCCGACCCGGAGCATCCGGCACATCTGAAGACGGTGCGCGGCGCCGGCTACCTGTTTGAGACCCGTGCATCTTAAACTGTTCTGGCAATTCGGACTCGCCTTCCTGGGGCTGTTGCTGGCGGTTCTGCTGGCCGTGGACATCTTCGCCGGCCGATCGCTGCGCCGCGACTACCTGCGCGACGGCTTCGATCAGCTCGTAGCGCTGGGCAACGTCGCGCAAGCCCGCCCGCCGCAGCTGGAGGATCCGGTCGCGCTGCGTTCCTGGGCGGCCTGGCTGGCGCAGAGCGGCGCGCGCGTCACGGTGATAACCTCCGGAGGCGTTGTGCTCGCCGACTCCTCCCACGATCCGGAAACCATGGAGAACCACGCCGGGCGCCCGGAAATCCAGCAGGCGTTTGCCAGTGGCGAGGGGCGCTCGGTGCGCCACAGCGCCACGCTCGATCGCGACCTGGTCTATCTGGCACTGCGGCACCAGCCCGCCGGGGGGCAAGCCGTGGTGCTGCGGCTGGCCCTGCCGCTCAAGCGCGTGGACGACGCGCTGTCCGAGATTCGCTGGCGCCTGGCGGGGGCTTCGCTGGTGATCCTGTTGGTTGCAGGCACGATTGCGCTGCTATTTTCGCGCTCGTTTTCCGCGCGCATCCGGCGCCTGGAAGTGTTTTCGCGGCACGTGGCCGACGGCGATTTCCGCCCGCTGCCGCTCGAACGTCGCGGCGACGAACTGACCGCGCTGGCGCGGTCGCTTAACGAGACCGCCGCGCGGCTGGACCAGACCATCCGCACGCTCACCGACGAGCGTAACCGCTCCGCGGCCATCCTGCGCAGCATGGTGGAGGGCGTGGCAGTGATCAGTGCTGAGGAGCGCATCCTGTTCTGCAATGCGGCATTCGCGCGGATCCTGGGGTTCGATGCGGCGGCGAGCGAGGGTAGGGCGCTGGTGGAGATCACCCGGCATGCGGAGTTGCTCGCCGTGGTCAAGCAGGCGCTTGGGGGGAGCGAGGGGGGGCGGAGCGAGCTGTTGACGGGCACGGTGCGCCGGCGGAGTTTTGCGGTGACGGCGGCGCCGGTCCGCGCGGACGGAACAACCGGGGCAGTGCTGGTGCTGCACGAGATCAGTGAGTTGCGGCGGCTGGAGCGGGTGCGGCAGGATTTCGTGGCCAACGTTTCGCACGAGTTCAAGACCCCGCTGACTGCCATCCTGGGCTTTGCTGAAACGCTGCTTGCCGGGGCGCTCGACGACCAGGAAAACCGCCGGCGTTTCCTCGAGATCATCAGCGAGCATGCGCGGCGGCTGGCGCGGCTCACCGATGACCTGCTCAAGCTCTCGGAGATCGAAGCGGAGCAGATGGAGCTCGACTTCCGCCCCGTCAGCGTCGCGGAGCTGATTGAGGGTTGCATGGAAACGACGCGGCTGCGCGCCGAGCAGAAGCAGCTGAGCCTGGCCGTCGAATGTCCCGCCGACCTGCCGGCGGTGCGCGGCGAC
>JBGPZW010000203.1:0-4455 GCA_041493955.1 Terriglobia bacterium
GGCGAAGCCGTAGGCGGCGTCGCGGCGATGTTGATGGTCAACTGTTTGGAGTCGGTCAACGCGGTGGGCGAAGTGGAGTCCTTCACCTGAAACGTCACCGGGAAGTTTCCGCCCGCCATGGGCGTTCCAGATAGCTGTCCGCCATCGGAGAGCAGTAGCCCGTTGGGCAGCGCGCCCGAAATCACCGACCAGTGGTAGGGCGGCATACCGCCGACAGCCGCCAACGAACTTGTTGGGTAAGCCGATCCCTGCTGTCCGCTGGGCAGGCTCGTACTGGTGATCAGCAGGGGCGAAGGAGCGGGCGGAGCCGGGGTGACACTGATGGTCAACTGCTTGGCACCGGTCAAGGAAACTGGCGAGGTCGAATCCCTCACCTGAAAGATCGCCGGGAAGTTTCCGTTCGCCTTGGGCGTTCCGGATAGCGGCCCGCCATCGGAGAGCAGTAGCCCGTTGGGCAGCGCGCCCGAAATCACCGACCAGTGGTAGGGCGGCGTACCGCCGACAGCCGCCAACGAACTTGTTGGGTAGGCCGATCCTTGCTGTCCGCTGGGCAAGCTGGTAGTCGTGATTAACAGCGGTGACGGAGAATGCGGCGTGGCAGCAATGCTGATCGTCAGCGCCTTGGAATCGCCCGAAGAGGATCGGGAGTTCGAAGAGGACGGAGAGGAAGAGTCCTGCACATGGATGGTGATGGGGAAATCCCCTTTCGTCGTGGGCGACCCAGAAAGTTGTCCGCTATCCGACAGAGAGACACCGCCAGGCAAACCGCCGGAGGCCAGCGACCAGTGATAGGGCTGTTGACCGCCAGTGGCGGCGAGAGAAGCGTGGTAGGCCACTCCTACCTGCCCGCTAGACAGGCGGGAGGTGGTGATCTCTACCGGCTGCGTGTGCGGCTGCGCCGAAGCAGGATCCGTCACACTGAGGTTCTCCGAGTTCGACAACATGCCGCGGTTCTGGACCGTGATGGACAACTTGCCCGGTTTGAGCAGCTCCGAGGCCGGAATGTCAGCCTCCAGCTCGCGATAGCCTTCCCAACCGGTCGGCATAGGGGAGCCGTTGCACAAAACGACGGAACTCCTCCCGAAGTGGCGGCCCTTGACCGTCAAGGTGAAACCCCGGCTGCCCGCCTTGATGTGTTTCGGCGACAACCCGGCGATGACTGGCGTATTAGCGGCAATTCCGGTGGGCCCCTCAGCAGTTTGGCCCGGCAGGGCGATCACCAAGGAGAGAAGAAACAACCAGAGGACGATACGCGAGATGTTCATTTCTCACCTCGTCTTCTTGAAATCGAAGGCCTGAGATCGTCAGCCCGGGACTGGGAGGGAGGGGCACGGGTCGAGCCTTCGGTCAGTTCCCGTAGAAACTTCTCGAGAGGATCTCTAACCCCGCGTCAACAATGCGCCACCAGGCAGGCCCGGGTCGCCTGTACAAAGGTCCAAAAAGTGTTCAGCTGTCCGTAAGGGTCAAACCGTTTCAACGCGGACGGCACATGGCTAAGGGGGTCGAAGACCGCTAGTGGCCGGACCACTGGCCGCGATTCGCGCTCGAGTGGGGCAGAACCGAACAAGCGCTGCGAGGCTGGCTATTGCAGCGGGCCCGATGCGCGCCGAGTGCGGGGCTGGGGATCCCGCCGTGCTGGTCGTCGCGGGCTCGCAGAAGATCGAGCGCGAACTGGAATGGCGACCCCAGTTTCCAAGCCTCGACGTCATGGTGAAATCCGCCTGGACCTGGAAGCAGACGTTCCCGCTCGGCTACGAAAAGGGTGTAGGACGCCAGCGCGCCAACCCCCTAGCAGTTCCTGCGGACGGCCGCCAGGCACCGCCCGTGGTCCAACCGCCCGGATCGCCGGACGTTTAACAACAATCTACACGTTTCTACTGGAGACTTGCCCGCATGCGGTAAATCAAGTACGGTGCCAGTTAGTGCAAAAGAAGGCTACAGCCCGGCGCTTGACGGTCTGCTTGCTGTCTCCACATCCCCTGGTATTGGGCGAGTTCCAGCGATTGCTTTCGCGCCCGGGTTTCCTGCTGTTCACGCGGCGCCTGGAATCCACGCTGGTGCCAGATCTCCGCCGGCTCACCCTGCCCCGCGCATCCGTCTACGTGGTGGATGCGCTCGGCCATCGTCCCGCGACCGAGGCACTGGTGGTCAGTCTTCTGGAGCGCTTCCCCCGGGCCCGATTACTCGTGGTGTCGGAAAAGTTTAGCGAAGTCAACAGTTTCCCACTTCTTCGCCTGGGCGTGAAAGGACTCATCTGCTATTCGGAAGCCCACCAGCAGTTGCGGAGGGCGCTGGAGACTCTGGCCCGCGGCGGGTTCTGGGTTCCCCGGTCAGTGCTGTCGCGCTTCGTGGACGACATCCTGAACAGCGTCCCGGGTCACCGCCGGTTGAGCGGCACCACCGGGCTGAGCCGCCGCGAGCAGGAGGTCCTCGAATGCCTGCTGGAAAACCTGGCCAACAAGGAGATCGCGGATAAGTTGCACATCTCCGAGAGAACCGTGAAATTCCACGTCTCCAACCTGCTTTCCAAGTTTGGCGTGCGGCGCCGCGCAGACCTGATCCTTCTCTCTCTGCAATCCCGGTCTGCACCTTCTTGAAGGCTTCCGCGTAGCCACAGCACCGGTTTCTGCCGGGCAAGTGGACTGCAGATCTTTTGCAATTCCTTCTTTGTCTCTTGCCCGGCCGCCAGACCTTCCCGTGATGTGCTGAAACTCAAAGGGGAGCGGGCCGTGCCGGTGGCAGAAAAACTGCTTCGGTAAGCTTGCCATGTTCTTCAGTGGCGTGCGACCAGGCCTCGCCACCGGCCTTGGTCGGCAAGCGCACCTGAGGAACGTTGGAAGTTGCCAAAGCACGAAAGTCATAACCTAGACGCGTTCGGTGGTATCGCCGTGGCGATGGTCTTAGTTTGCGACCCCCTGCGGTATTTCGGCGTGACCCCGATTAGTCCTTGCGACGTGCGCTGGTGGAGCTCTTGCGCCTTCCTGTTCTTCTTCGTCCATATCAGCCGTGTGTTGATGTTGGAACTGGAGCGGCGTGAAGTGCCTTCGCTGGCGGCGGCAGGGGTTGCCGAGCCCAATGCGTGAGACCCCCGAGCGAAGTCGGGCGAGGGTCTAGCCTAGAAGATTGTAGCGCAGGATGCACCACAAGGCCTGGACTCCGTCCCGCCACGTGATCTTCTTTCCTTCCTCGTAGGTCCGTCCCGAGTAGGAAATCGGCACTTCATAAACGCGCCACTTGCCCTTGGCGATCTTGGCGGTGATCTCCGGCTCGAAACCAAAACGATTCGACTGCAGTCGGATTCCGGTGAGCACCTCGCGGCGGAAAACCTTGTAGCAGGTCTCGATATCGGTGAGCTTCAGATTGGTCAGAGCGTCGGAAAGCAGGGTGAGGAACTTGTTGGCAACGTAGTGCCAGAAATAGTGCACGCACTGCGGCCCCCCCAGGAACCGCGAGCCGTAGACCACATCCGCCCGGCCGTCGAGGATCGGCTCGAGCAGTTTGCCGTAATCGCGGGGGTCGTATTCGAGATCCGCGTCCTGGACCAACAGAATTTCTCCAGTTGCTTCGGCAAAGCCGCGGCGCACTGCGGCGCCTTTCCCCGTGTTCTTCTCCTGGAAAAAGATCCGCAGGTTTTCAAGAGCCAGGCGGGCGCCTCCGTCCAAAATCTCCGCATTGCGCTCGCCGGCCTGCTGCCGCTTCTGGATGTCGAGCAGCCACGCACGGGTTCCATCGGTCGAGCCGTCGTCCACGACAATCACTTCCTTGCGCAGGTCGGTTTCCTGCACCCGGCGCAAGATCTCCTCGATGTAGTCTCGTTCGTTGTAAACCGGCATGACCACCGAAACGGTGGCATTCTCAAGAGGCGCAAGCGCTGGGCGGCGCGACCGCGGCGTGGACTTTTCCTTGCTCATGGCAGAGCCACGGATTGTAGCGGCGGCGCAATCCAGATGTAAAGAAACTGTTGCCACCCGTTTTCCCATTCCACCGGCGGAACGCGCCGCGACTTGCGGCCAGTGCACAGACGCGCGAGGGCCGCTTTTTCGCCCGGACGATTCTTGCTATAGTCGGGCCTCCTGCAGGGGTTCGCAGCAATCCGAGAGGAGCGATTCCGATTCCCATGGCCAGCGAGCGCAAGCCGGAGTATTTCAAGGGCGCCCGGTTGAAGGTGGGCATCATCGGGTGCGGCTACGTGGGGCTGCCTCTGGCCCTGCGTTTTGCCGAGGCTGGCCACCGCGTGGTGGGCTTCGACGTCGATGCTGCCAAGGTGGCCAAGCTGAACAAGGGCCAGAGCTACATCGAGCACATCCCCGCAGCCAAGATCAAGCAGTACGTGCACTCCAGACACTTCGTGGCCTCGCACGACTTCACCCACCTCCAGGAAGTCGATGCCGTGCTGATCTGCGTGCCCACCCCGCTGGACGAGCGCCGCGAGCCGGACCTCTCCTACGTGGAGCA
>JBGPZW010000115.1:0-11559 GCA_041493955.1 Terriglobia bacterium
GAACTTCGAATTGGTGATCTCGGATAACGCGTCGCAGGATGCCACGCAAGAGATTTGTCTCGCCTATGCCGCTCGAGACGCGCGGATCCGGTATATCCGCAAGGCCGTGAATTGCGGGGCGGTCGAAAACTTCAATACGGTCTTTCGCGCGGCTTCGGGGAAGTATTTTCTCTGGGCCTCGGGCCACGATCTTTGGCATCGGAGCTACATCTCCCGATGCCTGGAACTGCTCGAACATGACTCCCTGGTGGTGCTCTGCTCTTCACAGGTGCGCGTAATCGGTGCGCGGGGCGAGCTCGTGGAGATTGTCACCGAAGGAATCGATACGCGCGGGCTCGACACCTTTGCGCGGTTTCGGGCCACGCTCTGGGGCCTGGCGCGGCTTCCTTACAGCGACCCCATCTATGGCTTGATCCGGTCCGAGGCGCTGCGCGGCACGGGCCTGTGTCGAAATGTATGGGGCACGGACAATCTGATCTTGCTGGAACTAAGCCTGGCGGGAGCCTTCGCCCACCTTCGCGAGCCACTCTACTCCCGTCGCGTGAACCGGGACCACCAGGCAGATGTGGAAACCTGGACCGAACGGTACCTGGAGGCACTCTCCCCGAAAAACCGGGACAGGAGATGGAAACTCTCGTATTCGCGAATGGGCTTCGAGTACATGGGGATCGTGCAGCGCTCGCCGTTTACACTTTCGCAAAAGCTGCGTTTGCTCGGAGAGATCTGGCGGAGTGTGCTCGGAAGATCCTGGCGCGGGCTTTTGTTCCACGATGTGGTCTGCGGCCCGCTGCGTTTCATCTTCGGTCACCGCGCCGTTTACGAATTCAAGAAGCATGCGTACCGCCTAGCCAAGAGTGTGGGCGCCTACCGATGAGCGAACCGTCACTGCTGCATTTTCTTCTCGTGGTCTCCTTTTTCGCCATCGTCACGGTGCCGCTGTATCAGTACGTGAAAAGAGGGCGGCGCGACCTCTTTGAGCCGATTTACCTGGCTGCGTTCGTCTTCCTGCTGATGTTCTGGTATCGCTCAGTCTATGTACTCATGTGGGGATCGGACCTTCTCGGTGACCCTCCGTTCCCCCCTGACATCCTCAGGGCCTGGAACACGAGTTGGCTTTACTTGCTGTTGGCCATCGTCTTGTTTTACAAGTCCTACTACTCCCGGCTCGGCGTGCAGGCGGCCCGTGCGTTTGCTCCTCTACCTGGCCAGTGGAATCTCGGGCGAGCCCACGCTGGCATTGGCATTCTCTTTGCCGTGGGATTGGCCGCGCTGCTCATTCTGATCCGACAATTTGGATCCCTTACCTCCTATCTTTTCCTAAAGTCAGAGGTCTTTTCGACGCTTGGCACTGGGCCACTGGTATTGTTTGAGCAATGCCTGGCTTTAAGTATGCAAGTGGCTTACACGGTCTTGATCGCACGACGAAGCCGGCGAGCACAGATTATTTTCGCACTCGTAGCGCTTCCCGCCATCATCGCCCAAGCCGTCCAAGGCATAAAGGGTGCATTTCTTTTCATGTTTCTCTCGCTCTTGATGCTGCGGCATTACGTTGTCCGGCCGATCCGCCTGCGTTCAGTTTTCTTGCTGGCCCTCGTTGGAATCCTTCTGGTTTTCCCGGCCTTTACCGCTCTTCGACAGGCCTCCGATTTGGTCAGTTATCAGCAGAGATGGGAGGACTATTTGGATCCCGTTCGCGTGCTGGATATCGCCACGCAACGATTCTCCGGGATCGAAGCACTTGTCTTTATCATTCGCGACACCCCTCGGGTCATGAACTACCAGTTCGGGAAAACCTACTTAGGCTTACTGGTTTCGTGGATCCCCCGCGAGGTCTGGCCGAACAAACCGATCCTGGGATTTGGTCAGGTTTTCACGCCAATCTACCTCGGCCATGTCTTTGATCCCGGAGGAACAACGTATGCGCCGACCATCTTCGGGGAAGCCTACGTCAACTTCCATGTTGCCGGAATCATTCTTGTCGCCATGCTCGGCGGAATTGTTCTCCGTGCTTTCCACGAGTATCTAATTGTTCTCAATCGCAACCTCTCCGGCATCTTCATCTATGCCGTCACGTTGCCGTACGTGCTGGTTGGTTTGGAAGCGCACTCGGTGGCGTGGTTAACGACGGGCTGGTTGTTCCTGGTTTCCCGTGGACTATCATCCTTTGTAAAAGAGCCCACATCCGGGTCTCGGCGCGCGCTCGCTACCAGGATCGTACGAGCCGAACGCTAGGCGCTTGTTCGCATGGAACGGGCAGATATCAAATCGGCCTTCCGCCGAGAAAAGAGTTTTCATTGGTCATGTTGGCTCAAGTAGATCTTACGCGACAGGAAATTGGGGCCGCGAACCTACCCTTGCGGCTATGCTGCCCATTGACCAGCATCCCTCCGGGATATCAAATGACCGGCGCTGCAACCTACGATCGAAGCATTCTCGAGCATCTCTCGCTCTTGGGCGTAGATGTGCATGCCATCTTGCCGGAGGGAAGTCAGTGGATCGAATCCAATGGGGCCGCCCGCTGTCCAACCATCCATCGAATCGGGATCCCCATACAACCACCATCTGCTTTTCATGCTGCGCGAATCATAGCCCTTCCACGCGTGGTTCGCGGACTGCACAAGCGTTACACGTTTGATCTTCTGCGCGTCCACTCTTTCTTTTCCTCGTGTCTGGACGCCTTGTGGATCACGTTTGCTTCAAAGCCTTCCATCCCTATGGTTGTGCACTTCCACCACTTGGATGATAGCCCTTGGCGGAACGCGCTGGTTCGACGAGTTATGCGCCAATCTGAGGCTGTCATAGCATTTAGTTACGCGGCCAAAGAGCAGGCGGTACAACATCTGGGGGTCCACTCTTCGAAGATCCACGTCGTATATCACGGAGTCGAGCGGACGTTTCGGCCAGCCCCGGTCAACCTCGAGTTGTTAAGGCAAGTTGGTTGGGTTCCTGGAGAACGCATTCTGCTTTTCCTGGGAAGCCTGGAACCCCGAAAGAACCCTCTTTTCCTCCTGGACGTGGCGGCCGAACTGTTGGCGTTGGGGCAGAAGGTCCGACTTGTTCTTTGCGGCGCCGGGCCCCTGCAAGAAGCGCTTCGACGAAGAATCAGTGCATTGGGGTTGGAACCGCACGTTTTTCTTGCGGGACCGGTTCCTGAGCCACTGAAAGCAGATTACTACAACCTTGCAGACGTTTTTACTTTTCCCTCTGACTTAGAGGGGTTCGGCTTGGTCTTGGCTGAGGCGATGTCGTGTGGAACACCAGTCGTGGCTTTCAACACTTCTGCAATCTCCGAGGTGGTAGAGGACGGGGAGACTGGGTTCTTGATCCAACCCGGCGACAAGAGGGAATTCGTTCGCAAGACGATCTTGCTGCTGGACAACGAAGCGTTGCGCACTCGGATGGGCTCTCGGGCGCGCGATCGTGTGGATCGACTCTTTCGATGGGAGAGGGCAGCCCAGCAGACTCTCGCGGTGTATCAACAAATCGTATCGTTGCGATGTTCAAGGAACACGGGGCCGCGGGCAGCACTGGCTGGCGCGGTGGGGATGAGTGCGAATTTGCCAGCCGCAAGCAAGGAAGCTCCAGACGTTTGCCCCCCGACGGTTCGCCGGAGGAATACGTGAACACATTCTTGAGGCGGTTAACCTATCGACGTGAGCTGAAAGCACTGGCACGTGTCCTCGGTCTTCGAAGGATCTTGCGTGACCGGTATTATCGTTGGTCGAGGCCACCCGATGGAATCCTGGAGTTTGGGATCGGTGAGATCACTGGCCGGTTTTATGTTCGCACGCCTGGGGAACTTCGGAACCTGGATCCTGCGGGCGGGGCACAAAAGGAGCGACCTATTCTTGAGTTCTTGATCTCAGAGGCCGGTCCCGGGCAAGTCGTGTACGACATTGGTGCCAACGTAGGGCTCTACACCATCCTGCTAGCCAAGGTAGTCGGAGAGCAGGGCTGCGTGATCGCGGTCGAGCCCGATAGCGAAAGTTACCAGCATCTTCAAGAAAACTTGCAGTTAAATGGCCTAACAAACGTCCGCGCCCTGCGCAAAGCACTTGGTGAGCAGACGAACACTAGCAGGCTCTACCGAGGGGAAGGGAATGCTGATTCAAGTTTAGTGCGGCCTCCCACCGGCAAAGACTTGGGGCATCAGTTGGTCGAAGTGATGCGGGGAGATGAGTGGGTCCAAACGCAGAGCTTGCCGCCCCCAAAACTGATCAAGATTGATGTAGAGGGCTTCGAATATGCCGTTCTCAAAGGACTCCAGCAAACACTGGCACATCCTGCTTGTGAGTTAGTGTGCTGCGAAATTCATCCTCAACTGTTGCCAGCGGACGTGAAGCCGTACGCCATCATAGACTTCCTGCAATCAATTGGATTTGTGTGCCTCGACACCCGACCTCGTTTCGACACGTTTCACCTCCTGGCGCGCAAAGCTGCGACTTGTCCACCCAAGAACTGATATGAAACTGCGGGTGTTGGTCTGTGCCTATGCGTGTTCTCCCGGCGGGAGCGCCGAAGCTTTCGGCGGGGGTGAGCTTGTGCTGGGATGGAACCTGGTGAAACAGCTCGGGCGGTTTCACCAAGTCGTGGTTCTCACTTCTACGCAGAATCGTGCCAACATCGAATCCACTCTCCCGCGTGAACCTCTTCCCACGGTCCGGTTTCATTATTTCGACCTGCCCTCGTCGATGGCATTTTTGCGGCAGATTCAAGGAGGGATCCAGGTCTACGCTTACGTGTGGCAGCTGAAAGCCTATTTCGTGGCTCGGCGTTTGCATCGAGAATTTCCGTTCGACATCTTTCACCACATCACGTACGCCAATGACTGGATGGCGAGTTTCATCGGAGCCCTACTACCGGTGCCATACATTCGCGGACCCGGCGGTGGAGCGCACCGAACTCCCCGAGAATTGCTGGAGGAATACCCGATGGGCGGGCGACTGTGGGAGCTCCTGCGCACGGCAGGCCAGTGGATATGTCGTCACGACCCGTTCTTTGTTGCCGGTCAGCAGCGGGCCCGCGCTTTGCTCGTATGTAATCGCGAGGCGCTGGAGGCCATTCCGCAAAAATGGCGGGCTAAGGCCTCTCTGTTCCCTGTTAACGGTGTCTCATCCCAGGACTTGAATCTTCCTGTGTCGGACGACACATGCAGTAGCTCGTTTCGCGTTCTTTCTGCCGGCAAGTTGCTCCGGATCAAGGGATACGGGCTTGCCCTCCGCGCCTTCCAGCAATTTGGTGTGCGCCACGCAGATGCAGAATGCGTCATCATCGGAAGTGGCCCGGAACTCCCTCGATTGCGTGGCCTGGTGGACGAACTCGGGTTGCAGCGCCAGGTTCGATTCGAAGACTGGATGGCGCGGCAGAAACTTCTCTCCCAAATGTATGCCAGTGATGTTTTTCTTTTCCCGAGTCTTCGGGATGGCGGAGGAGCCGTAGTGGTGGAGGCAATGGCCGCAGGCAAGCCGATTGTCTGCCTGGACCTCGCGGGCCCGGGTCTTCACGTGACGCCTGAATGCGGGATGAAAATCACACCAGGCTGCCCCAAACACACGGTCCGGGATATGGCTGCCGCCCTGGAGCGCCTTTACCAGGATAAAGAGCTTCGCGTACGAATGGGCCGAGCTGGCCGCAAGCGGGCGGCGGAATGCTATCACTGGGATCGACTCGGAGACCGCCTGCTGGAAATCTACGGGAGGCTCTTGTGCGACGGGTGAGTCAATCGCATTCTGGTGGAATGGAAACCAGCAGTCGGTCCTTGCTGAGTGGAGGCGCGAGGTTTACCGAACGTAAGAGTCCGAATCTCTGCAGCGCCTTCTCCCTCACCAGAAGAAGGAGAACCTCTCCAAGTCGACGGGTGCTCTGCCACTCACATCCTCTCACAAGAGTCCAGGGGCCTGGCTTCTCGAAAAACTCAGGTTTAGCTAACGATTCTGCCTTGACCATCGAATAGTTGCAGGCTCACTGGCGTCACCTTTGCACTCTCAATTCTTACTGCACGGAACAAGATCAAGTCTTTGAGCGCCCTGAACTAGGCTGCTCGTCCGTTTGCCCTCCTCCTTCCCGGTGAAAGGAGATAGCGTCTGTGCTGTACAGTTATCTGGCTTGCTTTCTCTTAAGTGTGTTCCTTTCTTTTGTGTTGACCAAATCTATCCGCAACTTCGCGATAGCTCGCGGATGGGTCGCGCCTCCGCAGTTCAGTCGGCACCTGCACAGTAAACCCGTCCCCAGACTAGGGGGCGTAGCCATTTTCCTCACAGTGATGAGCGTTCTCGGCGCCAGTTTCTTGGCGTCGAAATGGCTTGCATTCACCAGCCGATTCCCCATAGGAACAGCTTTGTACATTCTAGGCCCCGCAGCTTTAGTCTTCCTCCTGGGTCTTTACGATGACATATGGTCAGTGGGCCCTTACGCCAAATTTGGAATTCAGGGCTTGGCGGCGCTATGGCTCTATGCGCAGGGCCTTGGGATTCACCAGTTTGACCTCCTGCTGAGGGGGCACGTTCTGGGAGGATTTCTGGGGCTTCCCTTGACGATTCTGTGGGTCTTGCTGATCACGAATGCCTTTAACCTGATTGACGGACTGGACGGGTTGGCGGCTGGTTCCGCACTGTTTTCTACTTTTGTTGTTCTCGTTTTATCGCTGCTGGCACAGAACCACTTGGCTGCATTCCTCTGTGTGCTGTTAGCAGGGACCATTGTTGGCTTCTTGCGCTTTAACTTCAACCCGGCAACAATTTTTCTCGGTGATTCGGGAAGCCTTTTCGTCGGGTTCATGCTGAGTGCCCTAGCTTTGGCGGGATCGCAAAAGGCGCCCACGATGGTCGCCGTGGCCATCCCGATCGTCTCCTTCGGCTTGCCCATTCTCGATGTTGCCATCGCCGTCGTGCGCCGCTTCCTCAGCGGCAAACCCCTGTTTGGCGCTGATAGCGAACACATTCACCATAAGCTGCTGAAACGCGGCCTGTCGCAACGGGAAGCAGTGCTCATTCTCTATGGAGTGTCGGCCGGATTTGCATTGTTGAGCCTTGGCTTGTTACACGGCGGGGGAACAATCGCCATAGTGCTTCTGGTCCTTGGGGCGGGTATGTGTCTCGGAATCCAGCAACTTCGATACCCCGAATTCGTTGAACTGCGCCGCGTATTCCAGCGTACCATCAGCCAAAAACAAATCATCAAGAATGACCTGAACATCCGGCGCGCAACGGAATTGCTGACTTCCTGTGCGGATGTCCATGAGCTCTACCGAATCCTGATTGACACCCTGCAACCGTTGGAGTTCGATGGCTTTACCTTGCGATTGTCCCCCGACGTGTGCCTTGCCGATTCATTCTTGGTTCCCTTAAGCCGCGCCCCGGACGGCGGATTCTATTTGTGCTGGGCCTCGACGGAACACCTGGGACCCGGTTGGGAGCTTAAGCTGGAGCTGATCACCAGATCTGGAAACAGGTGCGGCTTCCTTTCAGTCTACAAGCGATTTGCCAACAAGCCCTTGTTGATGGACATGAGCCTCCTCACCGACGGGTTTCACGCGGCGCTCGCCGACGCTGTGCGACGCACCATACCCCAAACCCAGCCTGCTTCAAGAGACCACGACGAAGTGGAAACCTACAGTCATGCACAAGCCGCTTCGGCCGTATCAGGGAAATGAAGGCGTTTCGATTGTCCGGCCCGCCTGAGCTTCGACGACACCGAAGGGCGACGTGCCCACTTGCGGCAAACTGAAGGAAATCGTTCCAAAGTATTCACTCTCCTCGGCGAGCTAGCTTGAGTCCGATTACCGCCGCTCCTGTCCCCGCAGCCCTGCACGAGGCAGTAGGCCTCGATTAGCTAGCCTCTATCAGGGCGCTGAGCTCTCCAGTCCGCCCCGCCCGATTCGCGTCCGGATTCCAGCCTGCCTTTCCTCTTTACATTTGTAGGCGAACAACTCCTCACCCCCTCATGTGGACCATACCTGCCTAGCAGCGGAGGCAAGCAGCCCCACCGCACTCGGACACTTGCTGCGGCAGGCTCGACCCGAGCATAGCTGCAGTTCCCTCTGCGCCCCTCGAACGTAGTTTCCTTTTGGCACACTCCCACCGGACACCTCCGCGACAGGTCCGCCGCCTGTCCAAGTCCTAGCCCACCGACCAGCAGCCTGTTTTACGGCCGCGGGTCTAGTCTCCCCCCAAGTGCTGCGTCCCCCCTTCCCGCCGCACCCCTAAAGCTTTTTGGAGGATTCCGATGTGGAGACGAATCTCGGTGTGTCTTGCGGTGGTGTGCGCGGGCGTACTGTGTGGGTTGCCCGTTTTGGGCCAGACCTGGATGCCCGTCGGGCCCAGTGGTGGAGACGTTCGAGCGCTCGTGGCGGATTCCCACGACCCGCGCGCTATCTATCTCGGCACGGTGGACGGGCACATCTTCGGCTCGCGCGATGGTGGGGAGCACTGGCAGCTCCTCGGCCGGGTGGGCGACCGATTGGACAGCATTGTGACCGCGATTGTGGTAGATTCGCGCAACTCCAGACGCCTCTACGCCAGCACGTGGACACTTGGCTCGAACGGTGGCGGTGCTTTCGAGAGCGATGACGGCGGCCACACTTGGCGGCCCAGCGGCTTGGCCGGTCAGTCCGTTCGGGCACTGGCCCAGGCACCTTCCCAGCCTGACATTCTGATTGCCGGGACGCTCGCGGGAGTGTATCGCTTCCGCGATTCGGGCAAGGGCTGGGAGCGGATCTCACCCGCCAACCACGACGATCTCCGCAACTTTGATTCGGTGGCCATTGACCCCGCAAATCCCGAGGTCATCTACGCGGGCACCTACCACCTCGCCTGGAAAACGACTGATGGCGGGCGCCACTGGTCTCCCATCCATGCCGGGATGATTGACGATTCCGACGTCATGAGCATCACGCTCGACGACACCAACCCGCAGCGCGTCTATGCCAGCGCCTGCTCGGGGATTTATCGGAGCGAGAATGGCGGCGGTGTGTGGACGAAATTCCGAGGCATTCCGCCCACCGCCCGGCGCACGCACCTGATTCGCCAAGCCCCGCAGAACTCTCAAACCATCTATTCCGCCACCACCGAAGGGCTCTGGAAGACGATCAACAGCGGCGCGACCTGGAATCGGATCACGCCGTCGAACTGGGTGATCACCACGTTCGTAAACCATCCCAAGACGCCCGACCGGCTCGTCCTCGGCGTCGAGGGGCTCGGCGTGTACGTGAGTGACGATGCGGGCAGGAATTTCCGTCCCGCCAACGAGGGCTTCTTTCACCGCCAGGTGATGGACCTCGCCTTCGACCCCGGGCGACCGGAACGGATGCTTCTCGTGCTGACGAACGCCTCCGAGCCGGTTCTGGCCACGCAGGACAGCGGCCGCACGTGGGTGCGGCTCGGCCCTGGGCTGAAAACGCATCTGCTGCGCCACGTCTACGCCGCGCCAGATGGTTGGTGGGCCGCTTTGCAAGGCGGCGGGCTAATGCGCTACGACCATAAGGCAAACGCCTGGACGAGCGCGGGAGCCGCGCCCGCGAAGGAGCGACCCGCGGTCAAGCGCGGGGCCCGGCTCTCCGCCGCGAAAACGGCGTCGCCGCTCAGCCCGGTCGTCAACGATATGGCCTTTGCCCGCGATCTCTGGCTGGCCGCCACCGAGGAAGGTTTGCTCGCTTCTCGCGACCGCGGGGCCACCTGGTCACCCTTCCCGATGGGCATGCAGAGCAATCTGCCCGCACACTCCGTCCGCGTGTCCGCTGACGCTAACCGGATCTGGGTGTTATCGCCGCGTGGCTTGAACCTGTCCCGCGATGGAGGAAAAACGTGGTCTCCACAGGAGTTCAGCTTCGCTGCACGCGGCAGGCTGCGGCTTTATCAGGCCGGCGAGGACACACTCGTAGTGGCCAGCAGCAGCGGCCTTTTTGTGTCAAGTGATGCCGGCAAGACCTGGCGGCCTTCCCTGTTGCCCGATCCGCTGATTCAGGATGTGGCCATCGCCGGGAATCTCTGGCTGGTTTCCACGCAGAAGCTCGGCTTGTACGCTTCCTCCGACCGGGGAAAGACCTGGGCGCACATCCAAGGCATACTCGCCGAGGGCTATTTCCCCGTGCTGGCGGCGCGCAGCACCGCGTCCACGATTTTGGCAGGCTCCTCGACCGAAGGCCTCTTTGCGCTGGAAGTCTCCCGCGGCGCCGAGGTGCTCGCATCGGACACGCGAGGGACCGATCATGCCGCATCGCGAACGCCGCAGCAGTAAGTGCGGAAGCCGAGGGTCGGGACCGGCCCAGTCTGAGCGGGGCACCTAACGGGCCCAGGCGGAAATGGCCTGCCAGGCCCCGAGGGCGAACAGCAGCGCGGCAAACACGCGCCGCATTCGCTGCTGTGTCAGCTTCTGCGCCAGCCGGCTGCCTGCGAAGCCACCGAGAAAAACGCCGGGCATCAACAGCAGGCCCACTGTCCAGTTGACCTGTCCGGCGTGGGCGTAGTTGAGGAAGGCGAGCAGTCCGCTGGGTGGCACCAGCGCTATCAGGCTGGTGCCCTGCGCGCGGTGCTGCTCAAAACCAAACAGCAGGACCAGTAGCGGCACCAGCAGCACCCCGCCGCCGATCCCAAACAGGCCACTCATCACGCCGACCCCGCATGCCACCAGAAGTATCAGCGCGAGGCGCGCGCGCGGATCAATCATTGGCTTTTTTCGCCTCTCGCGCACCGCGCGTCTGCCGCCAGAGCATCGTCGCGGCGAATATCAGGAACAACCCGAAAAGCATCCGGAGGTTTCTCTCGGGGACGCTCAGTGCCACCAAGCTCCCGAAATAGCCGCCCAGCAGGAAACCCGCGACGCACACCAGCCCCGCGCGCAGGTCCACGTTGCCGTTTCTCCAGTAGAGATAGAGCGCGCCGATCCCAATCGGCGGCAGTTGCAGTAAAAGCGACGTGCCTTGCGCCAGGTGCTGGTCCATCCGGAGCAGATGGACCATCGCAGGCACCAGCACCACACCTCCGCTGATGCCCATCAACCCGACCAGGACCCCGCCCGCCAGTCCCAGCAATATGACTTCGATCCACATCGTCGTTCAGCCGCCTGAACCGGCCGCCATCTTCCTGCATCTGGCAGCGCCGGGCAACAGGATTTGCGGGTAGCGCACACAGGCGGCGCGGGCTTCTTTTTCAGTGTGCTCGTTCCTGCTATAGTCGGGCCTCCTGCAAGGGTTCGCAGCGGTCCGAGAGGAGCGATTCCGATTCCCATGGCCAGCGAGCGCAAGCCGGAGTTTTTCAAGGGCGCGCGGTTGAAGGTGGGCATCATCGGGTGCGGCTACGTGGGGCTGCCCCTGGCCTTGCGCTTTGCCGAGGCTGGCCACCGCGTGGTGGGCTTCGACGTCGATGCCGCCAAGGTGGCCAAGCTGAACAAGGGCCAGAGCTACATCGAGCACATCCCCGCGGTCAAGATCAAGCAGTACGTGCACTCCAGACACTTCGTGGCCTCGCACGACTTCACCCACCTCCAGGAAGTCGATGCCGTGCTGATCTGCGTGCCCACCCCGCTGGACGAGCGCCGCGAGCCGGACCTCTCCTACGTGGAGCA
>JBGPZW010000006.1:0-45507 GCA_041493955.1 Terriglobia bacterium
ACCAGCAGGCAGTTGCCGATGCCGCCGGGATCCTTCATCACGCAGGAAACATCTTCGAGCAGAATGTCGTTGGCCCCGGCCGTGGGCACCGCCGCGAGCACGATGCCGTGGTTCGTGAGTTGCGCAAGACCGATGTGCCTCACGCTTTGGCCGCCGCCCACGCCCTTGATGACCACGCCCGCGCCTACGTTCGCGGGCACGTTGATGGGCACGGTCGGGAATGTTCCGCCTGGGCCGGCGTTGTTCGAGCCGGCATCTCCATCGAGTGCCGCAGGCGTGGCGGTGTCGCCCAAGATGATCGGGTGCGTCGTGAGGTGCAGGCTGCCGCGCAGCAGCAGCTTGAGCGCCGAGCTGCTCGACGGGAACTTGATCCGCGAGACGTAGTAATTTCCTGCCGGCACCAACACATAGCTACAGCCCTTCGAGAACGAGCTGAAGCCAGTGCAGTCCGTACCCAGGTCATTCAGGGCCGCGTTGATGAAGCTCGATTCGTCGTGATAGACGTTCTGGCTCGTCGCCGTGTTCGCGGCGTTCGCAGCGAGCGTCAAGCTCGTCGTGCCGCCGCCGGCGGTGATGGTTGTCGAAAGCGTCTGCGGCCCTGCTAAAGCGGGCGGCGTGGCGGGCGCGAACACCGGGCAGGTGAAGTTGTCCCCGTTGTCCTTGTAGCCGAAGCTGAAGGCGTAGCCCACGCAGGCGTTGTTGCGATAGACCAGATAGTAGTCGGCGTTCGCCAGCGAGGTCCAAGTGATCCAGACGTAGTTGTCCTCGGTGAGCGCAGCCGATCCGTTCGTCACGCTGACCTGCGCCGAGGCCGGCGAGTAGCCGCCGCCCGAATCGACGGCGACGATCTTGTAGTTATACGTGGTCGAGGCGGTCGCGCCCCGCGTGATGGCGAAGAAGGAGTTGAATGTGCCGTTGCCGCTCGTAGCGGTCGCGCCCGACTGCACGTAGGTGAACGTGGTCGAGGTAATTGGGTAGACGGCCACGAATGTCCCATTGAAAGAGTTGTCCGTGACGCCGGCAATAACGACGCCCACCCCATTCGTCAGGCTGTGCGGAGCGGTCGTGGTGACGGTGACAAAGCCGCCCGAGCGCGACACGCCTGGGGTGCCCGGCGCGGCGATGCTACCCGTTTGCCCAACTGGAGCAACGAGAGCCGAGGTCGGCCCCGCGCCGATGACGGCAATTCCCTGCCCGTTCTTGAAATCTAGCGCCGCCGCCAACGTTAGCGCAGCCGTACCGGACGTAATGCTGCCTGTGGTCGGCCCCGACGTGGAACTCGTTGCACCGTACGCGGTGATGTCCCGGTGCGGAATCGGCCCCTTGAAGCGGTTGTTGTTCGTAAAGGTGTTGTCCGTCGATGTCGACGCCCCGGCGCCGATCGGCCCGGTCTCCGCGCCCACGTCGTCCTTGTAGTAGAGCTTCTTGTCCGCCGACTTGGTGTAGAGGCTGACGCTGCCGCCTGCCGGCGTGCCGGGCGCGGCGGCCTGGTTCGTGAGCGCGAGATTGCCGGTGACGCTGGCGTTGCCGCCGACGGTCAGGTTGCCGCTCAGCGTGAGCGTGAACGCGCTGATGCCGCTGGTGGTGGTCAGCGAAGTGAACGTCGGCGCGCTCGGGTCGTTCGGCAAAATCACGTTGGGAATTTGCTTGGTGGTGATCGCGGGGCCGGAGATCTCGATCAGGTAGCGGCCCGGCGCGGCGTAGAACGAGTAGTTGCCCAGGCCGTCGGTCGCCGTGGGGTTCACCAGCGCTTGCGTCAGCGCCGCGTCCGAGTAAATCAGCGCGAGCGGCGAGCACGGCTGCCCGGTCGCGTTCGCCGTGCAGACGCGCACCGTCGCGCCGCCCACCGGCAGGCCGCGCGCGTTGATCACCAGATCGTCCTTGCGCGACCCCTGCGCGTGCGCCTTGTCCGCCCCGGGACCGAGCATCCAGCCCAGCGCGCCCAGTGCGGCTGTCATTCCGAGCGCAGCGAGGAATCCCTCCCCGACACGCGCCCCGCGCTTCCAGGCCGCCTTCGCCCACGCGCGCGCAATCCTCCGCCGCGCACGCCTCGGCTCCAGGCCGTACGTCGCGTTTACTTCATTGAATGCCTGTGCACGCGCCCGCGCGCGGATCTGTTGGCGTGTCAATCGCATGATTTCACCGGTACGGTCGGGGGGCGCCCACGTATGTGACCAGGAGGCACCAAATAAAAACGCCTCGACATCGTCGAGGCCTTCCAAGACTGTCTTAGCCTTTACTTGGGTCGGCGCGGCTTCACCCTTGGCCTCGCCGCCCTCAAAGAGTAGTTGTCAGATGCTACAGGCTCGAATGGAACTTATTCGCGTCGGCCATGGTTTGCATACGAGGGGAATTTGAACAACCGAGTTGGAAAATCCCGCCGCGTCAGTGCCGCGGGGGGTTTCATCTCTAGTCTGTTGCCATTAAGCACCGTAACTGTCTCTTGGTTCCCAAAGACAACATTCAAATAGATATCGTTATCGGAGGCCATGATTACTTGCAGGCGCGGTAAGAAGTTCTCATCAACCAACTCGATTGCGTACTCGTCGCCGTTGATGTCCCATCCTGCCGGAATTCGTTCAACAGAATCGTCGGTAAATAGGACAACCACATGTCCGAGTGAGTCTCTCGCCGCTAACCGATACTTCAGACCGGACCACCAAGTTTTCTTAAGCCAGAGTTCGATAGGACGGCCCGGCACGTCAATGACCCTGGAGAAATCTATCCCGCCAGCAAGCTGAGGCACCGGGAAACCTGCAGTGGCACCGGCATGCATTCGGAACGTGTCAGTAGCCTTGGGCCTGAACATCTTGTAGAAGGGGCCGCGGACTGGGTCACCCCAAATATACGAAAGAATGGCCGCACTACAGAGAATGACAGCCAAGGTCAAGACGATACGCCGGGCGTAGCCTTCGGTAGCAAAGGAGAGCAGAGATACAGCGATACCGGCTAGAGCCAACAGCGTTGGGAACCAGAACTCTCGCAACATACCGAGAGATTCTATTCCACCTCAAAGATCAATGTCACTACGGGCGCTTCCCTTCCCGGGGCCGCGCGGGCGTGGCAGCGGGCGGCGCGGCGACGGCGGCGTGCGGCGATGTAGCACCGGCATCTTGCCGGTGGTCCTGTTCTTCATCGGCACCGCGTGAACCCGCCCCGACAGGTCGGGGCGCCACGAAACCGCCCGCTGTGGCGCCGGTACCTTGCCGGTGAGTTTCGCTTGCAGCAGCGGTGCGTACACCCGCAGGCTGGAAGCCTGCGCTACTCAATCCCGGCGCCATGCTCACGGCGCTACCGGGCGGCGCCAAGCCGAAGCGGGCGGCTTTTTCGGGGTCGAGGACGGCGCCGCAACTCTTGCACACGGCGACGCCGGGCTTGAGCTTCTCCGCGCACGCGGGACAATCCACCAGCGGCTTGGGCTCGTAGGACCACTCCTTCTCGAGCCCGAGCCAGCGCGCGGCGCGGCGTTCGACGTCGGTGATCATCAGCCAGTTGTGGGAACGTTCCCAATCCTGGTCGGCCTGCGCCACCAGCCGGCGGTAATACTCCGCAAGGCGCGCGCGGGCCGCGGCGAGCTCCGCGTCGGTGGGCGCGTCGCCGGCGCAGACGAATACGCCGAAGTAGGAGCCGTCGCCCGCGTCGGAGTTGATCTCGCGGGCAATGTCTTCGGCGATTTCGCGCGCGGAGATGGGGAAATCGAGCGTGCGCTTGTCGCCCAGATCAATGGTGCCCTTGCGCGCGGTGATCTCCGTCAGCGCGTAGGCGACGCCGTTGGTGGCGCCCCGATTCTCGGCGCGCTCTTCGTCCACAGGCTGTAAGCCTGTGCTACTGCTGGGGCAGCCGGGGACCTGGAAGGTGCCGTAGGTGCGCTGCGCGATCCAGCTCTGCTCGGTGATGTTGGCGAGGTAGGCGAAGTCCGCGTTCATTCGATGCGTCTCCTTCCAGCGTACTGGATGTCATTCCGAGTCCCGGCCTGGCCGGGGCGTTACAGACGGAGCGCGGGCACGGTGACGAAAGGCAAGCCGTGGAGCGCGGGCGCGGCGTCGTCGAGCACGTCGTAGGCCCAGGCGTCGTACTCGCGCTCGGCGCGGGCGTCGCGTTCGCGCAACGCGTCCCGGCCCTGCCGGGACGGCACGCCGCGGCAATACTCCACTGCGCGCGCGACGTATTCGGCCACGGTCGGCGTGAGCTGCACGAACTCGCCGCGCGGGCCGGCGAGGGTGAAGCAATGCTCGTACTCGCCGCGCTCGGGATACGGTCCCAGCGCGGGAATCGAGCGGCTGCCTTCAACCTCGAGCGTCTGCGCGTACCAGTCGGCTGGCGAGCCGTACAGTTCCGGCGCGACCCAGCGTTCGATGTGCCAGCGATCGAACGGGAAATATTTCGGCACCTGGCGCAGCTCGATCACTTCACGCAGCAAGATGCCGTGCGCGTCGCGGTCTTCCCAGCGCCCGCCGATCCAGGTGAGCCGCGACCAGCCCCACACCGCGCGGAAACTGGCTTCGCCGTAGCGGTTGATGCCGCCGGCGATGCGCAGCCGCCGCGCGACCGTCGCCGGCGTGCCCTTGTTTTCGCGGAGAACGGTGATCATCCCTGAAGCCGGGAAGTAACGGAGGCAGAGGAGGTAAAGGAGCTAGAGGATCAACCGCCGCGCGATCGACTCCGGCGCCTCATGCGTTTCTCTGGTAACACGAATCGCCAAAGTGCGGGTAGTGTCCTAACTTATTCTCTCAGTTCAGACAAGAATTGCTCCAAACGATATACGCGAACATTCAATCCAGCCCACAGGTTCCGATGCGCTTGGTCTTGGATAGAATTTGCAGAAAGCGGCATACCCGCTCCGCTGCGAAAGCGAGCGACGTACTCAAAACCGAGTTCTTTTTGAAGGTAGTTCTCCACTTCTTCGGCCCATTTGTTGGCATCCGCATCCGGTGCGGCTACTTGCTCATTAGTGCATTGCCCCATCAAGTGTTGGCCTCGGGCTAGAAAGTCGCCCAGTTTTTCTCGAATCTGCCGCTTTCTCTTGCGTTCTTTCTCCAAACCCGCCTGTTGCTCCAAAAGCCTCTGTTGCTGCGACCTGAGGTCATTCACTTGCTGTTCGAGACTCCCGATTCGGGGGTCTGTGGTCGTAACCACAGCAGGAGCAGAAACTTTCGGTTTATGAATACTGTGCGCGACGAAATACGCAAACGCTGAAATGAAAATTGCCGTCGCAAGCCGCTGTTGCCAGTCGAGTTTGAAAGGATTAAGAATGACGACACCGAACACGACCGCTGCGCAGATTGGCAATATATAACGCTCTAGCCATATAGGCACACGGGTTTTATACCACGGTCGGTCGTTGTTACTCGGATTTTCTATGGTTTGGGACAAGGCGAAATTAGGACACCACCAAAGTGCGAAATGGCTTGACCGGGTGCCATTATGGGGTTACATTTCGTGTTGAAATTGCTCCCCGCTCGACATGCCGTAAGGCCTCGGGCGGGGTTATTCTTTTTGGGGAAACGCACCGCGGGTTGAAGGCGCAAGCACGGGGGGGGTGCCCGTACACCGCCGCGCGTGACTCGGCGAGCGGTGTTCTGCTAAGTCTCCTCTACTTCCTTTCCGTCCTCTACCTCAGTAAGGCCTGACTTGGTTTCATGCTACCCCTATAGCTTTCCGTTTTCTTTCTCTCTTGCGCTTCCCTGCCCTGTTGGCTGACAATCCCTGCGATTGGAGCCTTTATGAAGCCTCTCCTTGCACTGGCGGCGATCCTATTCCTCGGGGGTACGGCATGGGCGCAAGAATCAAGACCAACTCCCTGCCTGATTGTGAAGCATGCCAGCGCTGCGCATCAATTTCTCGTTAGCGGGGCCAATTGGCAGTACGTGGCCGGTGAATTTCCACCAGGCATGAAGTGGAAAAGCAACATCACCGACCGTAATATCCGAAAAATTAAGCAACAAGGCGGGCGGGTCATCGTAATCCAGCCCAACTACACCATGACAGATTTGGAACAAGCGAAGGCATCCTGCTCGCAACCGGAGAAAAGCGCCCACGCCGAGAAAATCGCCAAATGAAATGGTGGGCGCTCCTGCTCGTGTAAATCGTCTGCCGGTTTGCGCTCACGGAGTCAGGTTCTCATAAGTCGAGCGCTCTGACACCTCTTTGCCTAGTAGCCGCTTGGGCGAGCGAGCGCATCCACAAAAGCGCCGCTGCGGGGGCTGTCCACGAACACCTGCATGCCGACGTCGAAGTAGAAGATGTAGGCGGACGCGAGGCCGCCCGAGGCGCCGTAGATCGGGAAGACGGTCTGTCCGCCGACCTCGAAGTAGTCAATGTCTTTCATCACCGCGCGGCCCCAGTGGGAGAGGTCGAGGAAATCAATGCGCGTCTGATCGGCGTTGATGGAAGACTTGATGGGCGCGCCGCTCATGGTTTTCTGCCCGGTGAAGAGCAGATCGAGATCGTTGGCGCGGCCGCCGCCGCCCTCCTTGATCACCTGGGAGATGGTGATGCCGAGATTTTCCCAGGCGTGCTCCTGCTCGACGCTGGTGTAGGCGATGAGCTTGCCCACTTGATTGCTGCCCAGCGCTTTGCGCACCTTGTTGATGGCCAGGCGGACGTGGCCGGGCACCAGCGCGGCGTTGCCTGCATTGACGCGCGGCGTGGCGAGCTGCTGCGGGTAGGTGGCGCGGTTGAGGTTGAGCCAGGTGCCGGTGGTGGCGTTGTTCTGGTGATACTTGATGCCGAACAAGCTGACCGGCGAAGCGCCCGTGAGGCCGTCGTGCACGATCACGTCGTTCGCCGCCGTGCCGCCCGGCGCGGCGTCCACGGTGATGGTCTGCGACGGCGAGATGGGGTCGGCAGCGGTGACGTTGCAGGAGCCGCGGTTGGTGGTGAGCGTCGGGTCGTACACCTGAATCGTCTGGCCGGGATAGACCAGCGCCGCGCCCGAGGGCACCGTCATGGTGAACACGTTCGACGCCACCGAGCTGATCGTGCCCAGCACGCCGTTGCCCGCGGTCTGCATCAGCTTGTCGAGGAACGCGCGGAACTGTTTCATCCCGTTGGCCACTTCGCGCTTGGCCGCGTTCTCGATGGCTTTCTCGCGGGCGTTCGAGGCGTATTCCACGAGCTTGGTGATCTCCACCGCGAAGCGGTAGAAGATGGGCGAGACCTGGGCCACGTCGTAGCTGCTGCCCGAGCCGCGGCCCAGGTCGCCGCCGTCGGCGTTGTAGGAGCCGGCCTTGCCGCCCGGGGTGAGCTGCAAGGGCAGGCGCATGTTGCGCGAGCTGACTTTTTCCACGTCGCCGCGCTGCTGGATCATGGCGAGCAGGATGTCGTCCCGCTCATAGAGCAGGGACACCTTGTCGCGCACTTTCTCGAGTTGCAGCGCAACGGTTTGTGCGTTGTTCTGTGCGGCCATCGGTTTGTCTCCTTGAAGTGCAGTTCAAATTGTTGTCATTCCGAGTGAAGCGAGGAATCCCTCTGCGCGCCGGGCGAGGCGGACCCGTCGGAGAGATCCCTCGCTCCGCTCGGGATGACAAGTCGCCTGGACGGCGGCGCAACAAAACCCAACCCCGCCCCGACACGTCGGGGCGCCACAAAACCCGCCTGTGGCGCCGGCATCTTGCCGGCGGTTTTCGCTCAATTGCACCGCCTGGAAGGCGGCGCCACAAGACCCAAACTGCACAGGCTGAAAGCCTGTGCTACCGTGAAGATCCTGCCGTAGCACAGGCTTCTAGCCTGTGCGATGACGCAGGCTCCGGTCAGAAAGAACCGGAGCAGGCTGAAAGCCTGTGCTACGTGTTGCGTTACATGCTGAGGATCTGCTCGTCGGTGGTGCTGCCGTAGTCCACCTCGCGCGGCGTGAGCGGCCTGCGCGCCACGGACTCCATCGCGCCGCCGCCGACCAGGTCCACGCGACGCGCGGCGGCGTTCTGCTTATCGGCGCGCGCGCGGTGGGCGGCAACGAGGCTCGCGGTCCAGTCGCCCACGATGCGTTTCGCGACCGGCGCCACCAGCGCCCGCGCGCGGCCGTGAATCAGCCGCACGACTTGCTCGCGCGCTGCGCCGTCGAAGCGCCATTGCCCCACCAGCGCGGTGACCTGGCGCGACAGCTCGCGGTCGGATTGCAGCGTGGCGTTGATCTCGCTGAAGATGTCCTCGGCGATGCGGCGGCGCGCGCCGTCGGGCACGCTCGAGGGCAGCGCGTTCGCCAACGATTGCTCGATCGTCTGCCGCACCTGCGTCACCACCGCGTCGTTGGCGCGCTCCTGGAACGCGGTGTACTGCTCGGCGGCAAATTCGCCGCGACGCCAGTCCATCTCCGCACGTGCGCGGTCCAGCTCGCCGCGCGCGGCGGTGTTCACGTTGTCATTCCGAGCGGAGTCCCGGTCGGAACCGGGACGCAGCGACGAATCCCTTTGCGCCGCCTCTGCGGTAAAACCATCGGAGGGATTCCTCGCCCCGCCTTCGGCGGGACTCGGAATGACAGCAGTGGGCTGAAAGCCTGCGCTACCTGTTGCGCTGGTCATCGCGGCGGCGAAGGCGCGGAACGCGGCGGGATCGCGGGAGGCCAGCACGCGTGCGCCGGCGGCGAGCATGTTGCCGAATGCGCGCGGGTCGTCGTGGAAGAGAGATTCGGCGAGCTGTCCTTGCGCGCGCGTGTCGCCGCCGAAGTACGCGCCGTCCAGCGCCGTGAGTTGCTGCGCCTGCGCCACGGCCTGCTGCGCTTGGGCGACGCTGGGAAACATTTCGCGATACGCCTGGTGCTCGGTCCAGAGCGCCTGCGCTTCGCGGCCCGCGCGCGGATCGGCCAGCAGTGGCCGCAGCCACTCCGGTACGCTCGCGCCGCGTCCGGCGCTGCTTTCCTGGCTGTCATTCCGAGCGGAGTTGCGGTCCCGACCGGGACGCAGCGAGGAATCCCTCTGCGTGCCTGGCGCCCCAGAACCTTCGGAGGGATTCCTCGCGTCGCTCGGAATGACAGACGCAGACTGAAAGTCTGCGCTACCCGGGACGCCGGCGCCACGGGCAGCGTCGCTACGGGCGTCGCCTTCGGACGTGATGCCGAGAATCTCTTCGTCGCTGGGGTACGCGCCGCCGTCGCCAAACGGCAGCGTCATCTGCGCGGCGCTGGCTGATTCGTGCATGCTTCCTCCTCAGGTGCGGCTCGGCGGCACGGCTGAAGCCCCGGCCTGGCGCGCGAGGGCACGGAGGTGCGCGGCGGCGTGGGCGCGGACGTTGGCGAAGCCCGCGGGGCTTTGCGCGCGCGCGGTTTGGCCGGCGTCGCTATTGGCCCAGCGGCGGCATTCCTCGAATTCTACGGCGTGGTCGTCAAGCAACTCGTCCACCGGCACCGAGGGCAGCAGCGCGGGCTCTGTCGCGGCGGGCAGTGACGCGCCTCCTGCGCCGGCGGTACTTAACCCCGCAGGCTGAAAGCCTGCGCTACCCGTGGCGCCGGCATCTTGCCGGTGCTCTCCATCTGCGCCACTCGCACCTAGGAACGCAGGCTGAAAGCCTGCGCTACCCGAACGCGGCGCGAGAATCCGAGCGCTACCCAACCCTGGGGCGAGAATCGGGGCGGAGGCGAGCAGCACCTGGATTTCGCGGAGCTGTTTATTGCGCGAATCTTCGCCGGGGACGACCAGCTCGTTCAGGCCGATGACCGACTTGATGAAGCCGAGGTTGGCGGGCTCGGCGAGCGCGCGCTGGACCATCGGGTCGGCGCTGGCCATCAATTGCTGCAGCACGCCGCGCTGCTGCGACTTCAAGCGCGGAAAAGTTTCGTCGGGCTCCGCGTAGCACTGGATGTTGCCCTTGAGGTCGGCGAGGCGAATCCACTTCGATTCAAACGCGCCGCCGGCGCCGAGGAACGGAATCTCGGCGTCTTCGGGGCGATGTTTGCGGAAGCAGTCCACGCCGAGCAGCATCAGGTCGGCGTAAAACGTTTTCAGGCGCCGCCACACTAGGCCGAGCCGCCCAAGCGCCTGATCGCGCGCCATGGCGTAGCCGGTGGCGGTTTTCACGTCGGACATCTCCCCGCCGAAGACCGCGGGAAACAGCCCGGTCAAAAATTGCGCCACCGGCCCGGCGAGGTCCTGCTGGTGCCGCAACATTTCCGGCGGCACGCGCGCGGGCGCGGGCTGAAAAAATCCCGCGGCGAGCGGTTGTCCCGGCTTGGCGCGCGCGGGATAGTGCGCGGCGGGCTCGGCGACCTGATTCTGGAGCGCGTCGAAGTCGAGCACCTGCGGGTCGGCGTAAATCGGGGGGATGCCGAACTCATAGGTCTCGGCCTGAATATTGGAGAGCACGTTGTAGCGCTCCTGCACCTGCACGAGCGAGTCGCCGACGCTGGGGCGGTTCTGCCCGTCGCCGGGCAGGGCGTGCAGCACGCGCCAGTGATCGTCCATGGCTTCGCTGCGCGACTCGCAGTAGGTGTCGCCGGCGAAGGCGCAGTAGCAGCCGTCGGGGAAAAGTTCGAGCAGCTCGTCGCGCACGACTTTGTCTTCGAGCGCGAAGAACGACCAGGGGCGAATCCAGGTGCGCGAGAAGGTGACCAGGTTGAACAGCGCGTCGCCGGGATGCACCGTGGGCAAACCCTGCGCCACGGCCACGCGCGACGCGCGCGCGTACACGTCCTCGGCGCCCTGCGGCGCGCCCATTTGAATTTTGTCGGCGGCGTGCGGGTAGCTGGCTTTGAGCTTGGCGCGATGCACCTCGGTCTGCCATTGCAAGTAGGGATACTCGTGCATCTCGTTGGCCCACACCGGCGAGTTCAGCTCGAGCCCGCCGACGATGGTGATCACTTCCTGGCCGTTGGGCACACGCCGCGTCTCCACCACGCGCGGCACGGCGATGCGCTCGGCGGCGCGGAAATTGTCTTCGCCCAACGCCGCTCCGCATTCGGGGCAGAGCGAGATGGGCACCAGGTTATCGCGGCCAGATGACGCGTTGTCATTCCGAGCGAGGCGAGGAATCTCTCCGTCATTGCCTGCGGGTGGGAATCCCTCCGGAGGGATTCCTCGGTCGCGGAGCTTGTCCTGAGCGGCAGCGAAGGGCTCCCTCGGAATGACAGCCGGTTGGGGAGTGTCCGCCGGGATTTCCGCGCCGCACTGCGGGCAGAGGTACACGTCCTCGCCCAGCGGCACAGAGGCTTCCTCGATGACGTCCTCGGCGTGGGAGCCGAAGCGCTGCGCGTCGGCGACGTAGCGCACGTACCCGCCGATCTTGCCGTCGGTCCACAGGTAGTAGCCCACGCCGGTGAGCAGGCTCTGCACGCGGTTGTTCTGCTCGATGAGCTTGGCCGCTTCGCTGGCGGCTTTCGCCGCGGAGATGTCGTCCTCGCGCTGCGCCGACTGCGGGTAGAAGCGCACGCTCGGCACGTCCTGGCTCATCACCGCGATGAACGAGAGGCCAAAGCCCTGATAAAAATTGGTGACGAACTGGTAGCGTGGCATCTCCTCGAGCGCGGTGTCGTCGTTGAGCTTCTGCTCGAAGGGCAGGTGCCAGGTCATGTCGTTCGGATTCCACCAGGCGTATTGCATCCCCTGCCAGAAGAGGCGCGCCTGGCGGATGCGGCGGATCTCGTGACGCCGCGCGACAATGCCTTCCTGGCGGAATTGCAGCACCAGGTCGCGCAGCGCGTGCACCAGCTTCGGCCGCAGCTCCTCGAGCCGCTCGTTGTTCGCGCCCAAGTCCTCGGGCTGCGTCTCATTCGCGTTCAGGGGCACCGCGGTTGTCCCCGGCCCCGCCCTGGTCGTGTCTTTCTCCGTGGCGCCGGCATCTTGCCGGCGGTTTTCGCCAAACCCTGCGCCGAGAATCGGCGCGCCGGCCACGTTATCGTTGCCGCCGTCGCGCGGCGCGATCATTCCCGGAAATGCTGCTGTCGTCATACTTACCTACTCGTTGATAACTTGGTTGAGTAACGGGGGGCCAAGCGCTACACTCAGTGTCGCCAAGCACTCCGAGCGGGAGTGTCGCTTGCGACTCCCTCTATCCGACGAGCGCCTCAGAGCCCTGCCCTGGCAGGGTGCATTTTTCGTTGCGGGCGCCCTGATTCATCTTTGGCTGCTGCACCGTTACGCCCGCCACCTGGGAGCAGGAGGCCAGGCCATAGCATTTAGGCCGTTGACCCAACTGGGCATGGCCATGATCGGCGGAGCCTGCGTGACGTGGTTCTTCTCCCGGCTCTTGCGGAAAACTCTCGCGGGACAATTGGTTCCGGCGTGGCGCGTGTTGCTGCGCGGCGCGCTTTATGGAATGGCCGCCACGGTGTTTACCTGGGAGTTTTTGTATCTCGCCGTGGCGGCTGTAATCGTTATCAAGAACTCCGGTTCGGGAATGTCATTTCACCTCTGGCTGATGGAAATCAGCACCTACGGTGGCGAACCGCTCGTCACGGGCTCCCCATTTGCACTGGTGTACGGCGCGGCCGGAGGCGGCGCTTGCCTGTGGGCGAAACGGCTTGCACCGGACTGGACGCCCGCGCCAAGCCCGCCGGGCATGTCGCGCGAATCGCTTTGGCTGGGCATCCTGGGCGTCGTGTTCCGCTTCGCTCCAGTTTTTGGCATCATCCTCGGCTTCCTGGCGGTGATCTTCGGAGCGCGAACCCTGCGGCTGGCGCCCCGGGACGCAAGAGTTCCGCGATGGCCTGCGCTGGCCGGATTGATCCTCGGAAGTATTTGCGTGCTCTGGTTGGTGTTCGGGTTCGCCTACTACGTATACGTGCTGCACCACCCCTGAATGAGCCACGGGGGCTAGCGGCGGGCGAGCTGCTTCTTGACGAACTCGCCGGCGCCGTGGTGGTCGTCGTGCTCGAAGGTGTGCGTCTCCCACGAGCCGGACGGCTCGGGCGAAGCGTCCTGGCTGCCGGGGCCGTGGCGATGCACGTGCACCTTGATGCCGCCGGGCTCGCGCTGCACGTGGATGTGGTGCGCGGGGCCGGTCTGGTGCGCGGCGCTGGCGTCGCCGCCAGCGTCCGCGTCGCGCGCCTCTTCGAGCGCCTTGCCGTAAGCCGGATTCGCGTAGAATCGTCCGCCGATGATGGGCATGGGTGGTTGCCTCCAAGTTCGCCGAATGGGGATCCCGAAAAAGACGTGGCGCCCTTTAGCAGGGTGCTGGAAAAGGTACACACAGGCTGTAAGCCTGTGCTACCCGGGCGCGCAACTTGCTGATTGGTGGCACAGGCTTGTAGCCTGTGCGTGACGCAGGCTGTAAGCCTGCGCTACTAAACCCACCAGCAGGATGATGGCGCTACACGCGGGCTCTGCACACAACGGCTACGCGCGGTCGGCGGCACGGGCCTTGCGCGCTTCTTCGATCTCTCGGCGCATCTGCATCTGGTGCAGCGACGGCCGGCGAATGGCCAAAGTTGCGGGGCGCGCCTCGAGTTCGCCGGGTTCCGGCAGCGGAGGAATCCCCGCGGTGCCCAGCAGCGAATTGAGCAGGGCGCGGTTGTCGGCGCGCAGGCGATCGTTTTCCGTGCGCTCCCGCGCGACCTCGGCGCGTTGCCGTTCGATTTCGTCGCGCGCTCGCGTCAGTTCATCCTCGAGCAGCCGCACGGGCCGCCGCCGGAACAGCGAGCCGACCGCAGCAATGAATTTGCGCATATGGAAAAGCCCGGCTGGCGGCCGGGCGCTAGAGAAGACCAAAAAGGTCAGGCCCTAGGGTGCCGCAGAGCGTCTGGCTTGTAGCCTGGCCGGCATCACATACACATGCTCGAAGTAGTGGCGGGTAAATTCAATCATGTCATCCGAGTCTTTCTCGGTGACCCCGGTCAAGTTGTCTTCCTCGGGGTGTGCTCCTGCGTTCCCAATAAGCCTGATCTCGTGGGCGAACTCTTTGAGATTGTTGGTGACCAGTCCTTTTGCGCCCAAGTCGTCGATCTGCTCGACCAGCCTCTTCCCTATGGCGCCCTTCTCTAGGCAGCTGGCCTGAATGGCCCGGCGACACATCACTACGGTCGCTTTATGAGCTTGCACCCAGCGACATCTCAGGCCCTCGGCGAAGTCTTTGGCGATTTCAGACGGCACGGCAGGGTCCACTCGGTCATCGGCCTTGCCCAGCGGGTAAACAGCTTCCAACCGAAAGTGAGTTGCCGGGTTGTTGCGTCTCGCTATGACGAGAACGAATTCTTTGCACGCCTGGCATTGAGCCGCATTACACATCCGCAAGTCCTCTTCTAAATGAGTAGAAGTAACGGGCTCAAAATACGAAACGCAACCACAGTGAGGGCATTTGCCACGTGCGGCTGCCGCACCGCCTGTATCAACAAACTCCATGGGCGAATTGTAGCATGTCCAGAGGAGTGAAGAGGCACCGGCGATGACGTCGATCAGACTGAGCATATCCATTAGGTCGAGGCGCACAGTGTGTGCCCGTGCCTAAGACCGCCGCCAAGACGGCGGCGCTACAAGAGCAAAACGGCCGGCTGGAAGCCGGCGCTTCATACCGCCAATGCCGCAGGCTGAAAGCCTGCGCTACTGAACCCGCCAGCGAGACGCCGGCGCTACGGGCGCCAGTGGCGGGGGCGAAAAATGGGCGCGGGCTTATTGCGGCGCTGCTCTTCGAGCAGCAGGCGCTGCATCTGAATCGCGTAGGAAGTGGGATCGGTGATGTGCATTTTCTCGACGCGATCGCTGATGCGCTGCTCGAGCGGCGGCCGGCCCGGCCCGAGGCGCGACTTCAAGCCGTAGCGCGCGGCGTCGGCGGGATCGTCGCCGTCGCACTTCAGCACGTCTTCGACGCGCGTCTCATCGCGGGTCAGAGCAGGAAGACAGGCAATGAGCGCGGCGCAATTTTCTCCGATGACCCAGTGCTCCGATTCGAGGAGCTGATAGAGCAGCATCCATCCGCCGATGCGATCGTCGTCGGCGGCAGCGGGCCGAGGCAGCCCAGCCGCGGCCAGGACGTCACCCAACTGTTCGGCGATGGTGGCTTCGCTGGTTCGCGCGGCGAAGGCGTCGGGGCTGAGCCAGATTTCCGTGATGCGTTCACCGGCGGTCCTTTCGACAATCGCCTGCGCGAGCATGCGCGGCGAAAGTTGTCCCTGAACGAATTCGCGATAGGTGATGGTGCGGCCTGCCCCGGCGCTGTTGGGGCCGTCGGGCGCTGCGGCGTGCCAATAGACCGCGCTGGGATGTTGAAAACCCCAGTCAATCGAGATCCAGCGCGGCCACCAGCGCTCGAGGCCCAGGCGCTCGACGCGCGCGACGTGCCGCGCGGGATCGAAAATGTCGAAGTACTGCCCGGCGAAGACGTCCCAGTCGCCTTCGAGGAACGCCTGGCGCAGATGGCGCGGCAGGGCGTTGAGCGTTTTCAGATAATTGGCATCGCGCGCGTAGATGGGGTTGTCCCACACCAGCGCGCGGATGAACTCGTAGTCGGCGGGGTCGTACTCCTCGGCGCGCTCCATGCCCGGCGCGGGACGCTTGTCGAGCCACAGCGCCTTCACCCAGGCGTGGCCGATGTTGCCGGGATTGGTCGCGCCGGCCATGTTGGGAAACGTGGCGGGCACCGGACAGCGGTTGCGGCTGGTGAGGTATTGCCACTGCTTGAGCGTGAAGAGCGTCAGCTCGTCAATGCCGATGAAGAGAAACTCGGCGCCCTGATACTGGAAGACGTCGTTCTCACCCTCGCAGTACCCAAACCTCGTGGTTGACCCGTTCCACCAGCTCACGATGTGCTTACTGTCGTTGTAGCTGCGATAGAGATCGCGCGGCACGTCCCGCCGAAAATAATTCAGCAGGGAGTTCTCGAGTTCGGGAAACGTGCGCCGCAGCAGCAGCGTGTCCACGCCGGGGACCTCGAGCGCCTGGATGATCGCCTCCATCAGCAGCGCCTTCGATTTGCCGGGGCCGGCGGCGCCGCCGAAGAGGCGATACTTCGCCGGACAGGCGTGGAATCGCTCCTGCTTGGGAAACGGCCAGTAAGGCAGCTCGAGATCGCCGTCGGGCCGAGGCGGTTCCGCGGCGGACGACTCCACGTGTTTGGCCGCGTCGGGCGCCCAACGCTCTGCCGCCGTGGTTTCGGTCAACATGATGAATCCGCGCGTGGCGCCCCGACAAGTCGGGGCGCCACGAAAGCCCGCGTTGTGGCGCCGGCATCTTGCCGGTGTTCTTCAAACCCGCCGGCTGGAAGCCAGCGCCACAAACCCAAACCCGCCGGATGGGTCGTGGCGCTACGAAGCGCGCAATTTGCGGCCGGCGAAAAACGCGGCGGCGCCGCCGAGGAAGCATGCGGCGATGGCGTAGTGGTGCAGGCTCAGCACGGCGCCCGCGGCAAAGGCGATGGCGCCGGAGAATTGCAGCCATAGACCGATCAATTGGCGATGTGAACCTACGTTCATGTGGCCTCCACGGTGTCGTCGTCGCGCTGCGGCCGCGGGATGTGCGAAATGATGCGCACGCAGAGCGGCGCGCCGGCGTCGGCGGAGTCTGCGGCGGGCGGGCGGCCGTAGCGGTACTCGAGCAAAGTTTCCCAGACGCGCGCGCGGACGCTGCCGCCCTTGGCGTCGCCGCCTTCGAGCAGCTCGCGGGCTACATTCACCGGATCCACCTTCGCGAAGACCGCGTCGGCGAATTCCCGCGCGTTGGCGGAAGAAGAACGCGTGGCGGGCGTAGCCTTTTTGTTTGCGCCAGCACTGCGCGAAGGTCCGCGTTTGCGTGGCATGTCAATTCCCTACTCCGATTTCAGAACTTGTTATCGTAGTGCGGGTAAGTCAATTCCCTGCCCCGAGGATGGGCAGACGCTTCGGCGCGACTGCTTCGCGAGTGGCGCGCTATTCTTCTGTGCCCCAAACATTCACGCGCACCACCCCGGTTGCACCGAGAGCTGTCCCCAGGTTCACGTTGAGCACGTTGTTCGCGGCGCTCGATAGGTAGCCGTTGCCCAGGCCCGTGTTGCAAACGTGTAGGAGCGGCACACCGCCGGTCAGTGCAGTCGCGGGAATGAAAACAGAGTTGGTAATACCTATAGCCGTAGTCGCGTCGCGCAGAGCGATGGTTTCGGTCCCCGCGCTGCCCAGGACGGAATTGTTGGTCACATCAACGCAGTAGCCCATCACGCGGAACTTCTTGCCGCTGGTGGGCGTCCACACCGCCGTGTCGCCTGCGGCCGTGGCCGTGGCCGTCTTAAAAGTGTTGGCCGTGCGTATTCGGTCCCACTTGGAGCCGTTGAACGCGTAAGAGTAGCCGAGAATCGTTGCCGCGCCGTTCGAGATGGCCAGCAGATATGGATCATTCGCCGCGCCATCTACAAGATTTATGGTACTCGACTGGGGGCCGCTGGCCCCGACGGAAGCCATGTACAGGGCTCCGGCGCCATCTACCAGGAATCTGCGCACGTATCCGGAAGGATCCGTGCTGCCCACTTGAACAGGATCGAGTGCTGAAAGCGTCCCGATCGGTTCTGTTCCGCTGACGCGCAGGCCACCCTTGGTGTTGAGCGAAAGCGCGTTCATCTGGCCGGTGGTGTAGCTCGGCGCCGCAGTGGTGACGCTCGCGCCTGCGAGTGTCGCCGCGCCGGGCGGTGCCGCGCCGGTCGCGCCGACCGAAGACGCACCGCCCTGCTGCTGCAACTGCGCGTGAACGCTCTCATAGATGCTGCCACCGACCAGAATCACCACGAGCACGGTCAGCAGCCGAATCGCCGGGCTTGTGAATTTCTGCGCGGTCCAGCAGGCCAACATGTGGAGGCCGTTCACTGCTTTCCTCCTTGAAACAGACTTTGCCACCAGGATTTCTCTGGCGGCTGAAGGTCACTCGGAACTCGCTGCCCCGGCAGGGCGGGGATTTTCAATTTCACCAGGTCCATGAGCCCGCGCAAGACGCCGTACTCTACCGCTGCCGACTGCTGCGGATCGCCCTCCGGAACCAAAATGCGAATCTCGCGGTCGCTGTGAATTTGCCCGCCGGGGCGATCCACCACAACGGGGCGCGCGGAAAGTTGCGTGACATGCCGAAGAATCGAGGCTTCCAGCTCGGAGTCCGCCGAATCGAAGCCGATAACAAGGCTATCGCAGGGCACCAAGTGAATCACGTAGCCGCCTGAGGGGAGGCCGCGCACAACTTCGTGCGGCAGAAATTCCACCACCGCAAAGCCGGCGCGCCGCAGCAGCCCGCGCAGAGCATTCGCCGTCTCGCATTCGCCTACGACCTTAATCCGCATGTCTCACCTGACGAACGTCACCAGCGCCGGGCCGGTGCCGGAGATGGCCTGCAAGTACGCAATCGTCTCTCCCGCCAGGAATCGCACGCCGCGGCCTACGTCGCTCGGCATCCCGCCGTGGCGCGGGACCATGATGCCGTCCTGATTGCCCGCGGGGATCAAGTCCTGCGTTGCGGGGTCGGCGGAATCGGTGCGAATGCGCAGGTCCACGCTCACGCTGTTCTTGATGCCCACGCCCATGCAGTCAATCGGCGCGACGATCGGCGTCCAGCTCACCGTGTCCACGCTGGTCTGCTTCTTGACGTAGTTGGGATGCGAAGCCATGAGCTGGTGTAGCGCAAGCTAAAAGGCTGTGCTAGGGCAGAATTGTCGCGCTGCACAGGCTACAAGCCTGTGCTACGGCAGGATATTCACAGTGTGTAGCGCAGGCTTTCAGCCTGCGTCGGTTCTTTCTGACCGGAGCCTGCGTCCTGGCACACGCTACAAGCCTGTGCTACGGCCGGGGGTTTCAACATCACACCCCGACGCGTCGGGGTGCTACGGGAGAATCTTCACGGTGAAGCCGGAGCCGCCGGTCGAAGACGTTTTCTTGACGCGCAGGAAACGCGCGCGCACGCCGGTGACGGTGCGAGCCTCGCCGGCGGTCTGCGTGGTGGTGTCGATGTTCTGGTACTCGGCGTCCACGTCGGCCATCGCGCCCTGCAAGGCGATGCTCACCGCGGTGGGCGCCGAGGCGAACAGCGTCTGCCAGCGCACGGTGTGCTCCTGCTTGGGAAAGCCCGCGGGCTCGGGAATGGCGAATTGCGCGCCGGCGGTGCCGTCGGCGGGCGCCTCGTTGTTGAACGAGAAGCCCACATCGCCGGGAAACAGCGAATAGGGCGGAGTCGAGTTGCTGTAGGTCGGCATCGCGCACCTCGGTGAAAAAAGCTTGCAGCCGTCCGCTTTCAGTTCTCAGAAGGCTGCTGAATAATGCCCCGATTCGTCATTCCGAGCCCCTCGCTTCCGCTCGGGAAAAACTCCGTGAGGAATCCCTCTGAAGAATTGCTCGCTCGCCTGCGGACGACGGAGGGATTCCTCGCTGCGTCCCGGGCGGCACGGGGACTCCACTCGGAATGACAAAAGCGCGTCGCGCGCCGTGGCCGCAGGGCCAGAAACAAAAACGCCCCAGCACGCCGGGGCGGTACGAAGCGATTACTCGTGGCGCCGGGATCTTGCCGGCGTTCTTCTAACCCGCCGGCTGGAAGCCAGCGCCACAAAAACAAAAACGCCCCGAGCGCTCGGGAGCACCAGGGGCCAAAAACAAAAACGCCCGAGCATTGCGGCCCGGGCAGTGACACTTCTCTTTCGGGAACAGAATACATCAGCTCAAAAAATTGTCAAGAGAAATCTTTAGCGCAACCCCGAAAAAAAGGGGGCCCCACAATGCAACGTCCGTGTGGCGTCGCGGCGGATATCCGATTCACGCATCGTGACGCGGCCTTCGTCGTCTGCATTCGCTTCAAGTACATTGAACAGGAAATCTTAACAGACCGTCGCCGGGATCATTTCAGCTTGAACGTCACTTCAATATTAATCTGCACAGGCACGGGTTTGCCGTCCTTGGTAGCGGGTTTGAACCTCCATCCGCGCACGGCTGCGACCGCTTTTTCGTCCAGCCCCTGGCCCAAGGCCCGGACGACTTCCACATCTCTAGGGATGCCATCAACTCCTATGATCGTCCGGAGAATTACTGTCCCCACCAGTTTTGCATGTCGAGCTTCCTCCGAATACGCCGGAGACCGGCTAAGGATCGGACGTGGAGCCGTCACGTTCCCGCTCACCCGGTACACACCGGCTGGTAAGGCGCTTTCTCCACCCGGGGAACGTTCGGTCTTGCCCGGTGCAGGCGCCGCGGAATTCGCCCGGTTGTAATAAAAATGGACACGAAGCGCCAAATACTCACCGGCGAATTCTGAGGGCAACGCCGCCAAAGGCGAAGAGGCAGCGATCCCAGCTTCTGCGGCGCGGTCGAGTGCTGCGTCTCCAGAGGACTCCACGCGTTTCCTGGCGCCGAGCTTACCGTCTTTGAGAATCGCAAATTCAATCGCAACGTGGCCTTGCTTCCTTTCCGGGGCCCGAGCGGAAGCCGGCATCACTGCGAACCAGTTTTTTCGCACGGTGGCAATGGCCCGCCCAAGGTAGGGAGTGAAATCAACCCCTTTGGTGTCGCTGAGAATGTCCACGCCACTTGTGGGGCTGTTGACCCCTGCCCCGGAGGGCGGTGGCGCGGTTGTCGGCTGGGTTTTTTCAGTGGGTGCGGAATTGTTCTGCGCGCAAAGGGCGACACCCGAAAACAGCAACACTGCAACCGCGCTATGCAAGATGCGCTTCATTGCGTAGGTCACATCACCACTGGATCGAGTAGCGGTGCAGAATTCTTTCTAGGTCCTGGCGGTGTTGCAGCACCGCCGGATAGATGGCGGTGTAATGGTCGGTCTTCTTGAAATCCATCACCTTGCGCGCGCGCTCGGCGCCAACCAGTTCTTCCATGCCCTGCCACTCCAGCAGGATCACCGCAAGGTGAAGGTAGGTGTCGCGCTCATCGCCGGAGCCCCGCGGAAAATCGGTGGGCAGGCCGGGCACGGCGCGCTTCAGATCGTTATAAAGATCGCGGATGTGCGCGCGGTGGCGCTCCATGAGCAGCCAGTGGCCCTGCTCGTGGGCGTACACCGACAGCGCCAGGTCATCGTTATCGAGAAAGCGTCCATTCAGCGTGAGTACCGGCGACGAATGCGGACGCACGCCCTGCTCGATAATGATGTCGCGCGTGATCGTCAACTTCTTCAGGTCATACTGCTTCGCGAGTCGCTCGATCTGCTGCTTCTTCTGCTCCTCGAGCGCAATGCCATTCTTTGTCTTGATGTTCAGCTTGGGTGTGTCGGCCGCTGCGGGCACAGACACCGCCAGCAGCGCGGAAGCGACGAGCAAGAGCTTCGCGATCCCGTTGCGGTTGTTCATTCGTCTTTGCATGGACTCTTGTTTAACCCGATCCGCCTAAGCCGTCAAGGCGGGCGGCGTTCTTGACACCCGCCGGCTGGAAGCCAGCGCCACAAAAGCCAACCCACGCGGCTGCGGCGAAGGCATGGGGGCGAGGCTCGCGCCGAGGTCGCCGGCGCCTTGAGCAGGGGTGCACGTAAACTGGACGACCCGCGGTCCTTGTTTACTGCGGCAGTGGTCGCCTACATTTTTGAAACCGTGTTGCTACAGCCATTCACCACCCAGATGTTAGCCCCATCAAACGCTAACTCAGATGGGTTACATCCGGTAGGAAATGTCCCCAGCACCATACCGTCGCTGACGCGCAGCTTGCTCACGGTGCGGCCACCCACGCTCGTCACCCAGATATGGGCCCCATCAAAGGCCACCCCAAAGGGGAAGGCCCCCACAGCGAAAGTACCCAGCGGCGAGCCGTCGCTGGCGCGCAGCTTGGTCACGGTGGCGCTGTCGTAATTCGTCACCCAGATGTGGGTCCCATCAAAAGCCACCTCCACGGGGAAGGCCCCCACAGCGAAAGTACCCAGCGGCGAGCCGTCGCTGGCGCGCAGCTTGGTAACCGTGTTGTCGAAGGCATTCACTACCCAAATGTTAGCCCCATCAAAAGCTATCCCTCCCGGTTTGCTCCCCACAGCGAATGTACCCAGCGGCGAGCCGTCGCTGGCGCGCAGCTTGGTCACGTTGTTGCCGCTTGTGGTATTCGTGACCCAGATGTTGGCCCCATCAAAGGCTACCCTCGTGGGGCCGTTCCCGACAGCAAATGTACCCAGCATCGAGCCGTCGCTGGCGCGTAGCTTGGTCACGGAGTTGCTTAGGTTGTTCGCTACCCAAATGTTGGCCCCATCAAACGCCAACCCAAAAGGGTGGCTTCCCACAGCAAATGTACCCAGCACTGTGCCGTCGTTGGCGCGCAGCTTAATCACATTGTCGTCGCTGCCATTCACGACCCAGATGTTGGCACCATCAAAGGCTACCCCAAAGGAGCCGTTTCCCACGGCGAAGCTGGTTGTTTGGTTCGCGGGATACCACGCAAGGAGTGCGACCTGAAGAGGGTTGAAGGTAGTGGAAGTCCTGACGACCTCCCCGCGAGTAGTCTGAACCGAGCTCACTGTCGCAATCAGAGCCACAGCTAAGGCAAAGAAGATCACAACCGTTAAATTTCTAAACGCTCGTTTTTTCATGGTTATCTTCCTTTATACGCAGAGTTTGGGTTTCTGAAATTCTGGGCGCCAGGGCCGACCTAGGGAAAGGGCCTTGCCTCGAGTCCGACTGCGAACGCACGTTTTAGCCGGAATTCCCGATCTTAGTTTTACCTTTGCGCAAAATCATATGCCAGGTATCTTCTGCGGTCAAGCTCGGATCCACGTGACCCCGGTTAGGTGGCCAGCGCGGGTCGCGTCTAGGATCGCCCGGCTACTGCTGGGGCATGGGGGCGAGGCGGGCGCGAATGGTCGGGAGGCGTCCGGGCGGCGCTAGTCCATGGTGGGGCCAAGGACGCGCACGGCGACGGGCGCTTCTTTGCCGCGCAATGCCAGATTGCGGCGTTCCAGGTTCGGAAGCTGCTCGGCAACAGCGGCGTAGACCGTTTCGCTCAGCAGAACCTCGCCCGCTCCGGCACTCGACGCGAGGCGCGCTGCCGTGTTTACAGCGTCGCCAAGCGCAGTGAAGTCCACCACGCCTTCGCTGCCTACATTACCCACATACGCCAGCCCTGAATTGACCCCTACTCCAATCGGCATCCACGGCTCAGCGGACTGCCTGTACCCTACGGCCCGCAGGAGCGCGAGGGCGGCCCAGGCGGCACGGCGGCGATATTCGGGGCCGCAGATGCCGGGGATGAACAGCGCCATCACCGCGTCGCCTATCAATTTGTCGATGATGGCGTCACGGCGGATGAGCACCTCGGTGGCAGCACAGTAGAACCGGTTGAGCACGGCGGCGTAAGCACTGGCTCCTAACTGCTCGCCGAGGGCGGTGGAGCCGCGCACATCGGCGAACAGCACCGCGATGTCTAGTTCAGCTCCGCCCGGCGGGAGGCGGTCGCAGCACCGCGAGCAGAGATTGGGATTCTTGCGAGAGCGCGTGAACCCCAGCAGCCCAACTAGCTTGCCGCCGATCCCACCGAAGGGATTGTGGCAGACCTTGCAGCGCGGCGGGCTGGGCAGGTAACGAAACAGCAGGTGAGCAACGCGGAACGCCCGGTGTCCTTCGGTCAGGAGCGTGCGCCAGCGCTCTTCGCTAGGATTCCCCATATCAAGCGGAATTCCCGGTTTGAACTTTAATCTTTAATCTTTGCGCGAAACCATACGCCAGCCGCGCTCTCACGTCAAGCGCCACGGGTTTCGCGGCCGGACGAGGACAGGTTCAAGTAGCGGCGTTCCCGGCAGGCCGGAGCGCCACAAGACCAACCCCGCCGGCCCCGACCTGGCCGGGGCGCCACAAACCCAAACCCGCCCCGACAGGTCGGGGCGGTACAAGCCCAACCCAGGCGCGGTTACTGCTGGGGCATGGGGGCGAGGCGAACGCGGCGCCGGGATTCTCCCGCAGAACGCGGCGCGGTTCAATGCCCTGCCGCAGGTTTACGTGCCGCCTCGGCGGAGCCGGGGCGAGGATTCCCGCCGGAGGGATTCCTCGCTGCGTCCCGGTTCCACCGGGACTCCGCTCGGAATGACAGCAGGTGCCTAGCGCAGACTTCCGGCCTGCGGTGTCATTCCGAGGGAGCCCTTCGCTGCTGCTCAGGACAAGCTCCGCGACCGAGGAATCCCTCCGAAGAGATTGCGCGTGGAGTCTATCCCGAGCCCTTCGCTGGCACTCAGGACAGGCTCCAGCGAGGGGCTCGGAATGACCGCGGCGGCGGGTAGTGGGGTCTTTGGACGTGATGGCGACGAAGAGGCTTCGTATCCGACCGCTCTGACTGTCACTCGGCGCACAATCCTATGCGGAACATTTTGCAGTCGTGATAGACTCCCGGCCGTTACGCAGGAGGTGGCAGGTGTCGGAAGCCTTCAACCCAGTAGAGAAACGAGAACTGTTCCCACGCCTAAAGTTGCAGGCGATGAGAGTGCTCATCCTAACCTTGCTTGCCGCTCCTGGCGTGTGGGCGCAGAAGGTCACGGTCGAATTCGACCAGGCCGCCGATTTTAGCAAGTACAAGACTTTCGCCATCCGTGACGGCAAGTTGAACAGCAAAAATCCTGCTCTGAACAGCGCACTAGTCAAAAAGCAGATCGAGGCCGACATCGAACGCGGTCTGACGGCCAAGGGTCTGACGCTGACGTCCGGGCCATCCGATCTCAACGTACGATACGTTTTCGGTTCGGCCCGCAAAATGGAAGCGGAGAGTTACCCTGCCGGATGGCGCGGCTGGGGCACGCGCGTGGTGATGGTGCCGTACAGCGAGGGCACCCTGGTCATCGATCTGCGGGACCCCAGCACGCGTTCCCTGGTCTGGCGCGGCATCGCTAGCGTGGGAAAAAGCGACGCCAGCAAGATCGAAGGCAAACTGGACGACATGGTCAAAAAGTCCCTGGAGAAATATCCGCCCAAACAGAAGTAGCGCGCGCCGACGCGCGCATTCGCTGAGTGTGCAGCACAGCGCGCCTAGCCTAGACGCCGCAACGGTAGGCCACCCCGCCCATTCAGACCGTCAAGACCATAAGGGACATTCTTTGCTCTGAGCACCGTGCGGCGATGTTGCGTACGGAGGCCCTTGCGTGTACAGTGCCGGCCAGCCAGGAAGTCAAAACGGCAATTCCGGCTGAATCCCTGCAGCCAGGAACAAAGGAGGAACGACATGCTTCGCAGGAAAACTATGCTCAACGCCCTACTGGTGGCGTTGCTCGTAATTAGTTTCTGGGCGCTGCAGGGGCGCGCAGAAGAGGGTCCACGGGTACGCGTCAGCGGCGGGATCACGCTGAACAATGTGCTCCAGCGGCTGCTCTTCACCTGGAACAGCAAGGTGCCCGTCACGGGCAGCGACTGGGAGGCCGGCGAAAACGTCAGCATCTCTCTGCATGGGCCGCTGAACTCGCCGGGAGTGGCGCCGGGCGATCTGCCGCTCGGCGTGCTGACGGCGGATAGCGAGGGCGAGCTCTCGGGCGTGGTCACGATTCCATTCGACAGCGGCATCTCCGGGCCGAGCGCGCGCATCCCGCGGCCCGGCTATTACGAAGTACGCGCGACCGGCGGGGCCTCGGGCACTGCGGTCGCCGCGCACAAGATTAACCTGTGCCCGTCCGCATCGCTTGTGGCCGGTCTGATTGATTGGGGCCGGGAACGCGGCGGGCGCGACGGCGTCCTGCCGGGCTTCCTGCACGATTTGTCGCCGGAACGAACGGAGCCGGAATGGGCCGCGGTCTGGGGCGAGCTTCCCGTGGCCGCCTCGGGAATCATCGCGGAATCGGCCGCGGGCGGCGACGAACCGCCCTCTCTGATTAGCCCGTCGGACTTCCCCACCCGCCACTACGCCCACGACGCCAACTTCTTCTTCCAGCCGGATCCAGCGTTTCGCTGGATTATCGGCACCGCCAACTATTTCCAGAACCTGCCCGAGCAGACCCCTGTCGAAGTAGGCCGCATGGAGATCGAATGGGAAACGCTGAACGCGGGCACCACGTTCGCCTACGGTCTGGGGAACATCGGCCTTCCGCTATACGCCAATCCCACCGCCGGCGACCGCATCTTCACCGTCGGCCGCTGGATTCTCGACACGCGTCATCCCGAAGGCGGCTCCCGCACGGAGATTCATCCCCCGCGAATGATGGCCACCATTCGCAAGCGACCCTCCGTGACGCAGGACAACGGCTCGCGCGCCACGCAGGTGGATATCTACGTCAGCGGGCACGGCGGCGGCGCCAACCAGTTTCCGTCGGGCTTGAGCCAGATTCTTGGCCAGGGCGGCCTCGGCGGCGGGCGCATCCAAGACGCGCTGAACGCCTCCGACCAGGCTCTCTACTATCGCGCCGGGCCACTGCCTCCGCCGCTTGTCCCCGTCTTTGGTTTCATCGCGTTCCAACTCACCGGACTGTCGCTGCTGGGGCCCATCTTCCCCACGGCAGGCCCGAGCGCCTTCTCCTGGGGCACGACCGCGCCGGAATTCCACCCGGTCAACGACATGGACTACGACTTCGACGTGGCACTCCCGCCCGCGCCGGACGAGGCCACCGCACCGCGCGTCGAAGTCATCACGCATGCGCAACATTCGACGGCGGTCACGGAGGTGATCACTTACACGGGCAAAGAGGAAGGTCTGCCGACTACGGCGCACATCCACCTGCCGTATCTCGGCGCCGACAACGGCATCTACGCCCGCACGCTGAAGTTCGCCTGGGACGTCTTCAGCCCACCAAGAAAACATTTCCGGGTGAGCGTGGACCGCATCCGCGTTAGGGACTCCGCTGGCGAGTGGAGACTCTGGGCCGATGTCAGCGGCCAGTGGATCAACGTCACGAACCTGGCGCCTGCCAAGTTCCTCCCCACGGCAAACGGCCAGGTGATTGACCTGCCCGGTACCGTCTTCGACGTCTATCTCCGGAACAACCAGAAGCTGCGCGTTCTCACCCAGGGTTACCGCGCCGCGTGCCTCGATCACCTATTCGGGCAGTTCTTCGGCGTGTCCGCGTTAAGCCCGTATCTTTCCGGACTCGCCCTCTTCCAGATGTGCGGGCTGGCCGACAATCAGAACCTCGGCAGCGCCCTGCTGGAACTGCCGGCGCGGCCTTCGGTCGCCGGCCACTACGTTGTGGACTCGACCGACGGAAGCCCAGCCGGAAGCCACTTCCAAATGGAGGTCACCGTCGAATTCATTCCTGGCGACGACGACTAGTCAGCACGACCCGGGAAGCAACCGGAGTCACGCCCGCGGAGCGACGGCCCATCGCCCTCCCGAGCAGGCGGATGTGGGCGAGAATCTCGTCAAGCGAGTGGGCTTCGAGGTAGATTCGCGCCGATGAGTGGCCACGGATTCGACGCGAGGGTCCGCGCCGACCCGCGGAAGATCGCGCCAAGAGCTCTCTGCTGCTCAAGAAGATGATTTTGCTCAGCCGCGGAGGAACTGGATATCCCGCTGGCCATGCACGTGTTGAGTTTCCGGCCGTATTATCTGTTTCCGCCTCAGGCGGTCGCGCCGTTAATACGTAATGAGCTGGATGGAGTCAGCACAACAATCGTCAAGAATACCTGTGCCCCGTGGGGCTCTTGGCTTCTACGAATTCCCGATGAGCACTCCGGCCAGGAAAACGAGGATCCCTCCGAGCAGCACCTGCACGGCGGCTGAAAATGCCGGGGTATCCATGTAGCGGTGGCGCACCCAGGAGATCACGCTCAGCTCCAACAGCACCACGACCATGGCCACGGTCATCGCAATTCTGAACCCGGGAATAAGAAACGGCAGCGTGTGGCCGATGCCTCCGAGCGCGGTCATCACGCCGCACACGGCTCCGCGCAGCCACGGATGGCCGCGCCCCGTCAGGCTGCCGTCGTCGGAGAGCGCCTCGGCAAAGCCCATGCTGATGCCCGCGCCGACCGAGGCTGCCAGCCCCACGGCGAAGGCGGCCCAGTTATTGTGTGTGGCAAACGCCGCAGCAAACAGCGGAGCCAGTGTCGAAACCGAGCCGTCCATCAGTCCGGCCAGGCCCGGCTGGACGATCTGCAGCACGAACAGCCGCCGCCGCGCTTCCTCTTCTTTTTCTTTTTCGCTGGCGCCCAGCTTTTCGCGCTCCAGCGCTTCGGCGCGATCGGCGTGCGAGCGCTCCTCCTGTGCCAGGTCATCCAGAAGCTGACGGATGCTGGCGTCGGCGGCGCGCCCCGCGGCGCGCTCGTAGAACCGCCGCGTCTCCACTTCCATCGCGCTGGCCTGGTTGCGGATTTTTTCCAGATTGATCGGCTGGAGCAGCCACACCGGCTGCCGCTGCACGAAGCCTCTCACGTCCTGCCGGCGGATCAGCGGGATGTGCTCTCCGAATTTCTGGCGATACAGTTCCAGGAGTCGCCGGCGATGCCCGGACTCCTCCACGCGCATCCCGTCGAACACCGCCGCGGAGCCGGCGAAATTCTGCCGCAGCCCTTCGGCGAAATCGGCGTAGATGCGTTCGTCCTCCTCTTCCAGCGAAATCGCCAGCGCCAGCACTTCCTTTTCCGTAAGGCCATTGAAATCTCTCATCGAACTCTCTCCTCACAGACACCTGTGGATCGCTGCCCGTACGGCCGAACATTGTAAGCCATCTCCTAAACCAGGATTTCCGTTTTGACTCGCAGGAGACCGGCAACATAAGCCTGACCGGCTCTAATAGCAATGGTCAGTCGGGGTTTCGTTGCTCGGTGCTCCCCGCGACCAGGCACCGAACCGGTCCCACCTCTCCCTGGAGCCTCAAAGCCCAAGATTGCCGTTTCTCCGAGCGATGCCTCCGACACTTATCCCGCCCCTGCCTCCCAGGTCCTCCGGAATCTACTCGGTCGGCGGCTGCCGAGATTCTTGAATCCAAGTTTGCCGGTTTAGGGGATTTCCCGGTTGAATTTGCTACGCGCCGCCGCGAGAATGGGTGAGATGACTCAACCCCTGTGGCCATCACGGAGGAGGCGTCTGTGAAACACATGCTCACTTTTGTATGGTTTGCAGTCGTGTGCTTGGTCGGGCTAGGAGGGTCTGGTGCAGCACAGGATGTGCCAAGACAACGTCCTGCTGTCATTGACATGCACTTGCACGCCCTACCCGCGAAAGGATGGCCTGTGGGGCCCTCCATGATCTGTCCCGGTATGGATTTTGCGGCCTTTGATCCCCGAGGGAAATGGGATCCCGACCATTGGTGGGCGAGCTGTCCGAATCCCCTCTACCCAGCGGCCACCGATGAAGAACTGCTCCGGGAAATCCTGGCCGTTATGGATCGCTACAACATCGTTCTAGCTGCCACCAGCGGTTCTCTGGAGCATGTGCATAGATACCGCGAGGCTGCTCCCCACCGCATGCTGCCTGGTCTCAATACGGCGGTCGCCAATCTGGGTACTCCCGATTCGTTGCGCAAACTGATTCGCAAAGGCGAAGTCGCGATTTTGGGAGAGATCGCGCCGCAGATCGAGGGGATTTCTCCCGACGATCAGATCCTGGAGCCTTATCTGGCGCTGGCAGAGGAACTGGATATCCCGCTGGCCATTCACGTGTTGAGTTTCCAGCCGTATTATCTGTTTCCGCAGAATCGCGCGTCGCTGAATAATCCGCTCCTGCTTGAGAAGGTGCTCGTCCGCCACCCGAAATTGCGCGTCTATGTCATGCACGCCGGCTGGCCGATGCTCAACGAGATGATTTCCCTGCTCTTTCTGTACCCTCAAGTCTATGTCGACGTCGCCGGGATTGACTGGCTGCTGCCGCGCAAGGAGTTTCACCGCTACCTGCGGGGTCTGGTGGAGGCTGGGCTGGGTAAGCGGATCATGTTCGGCTCTGACGCCAGCATGTGGCCGAAGACCATCAGCATCGGAATCGAAGCCATCGAGTCGGCCGACTTCCTGACCGAAGCGCAGAAACGCGATATCTTTTACAACAACGCGGCGCGCTTCCTGCGGCTGGGTGAGAAGGGCCAGCCACAGAACAAGCCGCGCTAGGCGTGTACCCGGCGAGAGCGCGGGAGGCACTCGCACCCTCCAGGCTACAAGACCAGATACCTTGGCGCGCCGGTCCTAGACTCCTGACGAGATTTCCACAGTACTAGAACTATTTTTTACTTGACGAGATATCACGAGAGTGACACCGTAGCGCACGGCAAGTACCTTGACACGAAGCATTGCCTTTTATCGGTTAGCCATTAACAAGAATTAACCCAACTCAGAACAGCTCTCGCCACGGGAATCCGCGCCTCCCCCTAAGAGAGGATAGTTCATCGTGAGGCCTTAGACGTATACAGCAACATATCCCTCATCAGCGAAGCACGTCCCTGCCGAGTTGAAGGGGGTGCGTTTGTTCCATTCACCGAAACTAGACTAACTCACAAAACCCTTCGGTCCCCGTAGGAGCTGTGCTGGGGACCCATCCAGGTCGGCACCTAGTGGGAAATCTAGAATTTACTGGGTTGCGGGATCAACAAGGACGCTCGTCGTCCAGTTAGAGTCACCGCACAGGGAGATTGTTATGAAAAAGGCAGTTTATCTAGCATTGCTGTTGCTTGCGTTCGCCATTCCAATGCGGCTTGCCGCCGATGGACGTTCCAAAGGCGATTGCTACCCGGGGAATGGCGTCCTCATCGCTTCGGGGCCCACATCGGCAAAGGGAGAAGCCGAGGGCAGACTCGAGGAGATCGAAACGGAAAGCCACGTCCCCGTAGTTCCCCCCGCACTTGAACCGGTCGGAGTTGATCGGGGAGGTGCCAAAGTCGAAATCGAGTTCGAGGCAAACATCACAGGCCTCAACACGACCGCCAACAACGGGACGTCAACAGGACGAGCGGAAGTCAAAATCAAGTGGCTTAACCCCCTTAAGACCGGGGGAATAACCGAAACGGAGTTCGAGTCGGGATGCGTGCAAGAGATCGAGACTGATGCGCAAACCGGCACCAACGGCGTTGGCGAGTTCGAAGGGGAGTATGAGGGAACAGTCAAAGACTTCCCAGGCTACCCCGGTACGGAGAAAGCGGCTGTCCTCAGCATTGTAGTTCACGAAGATGCGGACCATACAGGGCGTCTCCAAGTCGATTTCACGATTGAGCTGGGCTACACGTGCTTTGAAAACGTGTACACCGGCGGAGACGGAGATATCGAACTTGGGAAGGTTACGCTGAAGAACCTAGAAACTGATGAATTCAAGATCACTAACGGCCCCACTCTCAGCCCCCGTCATGGACGCAAGAGCTATCCCGATCAACACAGCAACTGCGCGTCCACTTAGTGCAACAATGGCACAGTTGGTACCAGCTTGATGGACAGCGTCGGCTCCTTCGACCTAAGCGGACTTTGGGTTGCCCTAAAGACCCAGCTCGGGGCGAAGGAGCCGACGACTGGTTCGCAGCATGTGCACTACGGCTACTGAGGAAACCGATTCGAGTTGAAGGGCCAAAAGCGCGAAAGAGAAACCGAGAAGCGTGGCGGGGCTCAGCCCAGGGGTAGCGGGCTTGAGCGCATACCACGCGGCCAAGGGACGGAAACCAACCACTATCTCCCTGAGCCCCGCACCGCAGCCCCCCGAACGAGCGGCTGCGTAGGATTGCAACCCGAAAAGCGTCTCGGTTAGTCTGTTAGATGAAGCCTCCCGCGCCGCAAGGTTCGGCGGTGTGACGTGAAATCGCGACAAATTGATCTCCCGGCATTCGTTGCTCTGGTGGTTATATGCTGCGTGGGCTGCGCCCAGCAAAAACCGGAGACGCCGCCAAACACAGTCCCCACCGCAGATCAGGTCGCGCAGGTGAAAACCGGCCTCGATCCTTCCCGCGTCCTGAAGCTCCGAGCAGTGCTGCGAGATCACAACGGAAAACGCCTGACCGGCGTTGTGGGCGTCCTGTTTGCGGTTTATGAACAGCAGCAAGGCGGGGCACCGCTGTGGCAGGAGGTCCAAAACATTCAGGTGGAAAATGGAGGGCACTTCACGGCCCTGGTGGGCTCGACCAAGAGAGGGGGGATCTTCCCGGAGCTGTTCCCGCCGGAAAAGACGCTCTGGCTGGGGGCGCAGGTGTTGCTGCCCGGCGAGGTGGAGCAGCCGCGCATGCAGTTGGTGAGCACGCCCAACGGTCTGATGCGCGCCGCAGGGCCAGTGATTCCGGCGAATTCAGGCGACCAACCGGCAACGGCACAGGCGCAACCAGCCTCGGGCGCGAACGCCGGCTCCCCGCAAGACCAGAGCCAACCGACCAATAGACGTCTAAGGGCCAGACGAAGACTGCACCAACCCCCAATACAGTGACGCGGCAGCGGCACGCTTCCTGCGGCTGGGTGAGAAGCGCCAGCCGAACGACAGGCCGCGCTAGGCGTGTACCCGGCGAGAACGCTGGAGGCGCGCGCACCAGTTGAATTCGGGCGTCTCCGCGCGGCGAAAAAGCTGATAGGCTTGCGGCAAAATCGGGACATGGAAGCCGTAATCGTTCCTGAGGCGGAGCGTGGCTGATTTTATCCAGGTGAGCCCAAACAGCAGTGAGGGGGCAGGAAGCGGTAGGAAACTGTCACGACCGTGGCAGAGGCACAAGAAGAAGTTCGCGCTGTCTTCCTAAGTCGGATTGAGTTTTTAGTAGGGGCAGCAGGGGATGCGCGACAGGAAACAAGAGCAATGACTTTATGTTCCTCAGCGCGATGTCCGGAACATAATGGATGATCCGAGCTTTGCCGAAGGTTCCCCCTCAGACTCTCGGCTATCTAGACAGCGGAGGTCTACTATGCCGAGTGAGAATCCACATGGCACGCTCACCCCTACCCTGGAGCAACTGGAACTCAACGAAAGCAAACTGGTCCGAGTATCGCTGCTGCTGCTAACCCTGCTCGCCACCGGGTTGGCGGTATCCTCCTGGGAATCCCTGCGGACGCTCCCGCAACGCCTGGAAGCAGTGCCCATCGGCGTCGTCCTTTTCATTGGTATCTTTGTGATTTATGCGTGGGGTGAGAAGGTGCGCACTGCCGAGTTGCGCGGCTTTGTTCGGGACTTGCAGAAGCGCGCGAACTTCCAGCCGACCCAGGAAGAGCTCGACCAATGGATGGAGACCCTTTCCGAATCTGACCGGTGGCTTCACGACTTCGTGGACGGCTTGGACGACGCCATCTTCGCCCTTTCGCTCGAGGGAGGAATCGTAGGAATGAACCGTCGCTTCAGCGAAGTGGTCGGACAGCCTTTCTCCGAAATAATCGGCCATCGCCTCGATGAGTTCCTGGAGGAGCCGGGTCGCGCCGTGGTCGAAGGGGCCCTGCCACAATTGCTCGAGTCGGGGAATTGGTCGGGCACCGTGCGCATACGCGTGAAGAAGACCGGTGAAGTGCGGAGCTTGGATTGCCTGTTCCGCGCAACGGTTAGAGAGGATCGCGTAATCTGGATTACCGCACTGGGGCGTGACGCCGGGTCGGTGCCGAAACACCTTTGGGCGGACGGCCCGGGTTCCGCCACGGGTCGAGTCTATTCCCCCAGGACGGATTGAGGGTACCTCAACCTTTGAATCTGTAGGAACGAGCTCTTTCCGGAACACTTGGCAGCGAGGACAGATTTGCACTTGCAGAAAGCGACAGAACTCGTCGGAAATATTTGACGATCACGCCTTCGCTGAGAATGCCGCTAGGGTCGCTGCGAATCTCCTCATCAAGACTCTGACTCTTAATTCACCGTCAGGGTGAATGCTTGCACGGCAGGCGGGGCCACTCCATTGCGCGCCCTGAACGTGATGTTGCGGATGCCGCGCGTGCCCGCCGCCGGCGTCCCACTCAGCACACCCGTTGCCGCATTGAACGTCACGCCGCTGGGCAGCGCGCCCGTTCTGCTGAGCGTGGGAACTGGGAAGCCCGTAGCCGTCACCGTGAACGTTCCCGCGGTGCCGACCGTAAAGGTCGTGCTGTTCGCGCTGGTGATCGCCGGAGCCTGACGCACGGTTAGCGTGAAACTCTGCACGGCATCAGCACCTACGCCATTGCTCGCCGTGAATTGAATGCTGTAGATCCCGCCCGTGTTCGGTCCCGGAGTCCCACTCAGCACACGCGTTGCCGCATTGAACGTCACCCCGCTGGGCAGCGCACCCAGTTCACTAAGCGTCGGAGCTGGGAACCCTGTGGCCCTGACGGTAAACGACCTCGCCGTGCCGACGGTAAACGTAGCGCTCGCGGCACTGGTAATGGCGGGAGCCTGACGTACCGTCAGCGTGAAGCTCTGCACAGCATTCGGGGCGATTCCATTGCGCGCCGTGAACGTGAGGTTATAGGTTCTTCCGGTGCCCGCCGCCGGCGTCCCACTTAGGACGCCCGTTGCCGCATTGAACGTCACGCCGCTAGGCAGCGCGCCCGTTCGGCTTAGCGTGGGAACTGGGGAGCCCGTAGCCGTCACCGTGAAGGAACCTGCCACACCGACCGTGAAGGTCGTGCTGTTTGGGCTGGTGATCCTCGGTACGGCCGAACCTAGAACGGTTAGGGTGAAACTCTGCATCGCATTTGTCCCTACACCGTTGCTGGCCATGAAGCTGATGTTGTAGGTGCCGCCCGTGCCCACCGCCGGCGTCCCGCTCAACACGTGAGTCGCCGCATTGAAGGTCACCCCGGTGGGCAGCGCACCGCTCTCACTCAGCGTCGGCGCCGGAAAACCGGTTGCCGTCACGGTGAACGAGCCCGCGGTACCCACATTAAACGTCGTGCTGTTCGCGCTGGTGATGGCTGGCGCTTGGTTCACCGTCAGCGTGAAGTTTTGTACCGCATTGGAGCCAATCCCATTGCCGGCCATGAACTGAATGCCATAGGTCCCGCCCGTGTTCGGCCCCGGTGTCCCGCTCAGGGCACCCGTCGCCGCGTTGAACGTCACCCCGCTGGGAAGCGCACCGCTCTCACTCAGCGTGGGAGCCGGGAAGCCCGTAGCTGTGAGCGTGAATGATCCCGCGGTGCCGACGATAAAAGTCGTGCTGTTTGGGCTGGTGATGGCTGGCGCTTGGTTGATCGTTAATTGTGCCGTGCCGCTCGACGCCGCGAAGGTCGTGTCTGCGGTAAAGCTTGCCCCTATCCCCGTGGGGTAGGTGCCGGGATTGATGATCCCAAGACTGACGCCCGTGAGCGTGGCTACTCCCGATGTGTCGGTCGTCGCCGTCACGGCGGCATTGCCATTCAGGGTGAAGCTGATCGTTTTCCCGCTGACCGCCGAATTGTCGGAGGCGCGCTTCAAAGTTGCCTGCAGGTTGGCCGTGCCGCCAAACGTGGCAGTAACCGCTGCGACGGACAGAGTTGTCTGTGTCGGTTTGCACTTGCCTGCGCTTCTCGCGTTGTAGATGCCTTGAATCTCCGCTAGAGTCAGGGCGCGGTTGAAGAGTTCAACCTCATCAATGAGACCGGGAAACGATCCCCCATTTACAATGTTCCTGCCGATCACGAGGTCGTCTGTCACCGGAAGAATGCTGCCGCTCGCAGAACCAGTGGCGACCTGCGTGCCGTTCACAAAGATTCTTATCATTGAGCCGTCGTACGTTCCGGCCACGTGGTACCACTGGCGAGGTCCAATAACGTTGCCGACAATGGCCCTGAGGAACTGCCCGCTTGTTGTCGTTATTTCAAATTGCAAACCGTTGTTAATGCCCCCCAGGCCCGTATAGCCGTTGACCAGTTCAAAAGTATAGCCCTCGACATCACTTGACGAGCGCTTATTGATAATCGAAGCCGTGGTAAAACCGCTCAACGGATTGGGCATCCAGATCCATGCATCGACGCTGATCTGACCGCCGGTATTCTGGTTGATGTTGTGCGGGACGCGCACATCGGCAGCTACGCCATTGAAACTAAATGCCTGCCCGACCTCGCCCGTGGCAAAGGTCGCGCCGTTCTCCAAAGTGCCGTTGTTGCCGCCGATGATGTCGTTCGCGTTCCCATCGCCCGGCCACCACCCCACCAGGCCCGAGGGTGGCGCCACGCACACTGCAACAACATCTTGATACTCGTAGGCGCCGATATCGCATGTGGTCTCAGCGTTATCCTTTCGAGTGATGCCACGCTGGTCTGTGGACGGGCAACTGCTCCCACCTGCGTCAATTGCCGGACTGCCCTGCTGCAGCGCGATGGTCTGTGTGGGGCCACCGTTATTTCGCAACCCATTCGTATCAAGCAGGGGGTTGGTGTTCTGCAGATCGCCGGTGCCAGTAAAGCCACAGTCGAGGCCGCTCTCCAGGTTGTAACCGGAATCGGTGTTTACCGTTCCCAAGCAGTTGCCGCCAGTATTGTTGGCGATGATGGTCCCGCCGATCGTCAGGGCGGATCCCTCATTTCTAATGCCGCCGTCGCCAATTGTCCCCGAGTTGTTGACGACCGTGCTGTTGGTCAGGCTCGTGGTGCTGTTTGTCCAGATACCACCGCCCCCTCTGCCGCCGCCGACGGAGGATGTCGAGTTGTTCGTGATGGTGGAGTTCGTGATGGTCAGCGTGCCAGAAAAGTTTTCGATGCCTCCAGCCGCATAGGGACCAGAGTTGTTGGCGACGGTGGAATTGCTGATGGTCAAGGTGCCACCGCTGTTGAGGCCGCCCCCAGTGAAATCAGCCGAATTGCCGGTGAAGGTACTGTTCGTGACAGTCAAGCTGCTGCTGCCGCCCTGGTTCAAAATGCCCCCGCCGTAGGAGGCATGGTTGCCGGTGAAGTTGCTGTTGAGGATGGTGACGATGCCGCCGTTCGTGTACAGGCCTCCCCCCGTAAAAGAGTTGCCACGCGTAATCGTGAGGTTGTTGAGCGTCAAATGCACACCGCTCGACACATTGATGACCTGCACGGAGCTCAGGCCGTCGAGCGTGACACTCTGGCCGGTGCCGTCCAGCGTCAGATCCTTGGTAAACGAGAGTGTGTGAGTGAGTGCAATCACACCATTGCAACCAAAGGCAATGGTATCTCCGCTTGATGCGCTGGACATGGCGCTGTCCAGGCTCGCTTGATCGCAGGTGGTGATGGTGGTTGTGGCGGCGCGGACGTTGGCCGGCAGGATACCGGTCAGCGCAAGGAAACCGACGAGCAGGGCCAGCCGCTCGACGCAACGCAACCAAACCAAAGTCCCCGCCCAAAGCATGCCCCTCACTCGCTTCATCTTGTCCTCCCCGATCTAACCGATCCGAAAACGCAGCCACCAACAGGTCGTCCGCACAGGGCGGTTTTTCCCCTACCCTCTACCGCGCCGCCGTCAGGTACCCAAGATCAAATGCCGTTTTCCTCATGGCCAATGACTCTCCGACTGAGAGGCAGCACGCGTTTTCTGGACAAGCTGGCGCTGCCACAATGACTCTTTGCAGACCGCGACGCTGCCGCTCACGGTCTGAATCCCGTGGACCACGCCGCGAGAAATCAGCACCTCTAGCTTGGCCTGATCGATGCTCAGCATCTCGGCCGCTTGCGCGAGCGTCAGAATGTCCACTTCGCGCGCGCATCGCAGGCAATACCCTCGCAAATCCTCCACGAAGACCTTGACTGACTGTCGGCGTACCGTGGTGATCTTCACTTTGAACCTTCGCTTCGTGGGGACGCTCCTTCCGGAACAGTGGTATAATTCCAACCGCCGCGTCAGCGCGGTTTCGCTTCCCAGGTCCTCCCCGCAAGCTGGTGCATACACCCTGACGCCGGCGGAAGTAACGCAAGAAAAGTGAAATTCTTCTGAAATTCCGCCCCGCGCGGGGTATTCGGACATGAACCCAGCGCCCAGTCCGATCTACCGCTTCGGCGACATCGAAGTCGATACGTCGCGAAGATGTCTTCGTAAGGCTCACCAGGAGCAGCACTTACGGCAAAAGACTTTTCAGGTGCTCGTCTACCTGCTGGAGCAGCGCGACCGGCTGGTGACCAAGGACGAGCTGATCGCGCGCGTCTGGAAGGACACGGCCGTCACTGACAATGTCCTGGTTCAGTGCGTGATGGACATTCGCACGGCGCTCGACGATGACTCCCGCAACCCACGCTTCGTGCGAACCATCCCCAAGGTAGGCTACCGGTTCATCGGCCCGGTGGAAGTGCAGCCAGCCGGCAGAGTGGTGACCACAGAGACCGAAGAGGCCACCTCGATCGAATTTGAAATCGAAGAAGAAATCCCGAACGGGGCTCTCCCGCGAGCAATAGGGGAACATTTCCCTGCCCTGCCTCCCGCCGTGGCCCCGCGGCGCAGATGGATGCTGCCGCTGGCGCTCGGAGTGTGCCTCATCGCAGCAGCGGCGCTTGCGATCCGGCTTCGCCAGCAAATCAATCGTTCGTCGAAGCCGATCCCGGAAGCCACGCTGCCCCAACTCCCCGGTAAGAAGGCGCTGGTGGTGATGCGGTTCGAGAATCAATCGGCCAGCGCGGATTTGGACTGGCTGCGGGAGGGTTTAGCCGAGATGTTGGTCACCGATCTCTCGCGCGCGGCCAAACTCACCGTGCTGAGCCGACAACAGCTTCATCTATTGCTGACGAGGAGGGGACACGCGGAGTCGAATCCGATTCAACTAGAAGAAGCGCTGGAGATGGCGCGGCAGACCAGGGCCGAGGCGCTGGTCCTGGGGAGTTTCGCGCGGCTAGGCGAGAAGATTCGCCTGGACGTGCGCCTGCACGACGCGCGTACGGGGCAACTGTTGAAGGCGGAAAGCCTCTTGGTGGATCGTCCCGAAGAGCTGCTCTCGCAGGTGGATGTGTTGTCGCTGAAGCTGGCCGCCGACCTGGGAGCGGGCTCGCCGGATGCCAAGATGAGATCCGCCGCCGCGAGTGTGATGACCAATAACCTGGAAGCCTATCGGTACTACACGCTGGCTCTCGAGAAAGCGCAGGCGTATCACGGCGAGGAGGCGATCGTGCTGTTGAAGAAAGCCATCGCCCTGGATCCAAACTTTGCGATGGCGTACGCGCGCATCGGCTACATCCATGCGACGATCCACGTCAACGAATTCGAGAAAGCTCAGCCCTATCTGGACAAGGCGCTTCAGCTTTCGAGCGGATTGACGGAAAAAGACAAGCGATACATCACGGCATGGCGCGGGTATGCCCTGAACGATTTAGACACCGCGATTCAGTCGCTGCGGGAGATTATCGCCGCGGACCCACAGGAGATTGAAGCCTATTTGAGGTTGGGGTATGACTTGCGCCAGGCGCAGCGCTTGGAAGAGGCCGTGGCGGTGGTGCGACAAGGTCTGGCGATGGATCCGGAGTCGCCGGATCTATACAACGCGCTCGGACTCTTCTTCAGCGCCGCGGGCCGGTTCGACGAGGCCATCGCCGCGCACCAGCACTACGTCGAGCTCGTGCCGCAGGAGCCGAATGCGCACGACAGCCTGGGAATGAGCTACCTCGGCGCGGGCCGCTACGCCGAGGCCCAGGCGGAACTTGACCGCGCCCTTGCGCTCAACCCGGACTTCCACTTCGCCCATCTGCATCTCGCCGACGTCTATGCTCTTCTCGGGCGCTATCGCGCGGCCGAGCATCAGTATCGTCGCTACCTGCAGGTTGCGCCCAGCGCCTGGGACCGCGCCAACGGGTATCACCGCCTGGTTTTTCTGTACTGGAGGAAGGGCGACCTGGTGCCAGCGGAGCGCGCGGCGGTGCAGGAGATTCGCAATCAGAATAATTTCGGCGGGCCACTGCTGATTGCCCTGGCGCGCGGCGACCGGCGGGCCGCCGAGAGGCGCAGGGAAGAGGTTTACGCTCCCTCCTCTTCGTTCCGGGGGCAGGAGAAGGAGCGCACGTTTCTGCGCGGCTATGACGCGCTGCAAAACGGCCGCCCGGACGAGGCCATCCAATACCTGCACGCGGTGGCTCAGAGCCAGCCGCTGGATCTCTACGCGGATACCGTGGCCGATGGTCTGGCGGACGCTTATTTGCGGCTCGGCCGGCTCGATGAGGCCATCGCTGAATACAAGCGCATCCTGAAGTTCAACCCCAATTATCCGTTTGCGCGATTTCACCTCGCCCAGGCTTACGAGCGCCAAGGTCAGCGTGACCCCGCCCGCGCCGAATACGCGCGCTTCCTCGAAGTCTGGAAGGACGCCGACCCCGACATTCCCATCCTGAAGGAAGCCAAGGCCGAGTACGCGAAACTGGAATAACCTCCCGCTCCCAGACCATCTTCGAGCCCATCAGCCGGAAGGTTCCCGTGCAAGCTTCAAAACGGAAATGTGGCCGAAGACCATCCGCATCGGAATCGAAGCCATCGAGTCGGCCGACTTCCTGACCGCAGCGCAGAAACGCGATATCTTTTACAACAACGCGGCGCGCTTCCTGCGGCTGGGTGAGAAGGGCCAGCCGCAAAACGGGCCGCGCTAGGCGTGTACCCGGCTAGAGCGCGGGAGGCACTCGCACCCGTTGAATTCTGGCGTCCCCGCGCGGCGGAAAAGCTGATAGGCTTGGGGCCAAGCCGGCGCTTGGAAGCGGAAATCGTGCCTCAGGGCGAGCAGGCCCCAGTGTTACCCTGTCCAAGCCAAACAAGGGGGGAGCCGCACGGGAGGTGTGCAATGGCTGTCCGACTCGAACATGCGAACCTCACTGTACGTGATATCGAGGGCATGATCCGTTTCTTGCAGACGGCGTTTCCTGAGTTTCGAGTGCGCGGCGAAGGCCGAAGTAACGACGGCTCACGATGGGTCCACCTTGGCACCCAGGAAACCTACATCGCCTTGAGTCCAGCGAACGCGGAGCCCGAGAAACGCTGGGCACCGTACCGGGGCCTGGCGGGCGTGAATCATCTTGCGTATGAGGTTGATGACGTGGAGGCCTTGTGCCAACGAATGAAGTCGGCCGGATACAGAGAGTCCACGCCGCCCAACACACATCCGCACCGCAAGCGTCGATACTTCTACGATGCCGAGGGCAACGATTGGGAGTTCGTGCAGTACCTCTCTCAGAATCCCGCCGAGCGCAACGACTATAAGTTGCCGGATCGATAGCCCAGGCTCGAAGCGGTCTGCCAATACCTGGTTTGGTACGGCCGAAGAAACTCGACTTCGGGGCGACGGGCTCATCAACCGACGTTGCTTGCAAACCAGAGTGAGCCATCAGCAGGCCAGCCAGAAGTGTTTGAACTTGCGACGTGCCCTTCAACGCGAAGGCTAGAGATATTCCCGCAAACATCATAAAAAACGCGGCGCCATTGAAGGCATCTGCGAAACGGTGCGTGTCGATACCGATTAGGCTGAGGAGAAAGGGACTGAGGAATGCTAGCCAGCTGACGAGTGTGCTCAAGATTGAGATCACACCGATAACACTGCGCCACCTTGCCAGCTCTTTTCGGGCATGCTTCGCCCAGCCCCGATAAGCAAGAACGGTGAGCACAGGAATCGCCACAGCCGCCGCAATCGATGTCAACAGATAGATATAGAAACGGAACGAGAACTTGAGGATTACTTTGGACGGGCTCGGGACAAAGCCGCCGCTGCGGTCGGTATGGGTGCTCGCACGCTTGAACAGATGGAGAAGGTTGTTCAGAAAGCGGATGAGGGTGACCCCACAGCACAAGCCGCAGTAGATGCGGTCAATCGCCACAAGAAAAGCGTGGATGCGGCGTACCAAGAAGTCGTTACCAAGGCACCCATCACGAAACTTCCTTAATCCGGCCAACCGGATTCCGTAGTATCAGGAGCTTACTCAGTTTCTCGCTTGGGTTCAGGTATCAACAACGCTTCGGCCATATCATCACGCCAGATGGCATAGACAATACGCCAACCATTCAAAATCTCGGGCTGAGGTCTAGGCTCTTTCACCACTCCACCTGCATCCAACAACGACCTCGATGCCGCTTTGGACGGAAGCAATTCCCTGAATAACCGAGCACGTTCATCGCTCGACCACAGTACCCGAAGAGCCAAATAGGCAGCGTGAAAGTCAAGAACTTGTCAACGTAATATCGCATAGAGATTCCCTAAGCATTCCCTAGACCGAACGGCAATTTATCGTGCTTTTCCGGGTCTCTGCGGTAGGTTCTCCGGATCCTCATGGCGCCTGGCGGCCGGGGGAATAGCTGAAAACGTGTCGTGACTCGTCAAAGTCGCGCATCAGCGGGAGCACGGCCTCGCGACACTCCTGGCATCCGCGCCCGGCATGGGCCATAAATTCCTGAGAGAAATTCCGGACGATGCTGGGGATTAACAGCGAATGTCCGACCGGCAGGTAGCAGCGGTTGCCGGTGGGAGCGCGCATGGCGCCGTGGATCACCTCGCCGAGGTCCACTTCGCTCGCCGAGCCGTCAATGAATTTCTCTAGATTAGCGGTGGCGTACTGCGTGCCCTGCTTGCACGAGATGCACTGGTTGCACGATTCCAGCCACAGAAACCGCGAGAACATATGCGCCACGCGCACCATGCAGGCCGTGTCGTCATACACGATGAACCCGCCCGAGCCCAGCCCCGCGCCGATTTGCCTCATCGAGCCGAAGTCGAGAGGCGTCTCGAGGTCTGCAGGCAGGATGGCGGCATTCGACACGCCTGAGAAAATCGCCTTGAGCTGCCGGCCGGGACGCAGCCCGCCGCCGCAGCGCCGCACCAGCTCGCCGAGCGGTGTGCCCATCGGCAACTCGTACACGCCGGGCGTCTCGACATCGCCCGACACGGTGAACCCCATCGTCCCCGGCGTATCCGAAGTGCCGATCGAGCGGAACCATGTCGCGCCGCGCGCCAGGATGTGCGGCACGTTGGAAAGCGTTTCGACGTTGTTCACCACGGCGGGATTCAGCTCCGACGGGTACTTGACGAACAGCCCCTTCACGTAGGGCGGTAAATCTTTTTCCCGCGGCAGCGGATCGTGTCCTTCGATCACCTCGAGCAGCGCCTTCTCTTCCCCGTAGAGGTAATCCTCCGGGCCCAGCACCAGTTCGATGGGCGTGGGGCCCAGCCGCCCGGCCGCCTGCATCTCCTCGAGCGCGCGCCGCACTGCTGCCGCTTCTTTCCCGAAGCTTCGCTTGATGCCGAGGAACGCTTTTTTCGCGCCGACGGCGTACGCGCCGATGGCGATGCCTTCGAGAAGCTGATACGGGTTCCGCCGCATCAGCATGCGGTCTTTGAACGTGCCGGGTTCGCCCTCGGCGCCATTGGAGACGAAATATTTCGTCGGGCAAGGGTCGTGGGCCACGCTGGCCCACTTCACTCCGGTGGGAAAGCCCGCGCCACCGCGCCCACGCAGGCCGGAGAGTTTCACCTCTGCAATGACCATCTCGCGTGGCAGCGCCAACGCTTTGGCCAGCGCCGCGCCGCCGCCGGCGGCCAGATACGTCTCCAGCCGCTCAATCGGCTTCTCCGGTAGCAGAATCCTTCGCCCCTCCGCCATCTGGCCCCCGAAAGAACTATAGCGCAGACTCGAAAAGGTCTGCCAAAACATGGTTTGGTACGGCCTAGGAAACTCAACTTCTGGGCGACGCGCTCATCAATGGACGCCGCTTGTAAACCAGAGTGCAACGATCAGAAGAGCGGCCAGAAGTGCTTGAATTCGCGAAGCGCCTCTCAATGCGAAAGCCAGAGGTGTTCCCGCGATCGCCAGAAGAAGTATGATGCTTGCCCGGGTGGATGTCATGACTATGATCTTGGCGTCGAAACCCATAAGATCGAGGACGACGGGAAAGACGAGAGCCAGCCAGCTGAGGGACGCAATTACAATCGACAGGATGCCCACAACGCTGCGCCAGCGTGCCAGGTCTTTTCGGGCGTGCTTCGCCCAGCCCCGGTAAGCCAGAACGCTGAGCACAGGAATCGCCAAAGCTGCCGCAAGCGATGTCAACTGATAGATATAGATCATGTCTTGCGACGAAATTGCGCGGAATGCGGCGGGGTGTTCTTGGGGCGGAGGAAGTAGGCGAGCAGGCCGACGGTCGCAAAGATGGGCACGATGATCAGGACCACGGCGAGAGCGGTGTGGCGGGGGCCGAGAACACGCGCCAGCCACATGGAGTACGGCACGCCGAGGGCGATCACCACCAGCACGCCCAGCAGAAGCAGGCCGAATCTGCGCCACGACCAGGCGCCCGCGCGACGCGCCTGTAAATAGGCGCGCAAGCCCAGCAGGACCGCCAGAAGCGCGAAGAAAAATTGGTAAGTGGTTTTTTGCACCGTCGCCACGCGATGCGGTCCCCGAACCGTGCCCGCTAACAAAGGGTGGTCCACCCGCCACGTGCTACCGGTTAAACTCTTAAGAGGCGAGTCTATCCGCCTCTCGCATCTGGCGTATCAGCGACCGCAGCTTGAAAGGCAATATGAATGGGCCGATAGTCGCGGACGCCGCGAGCTTGTACACGAAGTAGAGCACCCATCCACCAAGCGGAAGAAACAGAAACACGCGCGGAGTTATTCTGGTGAGTGCCCGCCATCCCGACGGAATGCTCGCCATCACGTATCCCATGAGCAAGCCAGTGAAGAATGGAGGAAACGGCGGCGGCACCCTTGGGTCGGATGCCATGCTGTATCCCATCATCGTCCCCAAGAGAAAGAGCGCGCCACTGACCAGAAGCTGCTTCCTGGCATCCGACTTCTCACTGGCGGCGACACCTGCCACACAGTTGGAACACGTCGGAGGATTGTAGGCATCCGCACACTCCTTACAAAGCCCTCTTCCACATGAGTTGCATTGCGCCACTGCTGGGGCCTGAACATGCTGGGCACAGTTCACTTTGGTTCTCCTTTGAGTTCGACTTAGGTTCTGTCGTCGGCTGAGTATTACATCCGCCCATTAGGTCAGGAAAGTATTTAACCGGAAGTCTAATGTCAATTCCATTTCTGCGCAAAACCATATACCCGCCCCCCTCTCGCGTCAACCTCAAATCGGCCCAGCGGAGCCGGGACGCGGAATCCTTCTGGAGGAATTCCTCGGGGAACTCCTCGATGCAGGTGGCGACGAGTGCGGAAACTTAGGGGGTTGAAAAGAAGCAGTGCGGCCCGAGCGTCCGGGCCGCCCTGCGGAGGTGGGTTAGTCGTCTGAATTTGAAATGGTGGCCATCGTTCCGTCAAGCTTGGTCATGTTGAATGTGAACTTCTTGTTGTAAGTTTGCGCCTTGTCCCGAACGACACTGAGCGCAACCGCCTCCCCCATCTTGCTCCCTCTTAATGGCGGCCCGAGTTCAGAGGGCTGGTCGAGTCGTGACTAGTCGTCGTCTCTGGCTCTGGTCCAGTTCCGGTGGTGCACAAGGAACCCACTGGTGGCACAGCACCCTCCCTTGGAGGAGTCAGAAGCATTGATCTGCTCCGCTGTGGCGACGTTGTCGGCGCGGTGGTTTTGGAGATAGCCGACTTGGGTCTTGAAGGAGGTGACACCTGTGGTGATAATCGGTTTGGTTGTTCCGCAGAACACATTCGTCAGACTGGGGGCTCCATCACTGCCAGTAATAATTGTCACTCTGCCAGTGCCAGCCTCGACGGTGTAGGTTCCGTGGAACAGGCTTGGGCCGAGGTTAACGCCGGGAGGCGGGGTTCCGCCGTAGAAGCCGTCGGATTCACCGCAAACGTTTCCCTTCCCATCGGCAACCATGACAGCTGCCGCTGAGAAAAAGATTGGTGGGCCAACGTTCCCGCCCGCAGCACTGTGCTCGGTGGAGACGTCATACGCGGTTTCTGCGCTGATGTAACGGCCTCGCAGGCTGTTCAAGCCGAAGGCTTTTGAATCGTCGTCATCCCCGCTCGCCCAGGTAACTCCGGTAAGTACGAATACCGTCACCAGGCAGAGCAGGAGGAAGTACTTCACCACGTTCGTTAGTTTCATGGACTATTCTCCTTTGATGAGTTACTG
>JBGPZW010000204.1:0-4322 GCA_041493955.1 Terriglobia bacterium
ATGCGCGCCCCTTCCGTCTGTTTCACCGTTTCGCGCGGGTCTGTCCGCGTGTCGCGAATCGTGTTCCGGCGCCGCCCGATTTGACGAGGATGACTTACCCTCTTTTTCAGGCCATCGACACCGAGACCGCAGTGGATCGGGATGCCGCGCCCCGAGAGCGCACGAGGGTCGCCCGGGGAACGCTGCTCGAAGTTCGCGATCTTGCCGTTCACTTCCAGACTTCCGCCGGGCCCGTCGTGCCCGCGGTTGAGGGGATCAGCTTCGACCTCGTGGCCGGCGAAGGCGTCGGAATCCTCGGCGAATCCGGCTGCGGAAAATCGACCACCGCGCTGGCACTCCTGCGCCTGTTGCCTCCAGGCGGGCGAATCGTCCGTGGCTCGATCCGGTTCTCGGGGCGCGATTTGCTCATGGCGGACGAGCGCGAGATGGAGAAAACTCGCGGCGCGCAAATCTCGCTGATCTTTCAAGAGCCCGGGATCGCACTCCATCCCACCATGCGCGTGAGTGACCAGGTGAGCGAAGTGATCCACGCGCACCGCGGCGGGAGTTGGAAGCGTTGTCGCGAGGAGGCCGCGGTAGCGCTCGCGCTGGTCTTTTCGCGCGACACCCCCCGCATTTTCGCCGCCTATCCGCACGAACTGAGCGGCGGACAGCGGCAACGCGTGCTCATTGCGCAGGCCTTAGCCTGCCGCCCCGCGCTGGTCATCGCCGATGAGCCCACGGCCTCGCTCGACATGACCATCCAGGCGGAGATCCTCGCGCTTCTCCGGGAGTGCAAACAGCGGCTGGGGATCGCGCTGCTGCTTGTCAGTCACAATCCGGCCATTCTGGCCGGTCTGACCGAGCGCGTTCTGGTGATGTATGCGGGGCGCATTGTCGAAGAGGGCCCTCTGGAGCAGATCTATCGCGAACCCCTGCATCCTTATACGCAGGGCCTGCTGCGTTCTGTGCCTCCGTCTGTGGAAGAAGCCGCGCAGGCGTTAAAGACCAGGCTGCCCGTCATCCCGGGCAATCCGCCCGACCCGGCGCGTTTGCCTGCAGGATGTCCCTTTGAGCCGCGCTGCACCGAACGCCTGGCGGTCTGCGTCTCGCGCGAGCCGCGCGAGGTGCGGCCCGAAGTGGCGCGACGCGTCCGGTGTTTCAAATATGGCGGCTGAACCCACCTTCGCGGAAAGCTCGGCGGCTCTGGTGCGCGTGGCAAACCTCTCGAAATCCTACGTGCAGCGCCGCTGGCTCTCGCGCGGACAGTTCACGGTCCGGGCGCTTGAGGCCGTGGATCTGGTCATCTTCCGGGGCCGCACACTGGCCTTGGTGGGCGAATCAGGCTCCGGAAAATCCACGCTGGCGCGCTGCCTGGTGCGGCTCGAAGAGCCGACTTCGGGCGAAATTTGGTTTGACGGCAGAAACCTGTTGTCGCTCGGCCGCGTCGAGCTGCGCGCCGCGCGTGGGCAGATCCAGCTCATCTTTCAGGATCCCGCCGCCGCGCTCAATCCCCACCTGACGGCCCTGGAGATCGTCGCCGAGCCCCTGGTCGTGCAGGGGCGGGGCAGACCTCGCGAGCAGCGCGAGCGCGCGCTGGTTCTGATGGAGCAGGTGGGCCTGGCGCGGCAATGGGCCAGCCGTTCGCCCGCCGAGTTCAGCGGGGGCCAGCGGCAGAGGCTGGCGATCGCGCGGGCGCTGGCGCTCGAGCCGCGGCTGTTGATTCTCGATGAAGCGCTCTCCGCGCTCGATCTTTCCGTCCAGGCGCAGATCGTCAACCTCCTGCTCGAGCTGCAGGCCTCGCGCGGCCTGACCTACCTCTACATCACGCACGACCTCAGCCTGGTTCCTCACCTGGCCGATGAAGTCGCCGTGATGCAGGGCGGCACAATCGTGGAGCGTGGCACGCCGGCCGGGCTGTTGCGCCGGCCGCAGCATCCGCACAGCCGCGCGCTGGTGGCTGCGGTTCCTTTGCTGCAGGCTTACGCGCCGCCGCAGGGGGCAGCATGATCCGGTACCTCGCGCGAAGACTCCTCCACGGCGTTTTCCTTCTCTTCGGAGTTTCGCTGCTGACCTTTCTCTTTGTGCAGCTCGCGCCGGGCAGCTTCTTCGACGAGATGCGGCTCAACCCGCAAATCTCCGCGGAGACGGTTGCGGCGCTGCGCGCGCAGTACGGCATGGAGCGCCCGCTGCCGGTGCGGTACGTCCGCTGGCTCGCCTCAGTGCTCCACGGCGAGCTGGGTTTTTCCTTCGCCTACAACAGCCCGGCGGCGCCGCTGCTGCGGGTGCGTGCGCGGAATACGCTGCTGCTGACGGTCTCGGCCACACTGCTAGCCTGGCTGTTGGCCATTCCGCTCGGTGTATGGATCGCCGCGCGCAAAGGCGGTCCGGCCGACCAGCTCGCCGCTGCCGGAACCACTACGCTTCTGGCTGTGCCCGACCTGCTTCTGGCTCTGGGCCTGCTGCTCCTGGCCGTGCGCACGGGCTGGTTCCCGGCCGGAGGCATGGTCTCACTGGGCTTCGAGGGAATGGGCCTCGGCCAGAAGGTGAAGGATGTGGCCGCGCACTTGGCGCTGCCGGTGGTGGCGCTGGTCGCGGGCACGCTGCCGGTGCTGGTGCGGCACGTGCGCGCCGCCATGGTCGAGGTCCTGGACGGCGCGTTTATTCGCGCGGCGCGGGGCCATGGTATTCCCCGGCGGCGATTGCTGTTTCGCTACGCGTTGCCGGCGGCGGCTAATCCGCTGATTTCGCTTTTCGGGTTTTCGGTGGGCGCGCTGCTCAGCGCGTCGCTGCTGGTGGAAGTCGTCATGAGCTGGCCCGGGCTGGGCCCGCTGCTCCTGGAAGCCATCCTGGCGCGCGACCTCTACGTGGTCATCGGCGCGGTGATGCTCTCGACAGTTCTCCTGGTCGCAGGCAGCCTGATCGCTGACGTGCTCCTCTATGTGGGTGACCCGCGGATTCGCGCGGGGTAGGGATCTCGAGATGGACGGACGAACAAAACTCGGTGTCATCCTCGTGGTGCTGGCCGTGCTGCACGGTGTGGTGCTCTTCGCGGGCTTCTTTGCGCCATACGACACGGCCGCGCAGAACCGCGAACTGCCTTATGTGCCTCCGAGCCGGCTGCACTTCGTGGACCAGCAGGGAAACTTCCACCTAAGGCCGTTCTTCTACCCCTGGGTGGCGCGTGCGGGAAGCTATGGCGAGTACGTCGAGGATCGCAGCCGAGACTGTGCGCTGCGCTTCTTTGTGACCGGCGCTCCTTACCGGATCGCGGGCTTCCTGCCCGCGCGCGTGCACCTGTTCGGCGCCGACGATTCCGCGCCGGTTTTCCTCTTCGGCAGCGACGCCTACGGGCGCGACCTCTTCACCCGCATGCTCTTTGGCGGACAGATCTCGCTGCTCGCGGGCCTGCTGGCTGCGGGGCTCACGCTCGTCGTGGGGTTGCTACTGGGCGCGCTGGCTGGCTTTTACGGCGGCTGGCTCGACGACGTGCTCATGCGCGCTGCCGAGCTGTTTCTCGCGCTGCCCTGGCTCTATTTGTTGTTTGCCATCCGTGCGTTCCTGCCGTTGCAGATCAGCCCGGCGCAAGCCTTCCTGCTTATCGTCGTGGTCATCGGCCTGATCGGCTGGGCTCGCCCGGCGCGGCTGGTGCGCGGCGTGGTGCTGAGCGCCCGGGAACGCGACTACGTCCACGCGGCGCGAGGCTTCGGCGCCTCCGACCTTTATTTGCTCCGCCGGCATGTCCTCCCGCAGACCTTCGGCGTGCTGCTCACGCAAGCCGCGATTCTTGTACCGCAGTTCATCTTGGCCGAGGTGACTCTATCGTTTCTCGGGTTGGGCGTGGGCGAACCGGTGCCGAGCTGGGGCAACCTGCTCGCCAGCCTGCAGCACTACGACGTCCTGGCCAGTTATTGGTGGATGTTTCTGCCCGGGCTGGCGCTCGTGCCGTTTTTCCTCGGCTACACGGCGCTGGCCAGCGCGCTGCACGAGCGGGTGAGAGCGATCTCGATCTGAGCGGTTGAAGCAGGAGCGGGGTGGGGGACACAATCCGATGAGACGGCATTCTATCGGGCGAATGCTCGCGGCAATTCTGATTGCCGCTGCGCTGTGGGGTGTCACGGCGCGGGCGCAGTCCAACCGTCCGCAAGCCGGGGAGGAGCTGCTCGTCACCGGCGGGGAAGTCGGCCGGTACGGCGGCAAGTTAGTGGTCTCGCTGCGCGCCGAGCCCAAAACGCTCAATCCGGTCACCGCCGTGGACAATCCATCAAAGGAAATCATCTGGCGGACGATGGCCGACCTGGTGCACATCAACCGCCTGACGCAGAAGACCGAGCCGTCGCTTG
>JBGPZW010000023.1:0-31254 GCA_041493955.1 Terriglobia bacterium
AGCGGAAAACCTTCGTTGGACGGGCGGCGGCCCCAGGGCGTGGTGGTGCTGATCTGGCCGACAAGGGTGGTGGGTGCCATCTGCCCGCCAGTCATCCCATAGATTGCGTTGTTGACGAAGAAGACGGTGAATTTCTCCCCGCGGTTGGCGGCATGAAGGATCTCCGCGGTGCCGATGGCGGCCAGGTCACCATCGCCCTGATAGGCAATCACAATGCTTTCCGGGCAGGCGCGTTTGAGCGCGGTGGCCACCGCGGGCGCGCGGCCATGCGCGGCCTGCACGTTTCCCACATCGAAGTAGTAATACGCGAAGACTGAGCACCCCACCGGGCTGACGAAAATGGTGCGATCCTGCAGGCCCATGTCCGAGAGGGCTTCGGCGACCAGCTTGTGGGCCACACCATGGCCGCAGCCGGGGCAGTAGTGCGTCTGCTGTTGGAGCTCCGATTTGCGCTCGTAACGGTCGTAGAAGATCGGCGACTTGGACTGCACCACCCGATAGTCGGGCACGACGCGCCCTCCTCGGTGGCTCACACGCCCCACTCCACGGTCATGGCCATGCGGGTCATCAACTGGTCAAAAATCTCCTCGGCCAGCGGCACGTTGCCGCCGACGCGGCCGAAAAACTCCACATCGACCTTGCCGTCGAGCGCCAGCTTGACGTCCTCGACCATCTGGCCCGTGCTCATCTCCACGACCAAGACCATCTGGCTGTATAACGCGGTTTCGGCCAGGGCTTTTGAGGGGAAGGGCCACAGGGTGATCGGCCGGAACAACCCGGCGCGGACGCCGCGCTGGCGGGCCAAGTCTACGGCGGCGCGGAGCAGGCGCGAGGTGATACCGTAGCCGACCAGGAGCACCTCGGCATCCTCGGTGCGGTAGAGTTCGTGACGCGCCTCGACGGCGGCGGCCTCCCGGTACTTGGTTTCGAGCTTGCGGATGTGTGCTTCCAGCACGTCGGGCTCGAGCTGAATGGAGGTAATAAGATTCGCGCGGGTTTCGCGCGTGCCGCGGACAGCCCAGGACTTCTCCGGCTGATGCAGGATGTGCGGGTGGAGTTCGAGCGGCTCCATCATCTGGCCGATGAAGCCATCGGTGAGCACAATGGCTGGGTTGCGGTAGCGGTCAGCGAGCTCAAACGCCAGCATGGTCAGATCGGCCATCTCCTGCACGGAAGCCGGGGCGACGACAAGGTTGTGGTAGTTGCCGTGGCCGCCGCCCTTGACCATGGCGAAATAGTCGCTCTGCTCCGGAGCGATGTTGCCAAGCCCCGGGCCGCCGCGCACTACGTCCACTATCACGCAGGGCAGCTCAGCGCCGGCCAAGTACGAGATCCCTTCCTGCATCAGGCTCAGGCCGGGCCCGGACGACGCCGTCATAACTCGCACGCCGGCGGAGGCCGCCCCGTACACCATGTTGATCGCGGCCACTTCGCTTTCCGCCTGAAGAAACGTGCCGCGCACCTGGGGCAGGGATTCCGCCGCCGCCTCGGCGATTTCACTGGCGGGGGTGATTGGATATCCGTAGAAGGCGCGGCAGCCGGCCAGAATCGCGCCCTTGATGACCGCGACGTTTCCCTTACAGAGTTGCCGCATGGCCGGCCTCCCCAGTGGTCAAAGCCGCAGGTTTGGGAGGTGCTGTCAACCGATAGACCGTGATCGCGCCGGGCTCCGGGCAGGCATAAAAGCAAATGCCGCAACCGGTGCAGCCGTGGCCGACATAGCGCGCTGGGTGCACGCCGTAGGCGCTTAGTTCTTCCTCATACACCAGACACTGCGGCGGGCAGGCTTCCAGGCAAAGTCCACAGCCCTTACATTCCTCGAGGTCAATGGTGACGTAACCGCGGTCCCCCTGGGACCGGGCCTGCTCTTCGGCAGACGCCATGGTTCACCTTTCCGCCAGGACGCGGTATTCGCTCTCTTCTAACCTGCTGGGGACGAGCCAGCGGGTGCGCTCGCAATACGCGTAAAGCTCCTTGCGGAACTTCGGGTGCGCGATCTGGATCAAGGCTTCGGCGCGCTGGCGGATGGTCCGGCCGTGCAGATAGGCAACGCCGTATTCGGTGACGACGTAATGCACCGTGCCGCGGGACGTTACCACTCCCGCGCCGGGGTCCAGCGTCGGAACGATGCGCGAAAGCGTGCCGTTCTTGGCCGTGGAGGGCAGCGAAATAATCGGTTTGCCACCCCGGGACCGCGAGGCACCGCGCATGAAATCCACCTGCCCGCCGATTCCGCTGTAGAAGTAGGTGCCGATCGAATCGGCGCAGACCTGCCCGGTCAGATCCACCTGCAGGGCGGAGTTGACCGCCACCATGCGGTCGTTCCGAGAGATCAGGACCGGGTCGTTGGTGTAGCTGCTGGGATGGAACTCGAAGATCGGGTTGTTGTCCACGAAATCGAAGAGTTTCTTGGTGCCCAGCACAAAGCCCAAGATCACCTTGCGCGGGTGCAGCGTCTTGCGGCTGCCGTTGATGATGCCGGCCTCGATCAGCGGGATCACGCTGTCGGAGAGCAATTCGGTGTGAATGCCCAGGTCCTTGCGGTCGTGCAAGTGAGGGAGAACCGCGTCGGGGATGCCTCCGATACCGAGCTGCAGCGTGGCGCCGTCCTCGATCAGGCTGGCCACGTGGCGGCCGATGGCGCGGTGCAGGTCGGTGATCTCCGTCTGGGGCAGTTCGCAGAGCGGCCGGGAAACCTCCACTACGGCATCGATGTCACTGACATGGATGAAGCTGTCGCCGTAGGTCCGCGGCATCCGGTCATTCACCTGCGCGACGACGAAGCGCGCGGCCCGGGCCGCCCCCAGCGTGGTGTCCACGCCCACGCCGAAGCTGCAGAAGCCGTGCGCGTCGGGCGGCGAAACCTGGATCAGTGCCACATCCAGCGGCATCTGCCCGCCCTCGAACAGGTCCTCGATCTGGCTCAGGAAGATCGGCGTGTAGTCCGCGCGGCCGTCGTTGACAGCCTCACGGACGTTTCCGCCGATGAACATGGCGTTGTGGCGGAAATGACCGGTCATTTCCGGAGCGATGTAATCGGCGCGGCCCAGTGTGAGCAGGTGTACGATTTCGACGTCGCGCACGTGGGGGGCGCGCTCCATCAGCGCCTCAACCAGCATTTCCGGCTCGGCGCAACCCGGATGGATGTATACGCGCGTGCCCGAGCGAACGCACTGCAGGGCGTCGTGCGGCGACATCAGCTTGCGGCGGTATTCCTCGTTCCAGGACATGGTGCGCCTCGCTGCCTCGCTGCTGTTCAGCCGCCCAGCCGGAACCGGATCGTCACGATCAGTCGCACCGCAATGGGTTCGTCGTTCAGGTAGGTCGGCTCATACTTCCACTTGAGCAGAGCTTCCATGGCCGCCGGGATCAGCAGCGGATGGCCGGAGACCACCTGCATTTCCACTACATTGCCGGTCTGATCGATCACCGCATCGATCTGGACGTCGCCCTGAATCTTGGCCTGTTTGGCCAGCGCGGGAAAGACCGGCTCGGGCGTGGAGATCGGCCGAGGCGCTCTCACCCGGCCGCCCACACGGACGGGGGCCTTGGGCTGGGGCGCTGCGGGCGCCACCGGCACGTAGGTGCGCTGGGCTCCGCTGATGATGCCGCCAATGACTCCGCCGGCCTGTCCGCCCGGCACTCCGCCGGGGACTCCGCCCACCACGCCAGCAGCTCCCACCTCAGGCGGGAGCTCTTCTTCTTTGAGCATGGCGACCTGTTGCGGAATGGCGCTGGGCGCCAGCAATTTCCCGGCTTGGGTAAACACGCGCCGGGGGCCCGGCGCCATCTTCACAATCGCCTGCTCGGGTGGAGGAGGCGGGGGCGGAGGTGGCGGGGGCGCGACCAGAAACGTTTGCGTGAACTGCTTCAGGTCAATCGCGTCGGTGAAATACAACGGAAGCAGAATCAGAGTGCCCAGAAAGATCGCATGCACAATCATCGATAGGACAAAGTCCAGCGTGCGCTGACGCGGGCGGGTCGTGCTCAGGTCGAGCAGCGAATCGGCAAAGAGTACGTGCCTTGGGCCGCCCTCTCGGCCAGGCTCGAACTCGGGCCGCTGCTCGCGATCAGGTTTCTGTTCATCCGGATGTTCCAAGACTTCCAGTTCCGGCGGCGGCGCTGCAGCGACGGGTGCCATTTTCATGTCCTCCCAAGGTAGTGGGGCACGCGCCATTCCAAGCAGAGAGGGCGCGGAGTGGTACTAACGCGTTGTGTGAAAAGGAGTTATCGTAACCGGAGGTCCAGGCAATCGCGCATTCTGCGCCGGTTAACCCAAACCCTATCCCGCCCTGCGCCCTACCGCGCAGCAGGCAAATGGAGCGATTTCGCACGGCCCGGAGGTTCGTTCCGGAAAGGAAAAACAGTGTACAGAAGGGTTGCTGCGCCAGAGGAAATCGCGGCCACGCGCCCTGACCGTGCGGCCCCGGCGAGGAGCTAAGAAGAGTGGCTGGTCGGGGGGGAATCGTTCCGCCGGAGCCGCGCACGCAGGGCGCGGTCAATCGAACGCGCAGCCTTGCGCGCCGGCACCATGGCCGTAACGATCAGGTCCGCGCCGCGCACGCAGTCCCCGGCCGCCCAGATCTCCTTCTCGCGGCTAGTCTGTCCTTCTTCTTCGGTGTTCACCCAGACGGTGCCCCACTTGGTGGTCTTCAGATTCTCGGTGGTCTGTGCGATCTCGTCCTCGACGCTGTAGCCGATGGCAATCACGGCGGTGTCGCATTCCAGCACGAAGTTTGAGCCTTCGATGGGCACCGGGGTGCGGCGGCCCTTGGCGTCCGGCGCGCCGAGTTTCATCCGGATGCACTCGCAGGACACCACCTTGCCCTCCGCGTCGCCCATGAATTTCACCGGCAGAGTGAGCCACTCGAACTTCACACCCTCCTCGCGGGCGTTGATGCGCTCTTCCATCCGGCCGGGCATCTCCACCTCGCTGCGACGATAGACGCACCAGACCTCGCCCTCCGGGCAGAGCCGCCGCGCCGTGCGCACACAGTCCATGGCTGTGTCACCGCCACCGACCACCACGGTCCGGCGACCTGCGTGCGGCCGCCCGCGCAAGCCCTCGGGCAGCAGCTCATCGGGCAGGTTACCGCGCACCAGGTATTCGGTGGCGTTGTAAACGTTTTTCAAATCCTCACCGGGAATTTTCATGCGGTTGGTGGCGGAGGCACCGTGACCCAGAAAGACGGCGTCAAAGCCCTGCTTACGCATCAGGTCGTCCACGGTCAGATCTTTGCCAATGCGCGTGTTGCAACGGAACTCGATGCCCAGCTCTTCGAGGTATTGAATCTTCTCCCAGACGATCTCCTTGTTGAGCTTGAACCCGGGGATGCCGTAAATCAGCAGGCCGCCCGGCCGCGGCCAAGCTTCAAAGATCGTGACGCGGTGACCGCGCTTGACCAACTCTTCGGCGACGGCCAGGCCGGCAGGCCCGGAGCCCACCACAGCCACGCGCGTGTCCAGCAGCGGCGGAAGTTCCGGCTTCGGATAGCCGCCGAGATACTCGCGGGTGTAATCCACGCAGAATTTTTCGAGCTTGCCGATGGCCACCGGCAAGCTGTAGGTGCCCACCACGCACGAACCTTCGCACTGCTTCTCCTGCGGGCAGAGGCGGCCGCAGATATCGGGCAGATTCGAGGTGTCCATGAACTTCATCGCGGCGCCGCGGACATCGCCCTGCTCGAGCAGCCAGAGCGCCCCGGGAATATCGTTGTGCGCCGGGCAGCCGAAGGTGCACGGGTGGTGCTCGCACTGCAGGCAGCGGCCCGCTTCGAGAACGGCCTCGCGCAGGCTGATGGCTTGCGAAACCTCTTCAAAGTTTTTCAGACGTTCTGTGGGGTCCTGTTTGCGCGGGTGGAGCGGTTCGGTGCGCAGCCGACGACGACGATCAAACGATTTGGCAGGCGGCGTCTCTTCCACGGGCGCGTGGTTCACAACGGGCACTTTGCCTTCCCCGGGCACGATGGTTGGGTCGGCCATAGCTCGAAAGTCCCCCTTCTCGAATCATACCGCCAATATGCGGTTGTAGTGACATGGGACCGCGTCAGGGGAGCAATCTGCACGCCCATTACCGCGCCCGGCCTTCCGGCCGTCAGGCTAACCCAAAGAAAACAAAAGGGAATTCTTACTCCGGTATTGCAGGCGACGGCGTGGGGTGCGCCGGTTCGCACACCCGAGCGGGTCATTAGCCTATTCCTCGACTTTGGCCCGGGAATCCGCTCCCCCCGCCCGCGGGCGGCCGGAAGGGCTCTTTTAGCTCGAATTAGCTTTGCGTACCGCGTCTAGCTGCCAATGGCCATGGCGTGGATGCGGGCCAAGCAATCGGCGCAGAACCTGCTTTCTTTCAGGTCGATCCACTCGACCGCGTGTGAGGGTGCCATGGCACAGCGGTACTCGTCACAATGGGAAAGCCTAAGCGTGTGCCCCAGCTCGTGCATGGCCTCCTTGAGCAGGCGCTCCTCAAGCGCGACGGGATCGGCCGGGAGCCCGTAGAACTCCTGGCGGAGCCGATGTAGCGAGACAACCGAGCAGGCGTTGCCGATCTCCGCTTCGCCGAAAACGAAAGTGAGAATGGGGATGTAGAGATCTACCGAGGTCACGCCAAGCAGGCGCCAGCCGGGCGCAGTCGGATTGGAAAACATCTTTCGCATGCGCACCAGAATTTCCGTGGAGTGAAACTGCTGCCGCTCGGGGTGAAAGGCGAATTCCGGGTCGAGGTTGGCGGCGAGGATTTCACAGCGCGCTTGCCATTCGACGGCCAGACGCGACCGCAAATTCTCCAGAACGGAACCGTCCACGCTCCCGATCGGCAGCAATTGAATCAGGCTCATGGGGCGTCATCGGGTCTCGACGGGCGCCGGCCTCTTCCAGCCATACTTCTTCAGCTTGTTGTACAGAGTCACCCGGTCAATATCGAGCACCTCGGCAGCGCGGGTCTGATTTCCGCCGCACTCCTCCAGCACCTTCAGGATGTGCAGGCGCTCGATTTCCTCCAGGGTGCGCGCGACGGTTTCCGGGGTGCGCAGCTTCAAGGTGAAATCCTCGGCGCGCAGTTCAGGGGCTTCGCCGCTGGCATCGGCCACCACCATGGCCCGCTCGACGGCATTTTCGAGCTCGCGGACGTTGCCCGGCCAGTCGTACTGCTGGAGCAGCGCCATGGCCTCGGGTGCGACGCGCACGATGCGCTTATTCATGTGCAAGGAAAACCGGCGCACGAAATGGTCCACCAGCAAAGGGATATCCTCGCGGCGCTCGCCGAGCGGGGGAATCTCAATGCGGAAGACGTTCAGCCGGTAGTAGAGATCGGCGCGGAACTTGCCCTCTTCGACCAGCGACTCGAGGCTCCTGTTGGTAGCCGCGACGCAGCGGAAGTCCACGCGGATGGGCTGATTGCCGCCGACGCGCGTGATCTCGTGCTCTTGCAGGACGCGCAGCAGATCGGTCTGGGTCTTCAGGCTGATGTCGCCGATCTCGTCGAGAAAAACGGTGCCGCCCTCGGCGATCTCGAACTTGCCCTTCTTACGGTACTGCGCGCCGGTGAAGGCGCCTTTCTCGTGGCCGAACAGCTCGCTTTCCAGCAGGGTTTCGGCCAGCGCGCCACAGTGGATCACCACCAGCGGGTGGAAGCGGCGCGGGCTGGCGCCGTGAATCGCCCGGGCCACCAGCTCCTTGCCCGTGCCGCTGGCCCCAGTGATCAGCACGGTGGCCTCGGTGGGCGCGACCGTCTCGATGGTCTCGAAGACGCGCTGCATGGCCGCGCTTTGCCCGATCAGTTCCGGCGGACGCGCGACCTCGGTGACGGTTTCGCGCAAGCGAATGTTTTCCTGCTGGGCGCGACGGTGGGAGAGGGCGTTGCGCACGACGTTGGCGATGTCGTCCGGGTCGAAGGGCTTCATGACGTAGTCATAGGCGCCGTTCTTGAGCGCCTGCACGGCGGTTTCGACCGAGGCGTAACCCGTCATGATGATGACGATGAGCTCCGGATCGATCTTGTGCACGCGCCGCTGCAGCTCGATGCCGTTGGTGCCCGGCATCTTGATGTCCACCAGGGCCAGGTCCCAGCGCTGCTCGGCCAGGCGCGTCAAGGCATCGCTGGCGCTCTGCGCCACACCCACCTTATAGCCTTCCTCACGAAACCACTTGCCGAGGGAGTCGCGGACAATGACTTCATCATCCACGATCAGCAGCTTTCCTTTTTCGCTCATGTTCCTTTACCTCACTTTCCCGCTCTCCACTTCGCGGCCGCTCACGGCCGCCGGGGCCTTCGCCTCGGCGGAGGACTCGATCGGCAGGGTCACCGTAAACGTGGTGCCCCGGCCGGATTCGGAGGCGCCTTCGATGCGGCCGCCGTGACGCTCGACGATGCTCCGGCTGATGGCCAGACCCAGACCGACGCCGCGGCCGCGCTCCTTGGTAGTGAAAAAAGGCTCGAACAGATGCGGCAGGACGTCGGCGGGAATCCCCAGGCCGTCGTCCTGGACCTGGAGTTGCACCTCGGTGTACGGAGGGCGGTTCTCGGGCAGGGCGCGTAGGCGAATCCAGAGGTTGCCACCGTGAGGCATGGCGTCGATGGCATTCATCACCAGCGCCAGCAGCACCTGCTGGAGTTGCCCTGGATCGGCGTGCACGGCGGGCAGCGCCTCCGGGCCGGCCCCGGCGATCTCCCGCTGCACCTGGATGGCATTGAGTTCCATCTGGTGTTGCACGAGGCGCAGCACGCGGTCCACGACTTCGTTCGGGTTCACCCACTCCAGATTCATCGGCGCCGCGCGGGAAAACATCAGCAGGTTTTTCACAATTTCGCCGCAGCGGCGGCTCTCGGATTCGATCAGATCGAGCGAGCCGCCCACCTCCTCGCGCCGGGCCGCATCCCATTCCCCGCGCGCGAGCCACTTCTTGAGCAGCTTCGTGTAGGTGAGAATTCCGGCCAGCGGATTGTTGATCTCGTGGGCGACGACAGCGGCCAGCTTGCCGATCGAGGCCATCCTTTCCACCTGCAGCACGTGCTCGTGGGCTCGGCGCAGCTCCCGCGTCTTCAGTTCGACCCGCTCCTCCAGCGTGCGCGCCCAGGCGGTCAGCTCGGCGCGCGCGCCGGAGAGGTCCTCAGTCATCTTGTTGAACGAGGAGGCCAGCGCCCCCAGCTCGTCTCCGGAGCGCACTGGGAGGCGATAGTCGAGGTCTCCCTGGGCCACTTTGCGGGTCCCGGTGCTGAGTTCCTGAATGGGGCGGTGCACCACCAGCCAAATGAAGACCATGCTCACGCCGGTAATCAGCAACACTGCCAGCCCGGTGAAGCCGGCTAGACGCGCCTGGTGCTCGGCCAGCCGGGCGTCTACCGCAGCCAGGCTGAGGTCCGTATCAATCACGCCGAGAATGCGCCGATCGGAAGGATGGGCATGGCAGGCGGCGTTTGAGCAGGCGGGCTCATTCTCGATGGGGCGGATCACGCCCAGGACGCGCTGGCCCTGGGCGTCGGTAAAGATGCGCGAGCGGTCGGGCCGCGCCAGCCGCGTGAGCGGCTCGCCCTGCCGGGTCTCGGGGGCGTGGCAGCGGTAGCAGGCCTCGGCGCGCTTGTCCACGTACGTGTTGACCTCGGCCGTGTCGGTGGAAACGCTGATGCGGCCGGCCTCGTTGAAAATGCGGATGCGGCGAATGCCCGGCTCATTGCCGATGGTGGTAATGACCTGGTAGAGCGCCTCGCGGTCATTGCGCATCATCTGGTAGCGCGTGCTGCGTTGGATGAGGTCGCTGATGCGGTCGGCGCTCTGCAACACCATCTCCTGCGACTGCCGGCGCTGCAGGTGCAAGTTCAGGTAGCCAAACAGGGTGAATAGAGCGGCCGTGCTCACCAGCAGGGCCAGAGCCAGCTTGACGGCCAGGCTGGCGCCCGGCCATCTGCGCCATTGGCCCGCCGTGGCCATGGTTCAGTCCTTCCCCACGGGCTGCGCCGCGAGCAACACGCGGCCGGGAGTAGGTTTCGGCCCGGCCAACTCGGGCTGCTCGGCGGGGAAGACGGGCAGGTGCTTGGCCGCCCAGCGAAAGATGGCAAAGCCCACGCCGATGAAGCAGAGTGTGAGCATGACCTCGGTCCATTTGGGCACATAGGAAGTTCCCGAACCCCGTTCCATGCCGGTGATGCTCACGTTCAGCCGGTGGGTAACAAATCCGAGCACGACCATCACCGCACAAAGATAGAGCGATGCCGGGTCGGTGCGCACGCTCCGCCGCCGCAGCAGCGCCATGGGCACCAGCATGAGCAGAATCTCCACGGCGAAAAGATAGGTTTCCGTGCGCGGCTCGCGCAGCAGGCCCAGGGCGCGGCGGTGGTAGAGATCGAGGAAGCGCATGGACAGATACACGGCCAGCAGCACGGTCAGCACGCGGCCCATGCTGGCGAGCAGCGGCAGCTCGAGTTGGCGGCCGAAGGCGCGGCTGCTGTGCCAGGACTCGAAGATGGTCATGGCCAGGCCGGCGCACAGCGCCGAAACAAAAAAGAACAGCGGCAGCAGCGGCGAGTACCACAGCGGGTAGAGCTTGTGCGGCACGATCAAGTACAAGCTGCCCAGGGAGGACTGATGCAGCGTGGAGAGGATGACGCCGGCGATCACCAGCGGGATGGAAACAACGCGCATCCCGCGCAGCGCCACGCGCCAGCCCAGGCGCTCGAAAACGGCCGGAGCAAACTCGAGCCCCAGCACGGCGGTGTAGAGCATGACGCACCAGGCAACCTCAAACATCACCGAGCGCGGGTTCCACATCACCACCGCATGCCAGATCCGATAGGACCGGCCGAGGTCATAGAGCAGAGCCAGGATCACCAGCAGATAGCCGAGAAACGCGGTGAGGATCGCCGGGCGCAGGACGGGTTTGTAGCGCTCGATGTTGAAGATGTGGACCACGGCCGCCAGGGTAAAGCCGCCGGCTGCCAGGCCCACGCCGCACAGCACGTCGAAGCCGATCCACAAGCCCCACGGAAACGAATCGCTCAGGTGGGTCGCGCCACCGAGGGCGTAATAGAAGCGCACAAAGGTCGCGTAGAGCCCGCCAACCAGCAGGACGCCAAACACCCCTTGCCAGAACGTGAGCCGCTTGCGGGAGAGCAACCCGCTCATGACAGCCTCGCTTTCTCCGCTTGCTCGGCTGCCGCCACTTCTTCCCGCCGATGAGTGATCCACCAGATTCCGCCCAGCACCACCGAGCCGAGCACGGCAATATCGGGAACGTGCGAGAGCACCCGCCAGGTGAGCAGGGGCAGCGGCTCATGCGGCAGGTCGGCGCGGTAACCGAACTGCTCGAAGGGAACACTGGAGAGCAGGAGCACAGCGGTACCGCCGACCTCCGAGAGGCCGTAGATGTGGTTCACATACTGATCCGGCTTCTCGCGAAGGCGCTGCTGCGCTTCGGCGATCAACTCATCGCGCGCGCCGAACTTCGTCGCGCCGGTGGGACAGATCTCTGCGCAGGCGGTCGGCCGGCCCGCCGCGACGCGATCGGCGCACATGTCGCACTTCTTCACGATGGGGAGCCGCTTGTTCCATTCGTACGCGGGCACCTGGAACGGGCAGGAGAGCATGCAGTAGCGGCAGCCGATGCAGCGATTCTGATCGTAGACGACCGGGCCAGCGGCTGTTTTCTGGAGGGCGCCCACCGGGCACACCGAAACGCAGGTGGGATCCCCACAGTTCATGCACAGGCGGCGCATGAACTTGTCGCCGCGCACGCGGACAGCGGTCAATTTGTGAGCAGAGAGTTTTTCTTCCGCGGCGATGGAATCGCTGTAGGGCAGGTGGTTACGTTCGGCACAGCCTTGTTCACACAGCTTGCATCCGATACACAAGGTCGCGTCGTACAGGATGGCTTTGCTCATCATTAGCTCTCAACACCACCAAGCGAAGCCAGCGCAATCTGCCTGCCAGCAGGGTCTTAGGCATGGAAAATCTCCATCGCGCTATCCCTCTCATTCGTTGGAGTTTGAACTGACGGAGAGGTCAGTCCGGTTTTGAAACGACGGGACTTAGCATCGCTGCTGAGGAATTCAACGCAGCCTGTGGGTGGAGTCCCTGCTGGCCGGGAATATCCAGTCGATGCAAAAACCTGCGGCGTCCCGACTCCCCGAAGGTTGTCGGGACGTCGCCGAAGACGAGCTACGAGAGGCACCAACAGAGTCAGCTCAGGAAGAACTCGCGGGTCAATTTGGTCCACTCCTGCTCGGGTAGGTGCTCGATGAGGTCGCGGACGGCCAGACCACCGTCTTGTGCCATGGCAACAGCAGGCTCCCCAGCCAGCACCGGGATTCTGCTGAGCAAGCGCTGCGCAGCTTCTTCCAACCACTTCCGCGCTACGGCGCCGCCGAGCAGGTTGCGGAAGTTGGTCTTGGCATCTGGCGATTGGACGGTCGCCAGCCAGCCTTCGCCGTAAGGATCGCGAAGAGCTAGATTTGGATCCCTGAGCACGGCCTCGTTGACGTTGGTGATGATGCCCTCCATCGGCGAGACAATTTCTGCCTTGCCACCATCGCGGTAAACCGTCAGGAGGGTCTGACCCTGGCGAACCCACCGGTCGCGCTGCGGCAGGGTGATGCGCTCGATCTTGCCGATCAGGCGCACGGCAAAGTCGTCCAGGCCGACACGCGCCAGGTTGGGGCTTTCGCTGAGCGCCCAGGTGTGACCCGGGTGATAGCGCAGGTTCTCGGGCAATTCAAAACCAGCAACGACGGCGGGCTGCAACCGCGGCGCCATCACCGGCTCGCGCGCGGCAACCTTCACGGGTTGCGGGGCGCGCTTGCGAGCGTAGAAAAAGTCGATCGTCAGGAAGACGATGAATGTTGCGAGGATAAGTAGGACGGTCATGGGCCACCTCCCGGCGGGTCTTCTCTCGTGACCAGCATTCCAACCGGTATAAAGGCAACCGAGGGTCCATTGCTTGGGTAAGAGTGGTTGCGAGCGGATTCTGTGTATCTCGCTGAAAAGGAGGAAGATGTGGCAGAGTCAAAGAACGGCCGTGACGGGCCTCGTTGGCCTTTTCAGCAGGGAGTGTTGAAAAATACAACGACCCAGGACAACGCGCTCTCGGTTCTCGCGGCTAACATGTGCATTGGGAGCGGCTTGCAGCAGGGTGAGGGCTGTTGAATTACGCAACCGCTCTCGCTGAGAAATTCAACAGGTTTGCAACCGCAGCCGGGAGCGCGTCAGGAATTCTTAGCGTCGGATAAAAGAATCAGCTCACTTTCGGCGGCTTGCGAGGAGTGTCCGGAGCCGAAGGCTTTTCCGGTTCATCCAGACCCGCCGATTGCCCGGTTCCAGATCTGGTCTCGGGCGGCGGGGGATCTGGAGCTGTTTCACCCGGGGGCCGGGCAGGAGACGCGTTTTGCTCGGCGGCGCGCGCTGCCCGCGAGGCCTCTGTGAGCAGAAGCTCGAGGTAGTAGGCTGGGCGAGTGACCCGGAGGTGTTCGGCCGGCACTCTGCCGGTCAGCCAGGAACGGTCCATGGGATAGACGTCGGGGTCAAAAATGGTGATGTAGAAGTGCCAGAGGAGAATCGAGAGCGCAGCGAGGATGGCTTCGTAGTAGTGGATGGCCGTGGCAGCGTCGGCCACCCACTTCGGGAAGTGGCGCAGCGTGAAATTGTTGAACCAGAGCAGAAAACCCGAAAGGCTCATCACCACCGTGCCCCACATAAATGCGAGGTACTCAATTTTTTCAGCGTAGTTGATTTTCCCGAAGGTGGGCCGCTCGCGGGAGAGCCCCAGGTTGTAGCGCACAACAGCGAACAGCTCGAAGAGGTCCCGGATCCCTGGCCGCATGTAACGCAGCAGGACGCGGTCGCGCCGCGAAACGATGAGATGGATGAGGTGATAGACCAGCGAGGCGACCAGCACGACCGCGGCCGTGCGATGCAGCGTCCCGCGGAATCCGAACCGGCCCTCCCAGCGCAGTAGCGGCTGCGCCCACCAGGATTCCGGGAACTTCAGGGCAAACCCTGTGTACACCAGAATGGGAAAACTAATCACCACCAACCAATGCGCAACGCGAAAGTGCAGGTTCATCCGCGTGATTTCTTCGCCGGCGTGCGCCGCCGCAGCGACATGCGACGCGCCGCCGCGGACGAATTTGGCCAGGAAGTCGAGCGCGTTGTGGAGCACGATGAAGGCCACGGTCCACGGGATCAGAATCCAGTAGGCCACGCGAATCCAGCGCACCACGACGTGCTCGCTGCGCGTGGCAGAGCGCACATGCACGGGGCCAATGGCGAACCTCTCGCCCGCGCCGGGATGGCAGTTGCCGCAGGTCTTCGAGAGATTGGCCGGATGTATGGTGGAACGCGGATCGCTCGAGGGCAGGATGTTGTGCACGCCATGGCAGGAGGCGCAGTTGGCCACGGTTTGCGCGCCGGAGCGCAGGGCCAGGCCGTGATAACTGTCGGCGTAGGACGGCACCTTGTCGCCGGGGAGGTTGTAGCGCTGGGCCAGGCGTTCGTCGCTGTGGCAGTGGCCGCAGGTCACGCGGGAAACGCGCGCCCGATTGACCAGCGATTGCGGCTCGCTGGGCGCCAGGATGTTGTGCTCGCCGTGACAGTCGGTGCAGATCGGGGCACCGGGGACGCTGCGTGCGACTGCCTGGCCATGAATGCTTTGCTGATAGATGTTCTTGATGGCGGTGTGGCAGGCGCCGCAGGTCTCCATCACGTTCCAATGGTTGATGCTGGATCGTGAATCGCGCCCCGGAAAGATGGCGTGATTCGCATGGCAATCTGAACACGATGCGGCCAACGGATTTCCGGCGGCCACGGCGCGGCCGTGCACGCTCAGCCGGTAGGCTTCGACCGGATGCGCGAAAGGAATATTGTGCCGGGCCAGAAACTCCGGGTTCGCATGGCAGGAGCCGCAGGTGTCCGGGAGGTTTTTCTTCGCCACCGGAGAGGCGGGATCGTGCGCGCGCAGAATCTTGTGTGCGGGGCCGTGGCAGGACTGGCAGGTTGCGCCGGCCGGATCTCCAGCCCTCCGCACGGTGGCGTGGACGCCGGATTGATAATCGCGGACGATCGGGCCGTGACAACCAGCGCAAGCCTGCGGGGCCGCGGTTGCGGCGCGCTGGATTTCGTGGGCAGGGCCATGGCAACTCGCGCAGGCCTGCGCGCCGAGCTTGTGGTGGGCGCTCCCGGCCACTTCGGCAGGAGGCTGCGCATGGCAGGACGCGCAACTCACTCGGGGCATCGGCTTGGGATGCGGATAATCTTTGATACCGGTGTGGCACGTTGAGCAGTCGAGCGCGCCGTGGACGCTGGCCTTGTGTTTGGCGGCGTCCACGTAAATGCTGCGGCCCGACTCGGATTTCATGTCCGCCTGACCGTGGCAGGCCAAGCAGACCTCGTTCTCACTTCGGCCTGTCGCCGCGGCCGGTCGCGGCGCCTGCGCGCGCGCGGCTGCCAATGCCAGTACTAACCCAAGCACAACGGAAAAGGACGGCGAAATTGCGATCGGCCTTTTCACAGCTCACCGGCGCCGGCAGGAGATCTTTCCAGGAGCGACGAGGGGCCGGCGCAACCCGCTCGCCGGGGCGCGGCTATTTCATTGCCAGATCGTTCAAGACCTTCGGGTTCGGATCCTCCATGGCCAGAATGGCGTGGCAGGCGCTGCAGTCGTTGGTGATCGTGCGGCCATCGGCGCTGGCGTGGTTGCCATCATGACACCGGAAGCAACCGGGAAAATCCTCGTGGCCGAGATTGTTGGGATGCGTGCCCCAGGTGACCTTCATCTCCGGGAAAACGTTGCGCAGGTAGATGGCCGCCACCTGCTGGCTGGCCTGCTCGACCAGCGCGTGGTGCTCGCGGTAAACGTCCGGGTAGCTCGTGCGGTAGAAGTCGGTGATCGCTGCGGTGATGCGCTGGCGGGCCGCCTCGCGGTCTGGGTAGTCGGCGTGGAGGAGTTCCACCGCTTTCTTCTTGATGTAGGGAAGTTGCGGGCTGATGCGGCCCTCGGACATCTCCCGGTCCACGGCGCGCTCGGGCATCTGAAAGGCGTGGGTCGGGCGGTTATGACAATCCACGCAATCCATCGTGCGGTGCTCGCCGCGCGCGAGTTGCTCGGGCGTGATCTTGACGTCGCTGGAGACGTACTCGACCGTCTGCCCATTCTCTTCCAAGTAGCTGACCTTTGGAATCACCTGGCGACGGCCGTCCGTGGAGACGTAGCGGATACGCTGGCCGGTATCGAGATGCCGGCCGTGGATGCCCACCGCACCCTGCCAGGTGTGTCCGCCGATTTTCAGCACCAGCACGGTGGTGAGCGGCGTGTTTTTCTCATCCTCGGTGTACTTGGTGCGCACGTAGAATTTGTCGCCGCTGAATCGCTCCGGCCAGTGGCACTGCTCGCAAGTTTCCCGCGCCGGGCGGAGATAGGCCACCGGCGAAGGGATGGGACGCGAATAGGTGCGGAAGGTCACGGCGAAGACCTGGCGGACACCGGAGAGTTTGGAGCGCACAAACCAAGGGGCCCCGGGACCGATATGACACTGCACGCAGGCCACGCGCTGGTGCGGGGAGTTTTGATAGGCGGTAAACTCCGGGGTCATCACCGTGTGACAGGTCTGCCCGCAGAACTGCACCGAATCCATGTACTCGACGCTGCGGTAGGAGGCCATGCCCATGATGCCAGCATTGAGGATCGTCAGGACCGCCACCCAGGTGAAGGCGCGGCGCAGCACTGGCTGGCTCAGATCGACCTTCGGATAGATTTCCGGCAATTGCCCGGCCTTGAGAAGCTTATGCCGCTGCCAGAGCCCCCCGATGGGAATCAGGACCAGCCCGGCCACGAACACGCCGGGCAAGATGAGGATGAAAACGATGCCCGCATAGGGATGAATGGTTGCGCCGACGAAAATCTCGAAAGCCCAGAAGGCAATCAGGGTGACCGCCGAACTCGTGGTCAGAACCGCGCCGGTCAGCGTGGTCGGGTTGCGTCCGAGGTAGAAGGCGGGACGCAACCAGGAGGCGATGCGTTCACGAGGATCCATAGGCCGGCGAAAGAACGGTTCTACCGCACACTCCTTTCCGGAGCGCCGAGGACAGCAAGAGTTACTACCAGCGTCTCCCCCCGCCGCAAGGCGCCCCCAAACGGCGCAGGACCCGGAAAACCACGCGGCTTTCTCCGGGCACCCGCCGGGGATGCCGGTCCGTTTCTGGTTTGGATTGCCGGAGGCTTGCTCACGTTCACGGCCGCGTGACCTCCCCGCTGGCCGAAGGCCGGCGCTCGATCGCGCGGATCAGCAGCCAGAGCATGCACACGACGAAAGCAATGGCCAGCAGCGAAAGCGCCAGACCCTTGCGCCGGAAGGCATACTCGGCGAGGGCCTGCTGGCCGGCCTGTTTGGTCTCTTTGGCGAGTTTCTGTCCCGCCTCGGTGGTTTCCTCCACGCGCTTGGGAGTCAGGGTGTGGACGTCCACGCGCGCCTTGATCAATTTCTCGCGGCCGTTCGAGAGCGTCAGGCGCGCTTCGCTAACTTCCATGCCTGCGCGCTCGGCGCGGTCGAGCACCGCCCCGGCATCCTGGAGACTGGAATCGAGCCCGGTGAGGCTAGCATAAAGCCGCTGAGCTGTCTTGCTGCCGGCGTCGCCCTCGGAGTGGCACTTGAGGCAGAGGGATTCCGGGCCCGAGCCCAAATAAGCGTCGCGGGTGTGTTCGACGCGGTGGTTGCCATGGCAGGTCAGGCAGGCGGCGATCTTCGCGGCTTGCCAGGGAGCTTTGTGCGGGCTCTGATCGAAGAGTTGTTCCTGGAAGACGTGGCAGGTGCCGCAGACACGCGCGACCGAGCCCACGCCCGGCGGAGCGGCACCGTGATTGCCGTGACAGGTGGCACAGGTGGGCGCGGAGAGGTCCCCGCCCGTCAGAGTTTGGTAATGCACGCTGGCGCGATAGTCGGCCAGTTGATTGGTCGGAATTCCGTAGAACTTCATGCGCTCCGCGTCCGCGTGGCACCGTGCGCAGGTCGTGGGGATCCGCAGCGGATACACAGTGGAAAGCGGGCTCGAGGCCGAGCGAATGTTGTGCGGGCTGTGGCAATCCGAGCAAACGGCCACGCGCGGGTCACCAGCGCGCAGCCGCTTGCCGTGCACGCTGGTCCAGTACTGCGAGAGTTGATCGGTGCGCAGGGAAGGATTGTAGGCGCGCATGAAGACGCCGTCGGAGTGGCACCGGGCGCAGAGCTGCGGGATCTCCGTCCGCTTGGGAACGCCACGGAAGCCCTGCTGGCGGTCCATGGCCTTGTCCGCCTCTTCCAGTTGCGGGTTGCCGCCGTGGCAGTCCGCACAAGTCAAGCCTCGGGAGGCATGGACGTCATCGGGAAATTGCTGGGCGGGATCGCCGAGTTTCCCGTCCAAGGCGGCATGACAATCCAGGCAGTGGTTCACCACCGGCTTGGCATCCTTCGCCGCAGAGGCCACGACCCCCAGCGTGAGAAGAACGAGCGTGCTCAGACAGCGCAGGAACATGGTTCAGCCTCGCCAGGCCCACAGGCTCATGGTCAGTATGTACACGATGGCGAACGCCCCGATCGCAGTGATGATCCGGCCGACCCGGCCCGCAGGATTCCGGTCCAGAAAAGGGATCAACACCCACAACCCCGCCGCGAGACCAAAGACCAGCACGCCTAACTGCTCGCCTTCGATCCACAGCACGCGGCCCGGAATCAGCTTCAGCGTCTGGAAGAGAAACAGGAAGTACCACTCCGGCCGGATGCCCGCTGGCGTGGGTGCAAAGGGATCGGCCTTGACGCCCAACTCCCAGGGGAAAAGCGCCGCCAGGGCTGCCAGCACGCCCAAGGCGATGTACCAGCCCATCAGATCGCGCAGCAGGAAGCTGGGCAAGAAAGAGTAGGACGGCACTGGCTTGTTCTGGTAAGCGCGCTCGACTTTGGGCGGGACGCTCATCCCAAAAAACTGCACCAGGAAAAGGTGTGCTGCGACGACTGCGGTGGTCAGCGCAGGAAAGATGGCCACGTGAAAGCCGAAGAAGCGCGTGAGTGTGGCGCCGGTGACGTCCTCCCCGCCGCGGAAGAAGGTGAGCAGCCAGTTGCCGATCCCTGGCACGGCGGCCATCATCTGCGTGCCCACCTTGGTGGCGAAGAACGCCAGCGTGTTCCAGGGGAGCAGATAGCCGCTGAAGCCGAAGCCGAGGAAGAGAAAGAAGAGCACGCAGCCGGTCATCCAGGTCAGTTCGCGCGGCTTGCGGTAGGCCTTCAGCAGGAAGGTGGAGAACATGTGCAGCATGGCAGTGAAGATGAGCAGGTTGGCCGACCAGGCATGGATGCCGCGCACCAGCCAACCGAACCGCACCTTGGTCATGATGAACTGCACGCTCTCGAAAGCTTCGCCGGGCGATGGCCGGTAGTAGAGAAGCAAGAGAATGCCGGTGACCACCTGGACGATGAATAGAAAGAGGGTCATCCCGCCCAGGTAGTACCAGAGTGTGTGGCGGTGGCGCGGCACCTGCTTGTGCCTCAGCCAATCCAGCGTGCCGGTGCCAAAGCGGGCCGCGAACCAGTCGCCGAGCTGTCGAGAGAGCATGCTCATTGTCTTGGGGGTGCTCGCATGGCGTTCAGGCTCGTGACCTCGGGGAGACGACAACCTCCTGCCCGCGGATGTGCACGTCATATTCCTGCAGGGGCCGGGGCGGAGGGCCGCTGACGTTTCCGCCCTGCAGGTTGTATACGCCATTGTGGCAGGCGCACCAGACGTCACGCTCGCGCGCGCGATACTGCACGGTGCAGTTCAGGTGTGTGCAAACGGCGCTCAGGGCGCGGTAATTGCCGTCGGCCAGGCGGATCAACAGCGCGGGCTGGTTGCCGAAGCGGAAGACTTTGGCCTTACCCGGACCCAGTTCGCCCACGCGCGCCGCCACCGTGTCCGCATCGAGTTCGCCGTGACGCGGCGGCAGAACGAACTTGAAAATGGGGTATAGGAAAGAAACCAGGGAGGCTACTACGCCGGAACCAACCAGGAATCCCAGCAGCTGCCGCCGGCCGGTGGGAGCCTTCCCGGCGGCTTCAGGATTGGAGTTGTCCATCCCCTCGTCCCTCCTGAGGGAGCAATCGAATCAGCAAGGCCCGCAAAGAATAAAAATACACTTGCGACAGGGTCGTGCGCTACCTCATCGGGAAAAAACCAGTGACCCAACCGCTACGGCACCGGCGTGGCCTCGGCCGCCGCAATCCGCGGCTCCAACTGTACAGTGGCCCGCAGTGATTTCGTAATGAAGCAGTTTTTTTCAGCCTTGGCAAGCACCTTCTGCGCCTTCTCCAGGTCCTCGCCAGCCACACCGATTTCCGGAACGAGGGTGATCTCGGTGAAGCGGTAACCCTCTTCGGGAACTTTTTCCAACCGGCCAAAGACCTTGCTGCGGTAGGAGACCACCGGGAGCCTGGAGATTTCGGCGATGGCCAGAAACGTCGTCATCAGGCAGCTGGCCGCGGCTGCCAGCAGCAGATGCTCCGGCGTCCAGAGGCCCGGGTCGCCCGCGAATTCTGGTGGCGACGAAAAGACCACGCTCGGCAGGCCCTCTACGTTGACCCAGCCGTTGCGCCGGCCAGTCCATTCGACTTCGGCTTCGTATGTGTAGGAATCGAGCAGCGACATGTTGTCTCCTCGGTTGCAGAGCTCCCAGACGTTTTTTTACGCCGCCTTGCGATACGGCGTCTTTTCGCGCCGCTTGGCCATGGGCCGTGGCACGCGCAGCTTCCCTTTCCCGCGGAACTGCACCACGGGCATGGCGGCGGCCTGGCGCACCCGATTCCAGCAGTGATGGCACTGGTAGCGGGCGTCGCGCTCGGCCAGAACCACATCGACCTCGGAAAGCGGGCGGCCACAGATCGAACAATGCGTAATCATTTTGTGCCTCCTCCGGCAAAAGCTTGCAGCGTGCGCGCCTCCAGGGCGCGCGACACAATGCGAACCAGTTCGCTCTGGTTCAAGGGCAGCGCCACGCAGTCGAACGCGCCGCGCCGCATTGCTTCCAGATATAGGTGCAAGTCCGGCTCCCCGGTGACGACCAGGACAGGCGGGGCCGCGGGCGCGCTTTGCAAGCGGCCGAGCAGCTCCAGGGGAGCATGGAAACGCCGGCACAGCCGGGCCACGATCAGGTCCACCTCTTGTGCTTCGAGGGCGGAGCTCAGCTCCTCGAAAGAGTTCACCGCCTGCACACGGAACCCCCGGCACGCCAAACTCTCGCCCAGTAGTTCGAGCCCATTATCTTGTGGTCCCCAGAGGACCACGCGGAGGCCGTTTCCAAGATTCATGAGGCGACCTCTGAGCGGGGGCCGAGGGCCAGCTTGTGCACCGCGCCGATAATCTCTGCCACCGGACAGGGCTTTTCGACAACTAGGTGGAAGCCTTGGGCCAGTGCGCGGCCAGCAAGTTCAGTGCCCGCTTCGGCAGAAACCAGAATAGCCAGGGCTCGCGGGTGCTTCTCCCGAATCCGGGCCAGCACTTCGGACCCGGTGTGCCCGTCGGCCAGCCGCCAGTCGGTGATGAGCAGATCGAGATGATCGGAGCTGGCCATCTGCGTAGCTTCGTCCAGGGTCTCAGTGGACAAGACCTCAAACCCGGCGCGCTCGAGGCAGCTTGTCATCCACCAGCGGAGCAACCGTTTATCTTCCACCAAAAGGACCCTGAGTGTGCCCATGCCTTCGCTTCCGGGTGCACCGATTCGGACTATCCCACTGATCTACAGCAACCCTCCGGCCGAATGAATGCCCGGGGTCAGCCCGGGCGCTAACCCGCCACTGGCCAGAGATTTGGAACGCCCAATCCATCCAGCAGGCAGTTGAGAACCACCCCGGAAATGAGGGAATTTCGTCCCCGGCAAGCCTCCCCCTGCGTGATATGGCTCAGAACGGCAGTGGGACCGCCCAGGCCAGAATTCCCGCAAGCTCCTGATCCAAATGGCGTTGTCAGTCTTTGCCTGGCTGGTCTCAAACGTGCCATTCCGGACCCGCACGGCGACAATGAGGCCGCGCCATGAAATCTGATTCGGGCCCTCAGACGAATCCTCACAGGGAAAAATCGTTTCTGAATCCGGGGCGGATCTACGCAACTCTCTGCTCGGTGCGTACGGGAATCGTGTTGCTGATTTTGCTGGGCTTGGCCGCTGCCGCCGGGACGCTGGTCTTGCAACGGCCGCTGACCGACCCCGAACAGCTCCAGCGAGTTTACGCGCCCGATACGCTGCGCTGGCTCGACCGCCTGGGCCTGACCGACGTGTTTCATTCCTGGTGGTTCGCCGCGCTGCTGACTGTGCTGTGTGTCAACATCGTGGTGGCCTCGGTCGAACGCCTGCCGGAGGCCTGGCGCTACTTTGCGCGGCCCTACCGCCGGCCCGAACCCCACTTTCTCGCTGGGCTCCGCCTGCACAAGGAAATTCCCCTCCGCAACGAAGAGAGCGGCATGGAAACGGCGGCGCAGGTGTTTCGTCAGATGGGGCTCAAACCGCAGCGCGTTCTGCCAGGCACCAATGGATCGGCGAACGAGGCGGCGACCGGCGGCAGGATCTCCCTCTACGCCGAGCAGCATCGCCTTTCGCGACTGGCCCCTTACGTGGTCCACGCCAGCCTGCTGCTGATTTTCGCCGGCGGGATTGCCGACGCGCTGTGGGGCTATCGCGGGTACCTCGCGCTGACGCAGAATCAGGAGAGCAATCAGATTGAGCTGCGCGACGGTTCCAGGAAAATACTGCCTTTCACGGTCCACTGCGAGAGCGCCGGGCGCGAGGATTACCCCGACGGCTCGCCGCGCCGCTGGTGGTCGCAGCTCAGCGTCACGGAGCGCGGGCGCGAGGTGAAGAAGAAGCTCGTTGAGGTCAACGAGCCGCTGGTGCATCGCGGCGTGCGGTTCTATCAATCCGGCTACGGTTCGACCGGCGAGGTGAGCGCCATCCAGCTACGTGCCTCCCCGAAATCCGATCCCAACCGGGCGAAAAACATTCTGCTGCGACCAAGTGAATCGGTACCGCTGGATGAGGAGACTTCGGTCAACCTGGCGGCTTTCCTCCCCGACTTCGTCCTCAATGGGACGCAGATCGAGAATAACTCCCCGGAGCTGAACAATCCGGCGATCCAGCTCCAGGTGCGCTCTAGAAAATCGGATGAGGCGGCGGTGTGGCTCTTCCCGCGGTTTCCAGATTTCGCACGCGCCGATTCCTCACCCTATGCCTTCACCGTGCGCGATATTCAGATGGGCTACTTCACCGGCTTGCAGGTGTCGCACGAGCCCGGCCAGTGGGCCGTCTGGGCGGGCGTCCTCCTGATGGGCGTAGGACTGGCAATGGCGTTCTACTTCGTGCACGGGCGCTTCTGGGCCGTGCCGGTGAACGACGGCCGTGGGCGCCTGGTGCTCTGGGTAGGCGCGTCGGCCAGTAAGAACCGCGACGAGTTTGAAGAGCGCTTCCAGAAGCTGGCGGAAAAAATCGAACAGAGCCTGAAAAGCGCGACGGAATACCCCGCCGGTGCGGCCCCGAGGCCAGTACGGGGCTCCGGCAAGAATGCGAAGTCCGCCGAAGGTGTGCCGGCAGCCATACCGGGAAAGATCAGTTCCCAGTTCAGTTCCTAGGCGGAGAGAGAAATTATCATGGCACACGCAGCAGCTCCGAGCAGGGTCGAGAGGGACATCAATCTGCACAAGCAGTCTGCACAGAGTGGCCGAGAGTCGAAGAACACCGCGCTGCCGGCGCTGGTCGGCGTTGGCGTCATGTTTCTGATCATTATGGGAATGCTCTCAACCGCCAAGAGCACCGGCCTGTTCACCGAAGCCAACCTGCTCTACCTAACGCTGGTGTTCTACGCCGCGGCCGCTGCGCTCTACATCGGCTTCGGCGTCACCGGCGCGGAGAGATCTGTGCTCTTTGCGCGCATCGCCACCGCCGTCGGCCTAGCCACGAACACTCTGGCCGTGGGCCATCGCTGGTACGCCGCCGGCCACCCGCCGTTTTCGAGCATCTACGAGATGCTGCTGAGCTTTGTCTGGACCCTCGCGGCGCTGACCATCCTGATGGAATGGCGCTACGGCGTCAAAGTGATCGGGAGCGTGACCCTGCCGCTGGCCACACTCGGTGTCATTCTGATGCAGTTGCTGCCCTCGGCTGTGCGCCCGCTGGTGCCGGCGCTGCAATCCACTTGGTTGCACATCCACGTGACCCTGGCCATGCTGGCCTACGCAGCGTGCGCGGTCAGCTTCGCGCTGGCCATGATGTTCCTCATCCGGGACAACGTGCGGACGGAAACCTTCCTGGCCTCCAACAGCGTGCTGCTGATGGGCATCTACCTGGGTATCGCCACGCGGTTCGATCCTTCCGGTGGCCTGCGCGTGGTGGCCTGGGACGCCGCCGAGGGTCGTGAGATCTTTATCGCTAACAAAATCCCTCTGCTGGTGGTGATCCCCAGCCTGGGCTGGCTCTTTTTTCTGGTGCTGGCCGCAGTGATCGCCCCGCTGGCTCTGTCTCTGTGGGCCGTGTGGAATCGCCCGGCGACAAAGGACACTGACGACGGCGGTTTCCCATGGGCCAACCGGGCGTTCTTCGTGGCGACCGTGCTGCAGATCCTGGGACTCGCAGCCTTCGTCTTGCGGGCCCGCGAAGGCATTTATCTCCCCGCGCAGGCGCAGGCCGAAGGGCGCTTTGCCACCAGCCTGGCGGCCAGCCCGTTCATCCTGGCCGGAATCATTGGCGGGCTGTTTGCTTCGCTGCTTTACCTGTTGCTGGTGTGGCGGCGTGAAGGCCTGGAGCGCATGCTGCCCGGCCCGGCAATGCTCGACCGGCTGACCTACAAGACGATCGGGATTGCTTTCCCGCTGCTCACGCTGATGATCGCGGCGGGCGCCTACTGGGCCAACCGCACCTGGGGCTCGTACTGGAGCTGGGACCCGAAGGAGACCTGGGCGCTGATCACCTGGCTGGTCTATGCCGGCTATCTGCACTTGCGTCTGGTGCGCGGCTGGCGCGGCCGCCGCGCGGCCTATTTCGCGATTCTCGGATTCGCCGTTGTGTTGTTTACGTTCTTTGGGGTGACGTACCTGTTGCCCGGCATGCATGCCTACGCCTGAGCGGCAGCGTCCTGGCATAATACTGTGGAGTGAGGAATCCTCCGGATTCGGATCCACTCCGGAGAGAGGCGCAGGAGGAGATGGATATCCTGGCATTTTATTTCTCGATGAACCACAAGCGCGAAAGTCACTTGACAGCAGATTACCTACTGGAATACTTTCTTCGCGTCCGCGCCGATTTAAGCACCCCTTCCAGAGATTGCCCCTTCAGGGCGCTTGCCAATGTGGCATCACAAGGAGTCGCCTATGAATCCTGCTCATAATCGCATGGTGTTTTCCATCGGGCTGTGGGTCACGCTCGTGTTTTTGCTCTCCCTCCCCCTGGCTGCGGGAGAGCGCGAACAAGCAACTAAATCCCCTCCTGCCCAGGCGGCAAGCCAACCGAAATCCGCCGGCGCAGCGGACGGAGACTACGTCGGGACAGAAACCTGCCTGGGCTGTCACGAAGATCAGAATCGTCGGTACAAGAACACGGTCATGGGCAAGGTGATGGCCAGGCCTCGCACGGCGTTGGAAGCCCGCGGCTGCGAATCCTGTCACGGGCCCGGCAGAGCTCACGTCGAAGCCGGTGGCAGCAAGGAGACCATTCCCATCCGCTTCGGCAAGGATTCCAATAACTCGATCGAAGAGCAAAACGCCACTTGCTTAGCGTGTCATGCGCGCGGCAACCGGCTGTTCTGGAAGGGCAGCCCGCACGAATCGCGCGCGATGGCCTGCGTGGACTGCCACCAGGTGAAGCAGGAAATCCAACGGGCGGTGTCTGGCGATGTCCGCTATAGCGCTCCGCTCACCGAGAACAAGGGCGTCAAGAAGTCGCAGCCGGAACTCTGCCTGCAGTGCCACCAGATGCGCCGCGCGCAGTTGCAGCGCTCCTCGCACATGCCGTATCGCGAAGGCAAGGTGACGTGCACCAGTTGTCACAACCCGCACGGCACTCCCAACCCGAAGCAGCTGATTCAGAGCACGACCAACGAGAACTGCCTCACGTGCCACACCGAACGGCGCGGTCCCTTCCTCTGGGAGCACCCGCCGGTGATGGAAAACTGCGCCAATTGCCACGAAGCACACGGCACCAACAACCCGCAGTTGCTGAAGGTGCGCATGCCTCGCGTTTGCGATACCTGCCACGTCGCCAGTCGTCACCCAACCACCCCGACACTCCTCAACGCCATCCGGGATTTCAACCGGGGTTGCACGAACTGCCATTCGACGCTCCACGGATCGAATCATCCATCCGGGAACAAGTTCCTGCGCTAGGAAGGAGAGAGCAATGAAATTGATGAGACAACCTACGATACTGGTACTGCTCGCGCTGCTGCTCGTCCCAGCTCTGCTGTTCAGCCAGGAAATGCCCGCAACGCCCGCACCCGCCGAACCGCCATTGCGTGGAAGCGTCGAGTTTGGGGTCCGGCATGTCCGGGGCGATGTGTATGGGCGCCCGGATCTTCCGTTTGCCCCTGACCCGATCACCTCGAAATTCAACGAATATAGCGATTACAGGAGCGGCTTTGTTGTCCCCAGATTCTCCGCGAATTTTGACGATATACTCGGCTCGAAGAACTATGTGAGCCTGCAGTCGCAGAGCACCTTCTACAAGAACCAGAGCTATCTGGCCACCTTCGGCCGATACGGCAAGTTCAAGATCCAGTTCCGCTACGACGAGACCCCACACACCTACACCAACACGTCCCGCAGCCTCTACGTCCAGACCAGCCCGGGCGTGTATGTCATTCTTCCAGCGACGAAGCAGATTTTGCAGGACAGGTCCTCGACGGTTTGCGCCACGCCCCCATGCACGGCAGCGCAGATCAATATCAGTTTGCCGGGCTTTATCGCGGCGCAGGTGGTGCCGGGCGAGAACTTCATCGTTCCAGCCATCCAGCGCAAGGCGGGAACCGGATTGGCGAGCTGGGACATAACACCGGACTGGAATGCCTCGATCCTGTTCTCGCGTGAAAATGAGGTGGGCACCCGCCCGATCGGGCTGTTGTTCAACCCCAGCCCCAGCGCCAGCGCCAGCAGCCAGTCCTCGGGTGTCTTTAATCAGCAAAGCCCCGGCACCGGCGCGGAGGTGCCCGAGCCGATCGATTACTTCAACAACACGGTCAAAGTTATGGCGGGGTACGGGAAAAAGCACTGGGGCGTCCAACTCGGCTATACCGGGTCTTTCCTCCAAAACAACATCAATGCCCTCTTGTTCGACAACCCGTTCGCTACCGCTGACGTCCCGGTGCTGACCTTCGCTCCGGGAGCCTCCGGCTGCACGGGGGCGGCTCGCTGTTCCATTGGCGCTGTGCCCGCTCGCGGTCAGGTGGATCTGTACCCCGGCAACCACGCGCACTACTTGAACTTTGCCGGGGCATTTGACCTGGGCAAGTACGTGCGTGTAATGGGTACCGTCAACCCCGGCTGGCTGCGGCAGAACGACGCATTCCTGCCCTACAGCGCCAACTCACAAATCTTCTTCCCGGACAGCACGGGCGCTCTTACTATTCCGGCGACGACTCTGAGCCTGCTGCCGGCTGCTAGCCTGAATGGCCAGAAGCAGACCCTGGCCATGAACTGGACGCTCATCGCCAATCCGGTGAAGAACGTCCAGTTCGCCGCGAAATACCGCCACTACGACTACAACAATAACACCCCGGTCTTCACCTTGATGCCGATCCTGGGAGATACGATCGGCGCGAACGCCGCGGCGACTGCCCAGTTGACTCCGGGCGACCCTACTGTTACTTCCGGCAGCGGCTCTACGCAAACGACCCTCGGCCGCAGCAACCCCGGCTTCAACAAGAAGACGTTCGAGGTGAGCGGAGACTGGTTCCTCGCGAAGAGGAGTTCAGTGAAGGTCGGCTGGGAAGGTGAATGGTTCGACCGTACCCATCGCGACGCGGCTCACTCTTTCGAGAACTCGGTCTTCGCCGCTGCTGACCTGAGCCCGCACAAGGACCTTCTCTTCCGGTTTGCCTACCGCCGCTCGAACCGCAAGCCTGATATGTACGAGGATGAGGCTTCCGCAGGCCTCGAATGCGACCCTACGGCGCTCGCCACCGCCAGGACCGCAGGGATTTTCCCGACCGATCATCCTTGCGGCCGCAGGTTCGATGAGGCTGCCAGACTGCTGAACCGTGCCGATGCCACCTTGCAGTACAATCTACAGAAGTTCACCTTCACCGGGGGCTTCCAGACGATCCAAGCCGACTACAACCGGCCCGGTGGCACCAATAGCGCCACGCCACTTAACTTCCTCACGGGCGCCGCGGCAACCGCGGGACCCTACTACCTCTATGGGGCGTTGAAGGACCTCTCCTACATCTACAGCTTCGATGCGAGCTACGCGCTCTCGCCGGAGGTGTCACTGTTCGCCGAATATACGCACGAGCGGTACCACAAGAGAATGATCTCGCGGAACCGCTCTCCGTTTGCAACCTCAGCCCCCTTCTGCTCTGCCGGCGGTTGCGACAGCGCCAACAACGACTGGGAGAGCACGTATCGCGACATCTTTGACACCTACGCCGCGGGCGTGGATCTCTATCTTGGGAGGAAGGTCTATCTGACGACGTACTATTCTCTGTCGGCAGGCAAGGGCAATGTCTTTTCGCGATTCCTAGGCGATCCAACTCGGCTCACCGCAGGCGATCCGGACAAGTTCGTCCTACTTGGTACCAGCGCAGCCCTGCCCTATCCGGAGACGACCACACGGATTCATGAACTCGTGGCGGTCTTCAAGTTCAAGCTCACGAAGAACCTCATGCCGAAGCTGGAGTACCGTTACCAGCAGTTCGACAACCAGGACTTCCAGACTTCGCCCATGACGCCCTACATGGGTTGCATAAGCCCGGCCACTGGCACTGCCGTGATCGGCTGTCCTGTCAGGCAGCTCACCGGCTCGACTTCTCCCAGCCCAACTTTCACGGCCAGCCCGTTCTATCCGGGCTTCGTCGTCGGCGATACCTCAGCGGCCCGGTATATCTTCCTGGGTGCGGATCAGCCCTCGTACCGGGTCCACGTCTTCACCGCCACACTCGAATACCGCTTCTAAACTGCTGGTCTCCGGGGAGGGGAACGACCATCCCCTCTCCGGATTCGGCGCTCCCCCAATCTGTCAGGACCGGCACGAGGGGCGCGAGATGTTCTACGCGGAGAAGTCGCCGCTGTTCGTGGTTCTGCCCAATCTCCGGACGACGACGGTCGGGTATGCGATTACGGCCCCGGCGCTTTTCAGGCCGAGCCCAGCAGACTCAGGATTTTGCCAACCAACTGCGCGGGATCGAAAACAGGCTTTTCCAGGTAGTCGTCGGCGCCTGAAGCGGCGAGCAAGCGTTCGCGGTCGCCGGCCAGGGCATGCGCAGTGGCGAGCAGGATGGGCAGTGGGCGTCCGGTGTGCGTCTCGGCGTGCTGCTTGAGCAACCGGGAGAGTTCGACGCCGTCGATCGGCCGGCCTTGCCATTCCGTGCCGCTCAGCGAAACGTCCAGCACAACCACGTGCACCCGCCCAGACTCCACCTCCGCCAGCATCTTCGATACGTCTTCGGTGACCACGCAGGCGAAGTCGCCGGCGCGCTCGAGCGCCATGCGATAGAACTTCGCCACGAGGGGACTGTCCTCGACGATCAGCACCGTGCGCGGCTGCGTTTTCGGCTGGTGTTTTTTCTGGGTCATGACCGGTTGGGAACCGCCGCCCCCGGAAGCCGGGGGGCATCGGAGCTTTCGTGCGGCGCCTCCGGCACCACAGGAATCGTAAACCAGACCAACGTGCCCCGGCCCTGGCTGCCGCTCTCCAGCCCGATGGCGCCGCCCATCAACTCGACTAGGCGGCGGGCGATGGCCAAACCCAGGCCGCTGCCACCATGGCGGCGGGTCTGGGAATTATCCACCTGGACAAACTTCAGGAAGACCTGATCGCGCTTCTCCGGGGGAATGCCAATGCCGGTGTCTTCCACCTCAAAGCGGAGGAAGGCGCGGCCGGAGTGTGTGTCCCGATGGGTGTCCGTCAGTTTGGCGCGGACGGTGACGCTGCCCTGGGAGGTGAACTTGACCGCGTTGGAAAGCAGGTTCAACAGCACCTGGCGCAACCGCACTTCGTCGGTCCGCACGCGGGGCAGCGGGCGGCGCGCAGAGAGGTCCTTCAGCTCGAGGCCTTTCGAGACCGCCTGCACGGCCACCAGCGGCAGGGTGGAATCGAGCACCTGCTGCGGATCAACGTCCTCGAGACGCAGGGTCACCTGGTTCGCTTCGATGCGCGCGATATCCAGGATGTCGTTGACGATGCCGAGCAAGTGCTGGGCGCTGGAGAAGACGTCGCGCAGCAACTCCTGTTCCTCCTCGCGGCTCTTGCACAGGCCGTCGAGGATCAGCTTGCTGAAGCCCATGATGGAGTTGAGCGGCGTGCGCAGCTCGTGCGAGGTGTGGGCCAGGAAATCGTCCTTGATGCGGCTGGCTTCGGCCAGTTCTCGGTTGGCGCGCTCGAGTTGTTCGTTGAGGGCACGCAGGTTCTGCACCGTGGCATGCATGTAGGATTCGCACATCAGGTTGAGGTCGAGGTCGAGGATCTTACTGAGCGAGTGGGCGTAGCGGAGGCGCTCGTCGCTGGCGGGGTACTCCAGCAGTAGGCAGTTGGAGAGATTGGCACGGACGATGCCCATCGCGCTGATCACGTACTTCTGCGCGAGACCCACGCGCACGTGGCGGTAGCCGATCTGGTAGCGATCCTCTTCGTAGTGGTGGTCGTACACCCCGGTGAACAACCCGCGAACCCACTGCTGCAGGGTCTGTTTGAGGCGCGCGACCTGCGCCGCCCCGCCGCTGAGGACGCGGGAGGCATCCGGATGCAGGGCGATTTGCGCGTAGAAACGCTCGGCCAGCTCCGGGAAATATTTCTCCATGCGCGGCCCGAGCTCGCGCAGGTGCTTCGCGTCGGCTTCGGTGAAGCCGAGGTAGCGCTTCATTTCCTGGATGAAGCTCTCCATGCAAGACCTTCTGGCGCTTCCGGCGTGTGCCCGGCGCCCCGCTGGCTTTTTTGGAGCGCAGGACTTGTTGCGCCTCACCAGACGGAAGATAATGAAAAGAGGATGTTAGCACGACTCCAATCCGTGTCGCCCCTGCCTGGATCGAGGACCGCATGACCGGAGATACGGGCATAAGGAAGCGCTGGCCACCGCTGGGCTGGCGCGTG
>JBGPZW010000213.1:0-3513 GCA_041493955.1 Terriglobia bacterium
CGCGCATTCTACACTGTTCCGGCAGGATTTCTCAGCGGTCCGAAAGGGCTAGGTCGCTTTGATCGTTCCCGGCGGGATCGGCGTGGCGTCGCGCGTCGGGAACAGCGCCAGCACGGCGGGAAGCTGGATGCGGAACGTGGCGCCGCCTTCGTGACCGTTGTAGCAGGCGATTTGACCGCCGTGTTCCTGTACCAGGCCGTAGCAGATGCTCAGACCGAGACCTGTGCCCTTGCCCACCGGCTTGGTGGTGTAGAAAGGATCGAACACCAGGTGCGGCTCTTTGATGCCCGGGCCGGTATCGGAGAACTCGATGACCACGTTGGCCCGGTCGCGCAGTGTGCGCACCGTCAAGGTGCCGCCGCTCACCTCTTCCATGGCGTCCACGGCGTTGCTGATGATGTGAAAGAAAACCTGCAGCAACTGATTGCGGTCCCCGCGAACGCCGGGTAAAACGCTCTCCGTGTGCAGGTCGATGTGAATGTTTTTCCCGCGCAAGTCCAGCCCGCGGAGCTGCACGGCGCTGCTCACCACGGCGTTGACGTCGAACAGCGTGCGTTCGGCGGGCACCCGCCGGGCAAAGCTGAGCAGGTGGGTGACCAGCGTCTTGGTTCGCCGCGCCTGTTCGCGGATTTTCTCCCCGAGCGATCGCGCCCTTTCTCCGGCTGAGGCATCGTCAATCAATAGGTCCGAGTAGCCCAGGATGGCCGTGAGCGGGTTGTTGATCTCGTGGGCGGCGCCGGCCGCGAGTTGTCCGAGCGAGGCCAGCTTTTCGGCCTGCACGAACTGCATCTGCAGGCGCTTGAGGTTCTCGAGCGATTCCTGCGAGGCGCTCAACAGTCGCAGGCGGTCCTGATCCACCAGGCGCTGCCGGAAGAAGACCAGCGCGGTCAGCGGAACGATGGTGGCTAGGGTTACGCGCAGGCGGAACTCGCGCACCGGCTGTGGCTGGTCGCCGGCAAAGATGGCCCAGGCCGCCAACAGGGGCAGGGAAAGCACCGCGGCCATGGCCAGCCGCGCCGGCCAGATGCCTTCGTTGCGTTGCTGTGCTGTGAAGGCCTCGGTTTGGTCGGTGCCTCGAGACCGCGCGGGCTCGCTGCTCGGGCAGATGCGGTAGGCGAGAATGCCGGAGGTGCCGAGCCATACGAACGAGCTCACCAGCGGGATATCGTAGAGGCTGCCCGTGTAGTAGTTCTGCTTGTCGATGGCTACGTTGATTACAAGGGAGCTAACGGCGTATAAAAATCCCGCGCCAAACAGATTGGCGTACACCGCGCGCCAGGGGCCTCTCGCCTGCAACCAGAGCAGGCCCAGGCCCACCAAGAAGAGCATGTTTTCGGCCATGTAGATCACGTTGTAGTTGTGGCCGTACAACGCGACGTTGGGCAGGACGAATTGCCAGGGAATGACGATGAACAGGTACAGGTAGACCCACCAGAGCAGCAGCAGGGTGAAGTCCAGGTAGCCGAAGCGCAGGCTGCTGCCCGTTTCCTTTCGGTGCGGCTGCAGCGTCAGCGCGGCGATCATGGGCACCGCGTGGAGGAAGAAAATCACATCGCCGGCAAAGGGGTTGGGCACTGGCAGGTGCAGATAGACCTCGAAATAGGTCCACAGGAGCTGCCCGGCCATCCACAGCGAACAGCCCAGCGCCAGCAGCATCCAGAAGGCGTTCCGGCGCCAATCGGATGAGCCCGCATTGACCAGCAGGCACGCATTGGCAAACAGCGGCACCAGGCACTGGGCCACGTCGCCGAAACTGGTCAGGCCTGGGCCAGGGCTCAACAGCAGGGAGATTGCCGCATACGATCCTACGAGCAAGAACCAGGCAGCGAGAATCCACCACGTTGTCCGGGAGGGACGCATCGGGCGACCGAAGCGCCATTCTAGCCTGAGTCGTCTCCGCATCTGCGACAGAGTGAATCCGGTAGGACACTAAAGATAACGGGTACGTTGAAGGGGTCTTCGCTTGCAGTCCGTTCATCTCATCTGGAGAGAACTCGGGTGAATGCCAGAGGCGTGGCGGAGGAGGAGGGATTCGAACCCCCGAGACCCTTTCGGGCCTAACGGTTTTCAAGACCGCCGCCTTCAACCGCTCGGCCACTCCTCCGCACCTCAGTGTACCGTTGCCGAGCGCGCTTCTGCAAACCTGTGAAGAAAGACTTCGGCGGGCGGGGATTTCCAGCCGGGGTTTGCGCCCGCGCGCGGAAGAACTAGTTGGGCTGATTGGGCTCGGAACGGGGCGGCCAGTCGGACGGAGAAAACTCGACGCCCCAGAAATGCGGCGCGGGTGAAAGAAACTCGACGCCGACGCGCTGCCCCTTCTCGGCGGCCTCGCCCAGGTACACGACGCGGCATTCCTGCTCTTCCTGGGTGAAGGGATTGGCGAGCACGATCATCGCGCCGTTTTCGAGCGGCTGGTTGAGGTAGAGCAGGCCGCCGTGGGCGTTGATGACGATCGTCTCGCAGGCCTCACGGAACTTGCGGCCCTCCTGATTTTTGCCCGCGGCCACCACGCGCACGCGCATAAACATGCGCGAGCTGCGGCGAGCCTTATCGAACTGCGGGGGAGTTTGGACGTCGGACATGATGAAGTCATGCTGCGGCAGCTTCGGGGCCCCGTCAATGCTCCTGTTGCCTCGGTGTGCTTCCCGAGAACCCGCGTGGCCCCAAACCGGCCCGGGATTTCCCTTGCTCAGCCTTGCTGAGTATCCGTAGAATCGGAACCTCGCCGGGGCTGCGCTTGTCTTAGTGAGCAGACAGCCCTTGCCGCGAATGGCGCGGAATGAATTGCTGCACCCTGTTGGTAACCCTGAGGAGACCATCATGAATCTTACGGAATACATAGAAAGCCATCGCGATGCGAATCTGAACGAGCTGTATGAATTCCTGAGAATCCCCAGCGTCAGCGCCAAGAGCGAACACAAGCCCGACATTGAGCGTGCCGCCAAGTGGGTGGCCGACAAGCTGCGCGCCGCCGGCATGGACGCGGTCGAGATCGTGCCGACAAAGATGAACCCGCTGGTCTATGGCGAATCGCTGAAGGCTTCGGGCAAGCCCACTGTACTGTTCTACGGTCACTACGACGTGCAGCCGCCCGAGCCGCTCGAGCTATGGACTTCGCCGGCTTTCGAGCCCACCGTGCGCAACGGCAATCTCTTCGCGCGCGGCACGGCCGACGACAAGGGCCAGGTGCACATCCACCTTAAAGCGCTCGAAGCACTGCAGAAGACTGCCGGGAAACTCCCCATCAACATTAAGGTGATGATCGAGGGCGAAGAGGAAGTGGGCAGCGAGAGCCTGTGGGACTTCGTCACACAGAATAAGCAGCGGCTAAAGGCCGACGCTCTGGTGGTCTCCGACACTTCGATGCTGGGTCGCGGCGTGCCCTCGATCACCTACGGCTTGCGCGGGCTGAACTACTACCAGATCGAAATCACCGGGCCGGCGCAGGACCTGCACTCCGGCGTATTCGGCGGCGCAGTGCCCAACCCGCTCACGATCCTGTGCGAGCTTTTC
>JBGPZW010000066.1:0-18167 GCA_041493955.1 Terriglobia bacterium
GACCGTCGAGGTCAGCAACCCGGCCTGTGGCGACATCCTGCGGCTGGCCGTGCGCGTCGAAGGGGGACGCATCGCCGGCGCCCGCTTCAAGACGCGCGGCTGCGTCACCTCGATTGCCTGCAGCTCGCTGCTCACCGAGCTTATTCGCGGCAAGACACTGGACGAACTCCGCGCCATCACCCCCATGCAAATCTCCGACGCGCTCGGCGGCCTGCCCCCGGCCACCGTCCACGGCAGCCAGCTCGCCTGCGACGCTCTCGAAGCCGTCCTCGCCGCCCTGGTCTAGCCGAGCCTTGGCCTTCAATTCCAGCGTCCTTTCGAGTCTCTCGCTTCCGGTCGGCATCAACGCCGCGAGGGATGCTGCGGCCCGTGCCCCCCGACGTTGCGGGGCAGGTTTTGTACCGCCAGTGTCCCGCGGGCGTTTTTTTCCTTCGGCGCGCTGCCACCCAACGTGAATTGGCGGCAACACGCCGACGGTACGGCAAGAACGTCGGCGCTGGGGCTGGCGCCCTGAAGGGCGCCGCTACGCAAGGCACCAGTGGTGTAGCGCCTGGCAGCAGCCTGCCATCCTGCCTAGTACCGGGAGGACGCGGCGGGTCGCGCTGCTACGAGCTGCGGAGGGCGCGCTGAAGCGCTTCGGGGTCGTTGAGGTTGAGCACGACGCCTTCTTCGACCGTGGGCACTTCTAGCACGTCAGCCGCATGTGCCCAGACCACCACCCGCGCGCCGGTGTCGAGCGGCGCAGCCAGCAACTCGGCGTAGAGCGGGCTGGCGAAGATCACCGGGTGGCCGCGCTTGCCCTCGTAGGTGGGCGCGACGATCAGTTTGCCCGCGGCGTAGAACTTCTCGATCAGCTCGGCCACCAATGCGGCGGTAATCAGCGGATGATCCACGAGGCAGAGCAGCATGCCGTCGGTCGCACCGGTCGGCAGGCTGCGCAGGGCCGCGTGGATGGACGAGAGCTGGCCCCGTTCCCACTGCGGGTTGACCACAACGGTGGAAGGATCGAGTTTGAGTTTGCTGGCGATCTCCTCGGCGTTGGCTCCCAGCACCACGCGCGTCAGGCCAACTTTCGGGTGACGCGTGGCATTCATCAAGTGCTCGAGGAACGGTCGGCCCTGAAAGTCGAGCAGCGCTTTGGGCGAGCCCATGCGCCGCGATTCTCCGGCGGCGAGGATGACAGCGGCGAGCATGTAAGGATCAATCCGCGGACGTCGGGCTGGCTTTGGGTAGCTGCAGGGACTTGTGGGCTAGGCCAGCGGCGTTGCGGCGGATGCCGATCAGCTCAGCGCTGATGCTGATGGCGATTTCTTCTGGCGTGAGAGCACCGATGTCGAGACCCATAGGCGCGTGCACCCGCTCGAACTTTTCCGCCGGGACACCGTCCTTTTCGAGCGCCTTATAGATGGAGAGCACCTTGCGCTTGCTGCCGATCATGCCAATGTAGCGCGCCGGTGTGCCCACGGCCCAGGCCAGTACACGCATGTCGTCCCGGTGCCCGCGCGTGACGATCACCAGGTAGCTCGAGGCGTTGGGTTTGAGCTTCGCGAGGGCGTCTTCGTAGTTGGTGTAGATCTCGCCCGCCATCGGGAAACGCTCGGCGTTGGCGAACGATTCGCGGTCGTCAATGACGCCAATGGCGAAGCCGGCGGCGTGCGCCGCCTGCGCCAGCGCCATCGAGACGTGGCCGCCGCCAAAAATGTACAGCATCGGCTGGGGCAGGATGGGTTCCACGAAAATCTCCAGCGTGCCCCCGCAAATCAGGCCGTTATCGTAGCTCGCCTCATTGTTCAGGTTAAAGGTCATCTTGCGCGGGGCTTCGGCGCGGATCACTTCCTTGGCCGCCGCCCAGACCTCGGCTTCGACGCAGCCGCCGCCGACCGTGCCGGCGATCGAGCCGTCCTCGCGCACCAGCATCCGTGAGCTTTCGTAGCTGGGGATCGAACCGTTGGTGTGGACGATGGTCGCCAGCGCCGCGCGCTTGCCCTCACGGCGGAGTCGCACGATTTCTTCAAAAAGGTCCACGCCCGTCTCCCCTGACAACTAGGTTACGGCTGGCCGCCGCGGGTGTCAATCCGCCGGGCAAGGCGCGCTAGACACCTCCCGGGGCAGGTGCTAACGTAGCCGTTTCTCAAACCCTCGCGGAGGTCCCTCGATGAAAGCGATTGTCTTCTCCGAGCACGGCGGGCCGGAAGTATTGCGCTACACCGAAGTGGCTGAGCCCAGGATCAACGCCACCGAGGTTCTCGTGCGCGTACGCGCCTGCGCGCTTAACCACCTGGACCTGTGGGTGCGCCGCGGGCTGCCGGGGATTACCTTTCACATGCCGCACATTCCCGGCACCGACATCTCCGGTGAGATCGCCAAAGTCGGCGACCTGGTCACCCGCGTCAAGGTCGGGCAGAAGGTGGTGTTGGCCCCGGGGATTTCCTGCGGGCAATGCCCGCAGTGCCTGGGCGGCGCCGATAATCGCTGCCGGAAGTACAGCAACTTCGGGTACATGGTGGACGGCGGCTGCGCCGAGTATGTGCGCTCGCCGGAGGTGAACTGCATCCCGATCCCGGGCGACCTCAGCTTTGACGAGGCCGCGGCAGTGCCGCTGGTTTTCCTGACCGCGTGGCACATGCTCATCGCCCTTGCACAACTCCAACCGGGCGAGGAGATCCTGGTGCTCGGAGCGGGTAGCGGCGTAGGCAGCGCGGCCATCCAGATTGCGAAGCTGGTCGGTGCGCGCGTGATCGCCACGGCCGGCAGCGACGAAAAACTCCAGAAAGCCCGCGCGCTCGGCGCCGACGAGACCATCAACCACAGCAAACAGAACATCCTGGCCGAGGTCAAGCGCCTCACTGACCGGCGTGGCGTGGATGTGGTATTCGAGCACGTCGGCATCGCCACCTGGGATATGAGCGTGGCCAGCCTCGCGCCCGGCGGCCGGCTGGTCACCTGCGGCGCCACCACCGGCTACGAGGCCAAGCTCGACCTGCGGTTCGTCTTTGGCCGAAACCTTACGATCCTCGGTTCCTACATGGGCAGCAAGGCCGAGCTCTACATCGTGCTAAAGCTGGTCGGCGAACACAAGCTACATGCCGTCATTGATCGCGTCCTGCCGCTCGCGCAGTGCGCCCACGCCCACGAACTGCTTGAAAAGCGCGAGCAGTTCGGCAAAATCGTCCTGAATCCCTGATCCGCGTGGCCGTGGCCTTTCAGGTCTGCTGTCAGCCACCTCAGTGTGCATTTGTGGCCGTCGGCCCGTTGTGAGAAAATGACCGTGCTCGGGAGCGGGTATCAATGAGCCAGGCGCTGGGCAAAAATGCGACGCTGGAGCGGCCGGACGATTTAGGGAAACTCCTGGCTGAAGAAGGCATCATCTTCACCGTGCTCGACAAGGCGGTTAATTGGGCGCGGAAGAACTCCATCTGGCCCCTGGGCTTTGGCCTGGCCTGCTGCGCCATCGAGATGATGTCCATGGCCGCCTCGCGCTACGACATCGCGCGGTTCGGTGCGGAGGTTTTCCGCCCCTCGCCGCGCCAAGCCGACCTGATGATCATCGCCGGCCGGGTCTCCCAGAAGATGGCTCCGGTCATCAAGCAGCTTTACGACCAGATGCCCGAGCCGAAGTGGGTCATCTCGATGGGTGCGTGCGCCACTTCCGGCGGCGTTTTCGACAACTACGCCATCGTTCAGGGTGTCAACCAGGTGATTCCGGTGGATGTCTATGTACCCGGCTGCCCGCCACGGCCCGAGGCGCTGCTTTTTGCGATCCTGCAACTCCAGAGAAAGATCGCCTCCGAGCGCGGCAGCTTCCGCAAGGCGCTCAACCTCGCCTAGTGATCAGCGATTAAACTCTCAATTCTGAAATCCTGGCCCCGGATAAAGTGTTCAACGATGATTCCCGAACGCTGAACGTTGAAGGCCGCTTGTCTCTAGGACTCCTGGGTACGCTGCGCGGTCTTGACCGCAGCGACAGGTAGCTCGATGACTTCGGCCTCGCCGCTGGCCCATTGCACCTGGCTGCCGAGGGCATTGTGCTCCCGGCGGAGATACCCCATGCCGATCACACAATCAAGAGCGGGTGAGCGCGCTGCGCTGGTGATGTGGCCCACCTCCTTGCCGCCGGCAGAGAGCGCGGCGCCAGATTCCGGGATGGCCAGGCCCGCGAAGCGCAATCCGACTCGGCGGCGGTTGACGTGCCCGCGCGAGCGCACCCGCTCGACAATTTCCTGGCCGGTATAGCAGCCCTTGGTGTAGCTGATGTGGCTGGTCTCGAGCGTCGCCTCATGCGGGATGTACTTATCGTCGAAGTCGTATCCGAACCAGGGGATGCCCGCCTCGAGCCGCAGCGCATTGAGCGCGGCATAGCCGATCGGCCCGCCGTCATACGCGCGCGCCGCCTCGAGAAGCGCCTGCCAGAGTGCGGTAAGTTGGTTGCGTTGCACGACGAGTTCCGCGCCCTTCTCACCAAACAGCGATTTGTGAATCACGCGGCAGGGAATCGAAGCTATCTTCGCGTCGGAGTGAGCGCGGTCCTCCATGGTTTCGAGATCGGGCCCGCCCAGGCCGCGGAGCATGGCTGCCGCCTGAGGCCCTTCGAGCGCCACCGAGCCGAGACGCTCGGTGACGTCATCGAGGGTGACATCGTCCATGATGATGAACTTCTCGAGAGTCTGAGCCGTGCGCGCACGCGCGAGGGCGTGCGAGAGGGTGAGCAGGCGATCGGTCAGCGCGTAAGTCTCGATCTCAGCGAGGATGTGCCCCTGGGCACTGAGCAGCAGGGAGACGTTGCCCTGGCCGGCGGCCAGGTCTTTGATGTTGTTGGTGAGCAGCGCGTTCAGGTACCGGACGCGATCGGGGCCATCCACGTAGATGAGCGCGTGGTAGTTGGTATCCACCAGCGCCACGGTTTCGCGAGCCAGGCGGTATTCGGCGGCAATATCGCCGAGGCGTTTCGGGAGCAGGCAGCCGAAGTATTCGCTCGAGGCCGCGCCCGCCTTCTCGTGCCATGCGCGCAATGGGTTTTCCAGAGCCATCGCCAGGGTCTTTGCCTCGCGGCCGGTTCTACCAGTTAGTCTAGCAGAGAGGACCGGAATTCGCTTCGGGGGCACCCGAAGGGGCTTCCACCCGTCTGTGCTGCGCGACCGCGATGCTATACTGGCGTTCGATGGCGGGCACCCCATGACCCAGAAGATGATCCACGAAATCTTGCCGGTGGGCTGGTTGCAGTGCAACTGTTCGGTGGTGGGCGATCCAGAAACGCGCGAGGCCATCGTCATCGATCCCGGCGATGAGGTGGAACGCATCCTGGAGATCGTCACCCGGCACAAGCTGAACGTGCGGGCGATCCTGAATACGCACGCACACATTGACCACGTCGGCGGCCTGCACGCAATGCGCAAGGCCACCGGCGCGCCGGTGCTGATGCATTCGGAAGACCTTGCACTCTACCGCCGCCTGGACGTACAGGCCTCGTGGATCGGCATGCCCGTGCCCGAGAGCGTTCAGATGGACGGCCCGCTGCGTGAGGGGGACGCGGTTCGCTGGGGTTGCTATGAGGCGCGCGTGATGCACACGCCCGGCCACACCCGCGGCAGCGTCTGCCTCTATCTCCCTGCGGATGCGAGCCGCAAGGACGGCGCGGAGCCTGGCACGCTGTTCGCCGGTGACACGCTCTTCGCGGGGAGCATCGGCCGTACCGACCTCTGGGGCGGCTCTTTCAAGGACATTCTCAGCTCCATCGAACACAAGCTTCTTGCTCTGCCGGATGACACTCTGGTCTATCCCGGCCACGGCGAACCCACGACGATCGGCCAGGAGCGTGAGACCAACCCCTTCCTGCGCTTCTGATGATTTCGCCCCAGCTGTCCGGCGGGGCTAATTGGCTCGCTGCTGGCTTTCCCGTTGGGCGCGGAGTGCTTCCATGACGCTCTGTATCAGCTCCTTGGCTTTGCGGAGCTCTTCGGTGATGAGCTTGATGTCCATGGTGGGTTTCCCGGGGTCGCGGTTGCTGTGGCAGTAGACTCCGTGCTGGCCGACTAGAACCAGTGCGTTGGTGAGCCGGTCCAGGCTGATCGCCAGGCGACCCCGGTGGGGCCCCATCATCTGCTCGTAATGCTCGAGCTCTTCCTTGTGGTCATCGAAGGCGGACATCGGGTGTCTCCTCCCGAACCGTTGCAATAGTCTCCCCGGGGGTGCCTTTGAAGGTACGCTTTTCCCGAGAGTACCGCAACTCGACCAACGCGAACTGCGCGTGCCATAGAGCTGACCGGGGCCTCCCCAGTTCTCCCGGGTTGGCGGGGACGCTCTACGGGCTTGGAATGAGGATTGGATGGCATTTGGAGCGAACCCAGAGACCGTTGTGGCCAGCACGCTCGGGTTCGAACTCTCGCCCTGTCTGGCGGCATCCTGTCGGGGTCAGAGCCGGTCGGCCCAATAAGTGTCATGTTAAAGCATGTAGTTACAATCACTTGCGCGCTGACTGAAGAAGCGTAAGCGGGCAGCGAATGGCCGGCGTTTTCTTGGTACTAGGCCTTTCTATTGCGGGGATGGAACCGGCGGCAACCGGGCAACTTTACTCAAAACGCGGTCGGTTGGATAATCCGGATTGGTTTACGAGCCGGTCTATGAACGCTTCGAAGCGGCTGGCCCGACGGGGATACGGCGGGCCGTCGAGTTCAAAAAGTCCGGCTTCCTAGCTTGGGGGGATCAGCCCGAGCTCTACTTCTTTCGTGTCGAACAGGAGGACGCGGTGGTGGGGATCTCCGGGGATGCGCTGAGGAGGTTCCAGCGTGGCCGCCGCTACTTCAGCCGTGAGGAGAAGATTGACCTCGCCGGCCTTTATCTGAAGCAGGCAATCGAGGCCGGCAAAGAGCTGGTGTCAGACAACCTTCTAATTCGGGACGAGGAACTTGCCGGGCTGGCCGGCGCCCTCGGCCTACTCTTGTGAGGATGGCATGAGACGCTCCGATCTGGTGCAGACCAAAGACAAGGGCACGACGATGCGGGCCTCGCAGATCGTTTTCGGGGAACGCCAGCACCTGCTGCGCGTGCTGGACTCCCTGGAGAGCACCGATCTGCCTCACAACCGGCTGCAACAGGAGCGTCGCGTGCTCGAAGAACTCATCCACGCGCGCACCCGGGAACTGAACCAGATCAACTCCTCATGGGATGAGAAGGTGGGCCTAGTGCTGAGCGCGGACGTGAAAGCGGAGATGCTCGATAAACTGGCCAAGGAAGCGCCCAAGAGCGATTTCTACCTTCTGCGGTTGATCAGCGAGCACCCCAAAGTTTCGGCCCGCACGCTGGGGCATCTGGCCAAGCACCCCTACGCGGCCATCCGCGAGAATGTGGCACGCCATCCCAACGCCGACGCCGCCACCCTGGCCTGGCTGAGCCGCGACCGCAGCCAGCCGCTCTGGTATCTGGTGGCCTTCAATCCCAATACTCCGGCGCCGTTGCGCCGGAAGCTGCAGGAGCGGTTGCGAAAGCTGGGACAGTCGCAACCAAGCAAGTAGAATAGGCACATGCCGCCTGGTGTCCCGGCGTCCTTTCCGGATCCTCTTAATATTGGTGCGTACTTCCTCGACCGGCCCGCGCGCGAGCACGGCTCGCGTGTGGCCGTCGTTGGCGAGCCTAAGGTCGTGCGCTATCGGGAGCTCGCCGAGCTCGCCAATCGCGCCGGAAATGCCCTACGCAGCGAAGGCTGTCAGCCGGGCGACCGCGTGCTGATTGCACTGCCCGATTCGGTGGAGTTCATCGCTGCCTTCTTCGGCGCAGCAAAGATCGGCGCGGTGGCTGTTCCCGTCAACTCCATGGTACGCGCGGCGGACTACGCCTACTACTTGGCCGATTCGGCCGCGAAGATAGCGATCGTGCACGAGAACGCGCTCGCCGAATTCCTGGCTACTGGCGAGGCCGGGCTGCTCGAACGGGTCGCGGTGGTTGGCGAGGCGCCGGACAGTCCGCCGGGCAGGTACACACGGGGCAAGTTTCTGAACTGGGCGGAATGGGTGGGCGCAGCGTCCGCGGAGCTGAAGCCGCATCCGACCAAGCCCACCGACACGGCGTTTTTCCTCTACACCTCGGGAAGCGGCGGCCAGCCCAAGGCCGCGGTGCACCAGCACAAAGATATGCTGGTCACGGCGCAGGCCTTCGCGGGCGGTGTGCTGGGGTTGCGGCCGGACGACCTGACGTTTTCGGTCTCCAAACTTTTCTTCGCCTACGGTTTGGGCAACGGGATGTATTTTCCGTTTTCCGTGGGAGCGTGCACGCTGCTCAATCCGGAACCGCCGAAGGCGGAGAAGGTGATCGAGATGGTCGCGGGGCATCGGCCCACGATCTTTTTTGCCGTGCCCACCTTCTATGCCGCGCTTCTTCGCGAGGCCGACAGGGGCGTGCCGGTCGATTTCTCCTCTGTGCGCTTGGTCGTTTCCGCCGGCGAGATGCTGCCCGCAGAGATCTTCGCGCGGTTTCAAGAAAGTTTTGGTATGGCCATCCTGGATGGCATTGGATCGACCGAGATGCTGCACATGTTTCTCTCTACCCGTCCGGGCCAGGCGCGCCCCGGGACCTGCGGGGTGGAGGTGCCCGGCTACGCGGCGCGCATCGTGGACGACGCGGGTGAGCCGGTGGCCACCGGAGAGATCGGCAATCTCTGGGTCGCGGGCCAAAGCGCGTTTGCCGGCTACTGGCAGAAGCCCGAATTGACCGCGCGCACCATGCGCGGCGACTGGGTGGTGACGGGAGACAAGTTCTTCCGTGACCCAGAAGGTTTCTACCACTATTGCGGGCGCGCCGACGATATGATGAAGGTCGCCGGGATGTGGGTTTCGCCCGGGGAAGTGGAGAACACCTTGCTCGGCCATCCCATGGTGGCCGAGGCTGCGGTGGTGGCGTCCGGCGGCGGTGGCCTGACGCGCCCAATCGCTTACGTGGTTCTCCGGGTGGAGGCCCGGGCCGATCGCGCCATTGCCGAGGAGATTCGAGATTTCGCGCGCCAGCGCCTGCCCCGCTATAAGTGCCCGCAGGAGGTTCATATTCTCGAGCAACTCCCCAAGACCGCCACCGGAAAGATCCAGCGATACCGCCTGCGCGAGGCCGCGCAGGGCAACTCCGCATAGAAGACAAATTGGCTCTTTACATGCCACAATGTTAGAGTAGTTTGGCTGGTAGGAAACAGCCAATGCTGCCGCTCCAACTGCAACCCGAAAGCCACGTTCCCCTTTACATCCAGCTGCGTGACCAGCTTCGCGCGCTCGTCCACACGGGCGACCTGCGGCCCGGCGACCGCATCCCTGCCAGCCGCGAGCTGGCCGCCCACCTTGGCGTGCATCGCACCACCGTCGCCAACGCCTACGCCGAACTCGAATCCGAAGGGCTGATCCAGGGACATGTTGGCCGGGGCACGTTTATCCGCGGCAGCGCGCTGCCGCTGAAGATCACTCCGCCTCCTCCGGCCCTCGGCGGCAACGGCGGCGTGCGCTGGGAGTCACTGTTTGCTGACGATCGCGGCGAAGAGATTCTGAGCCGTCTGACCCAGGAGTCGGCCGAGCATGACGTCTCGTTCCTCATGGCACGGCCCGCGCCGGAGTTTTTTCCCGTGCAGGAACTACGCGCCTGCTGCAACACCGTGCTGCGGCGCGAGGCCACCGAGATTCTCCGGCTGGGGCCCTCGGACGGCTACCCGCCGCTCAAAGACGTGTTGAGTCAGATGCTGCGAGGCGAGGGAATTGCCGCGCGGGACGAGAATCTCCTGATCACCGACGGCTGCCAGCAGGCCCTCGACCTGCTTTGCAAGGCTTTCCTGAGGCCGGGCGACGCGGTGCTGCTCGAAAATCCGGCTTACCCCGGGGCCATCGCCATCTTCGCCGGCGCGCGGGTGCGCTGCCTCGGCGTGCCGGTGCGCACCGGCACGGCCACCAACGGTTCGGGCGGCCCGGTGGGCGTGGATGTTGCGGCGCTTGAGGCCACATTGATCGCCAACCGCGTGAAGCTCATGGTGCTCACGCCCGACTTCCAGAATCCCACCGGTACGACGCTGCCGCTCGCCGAGCGGCGCCGGTTGCTGGAGATCGCTTCGCGCCACCAGGTGCCTGTCGTCGAGGATCACATCTACGCGCGGCTCCGCCTCCGCGGCGAGAAGGTGCCCTGCCTCAAGCAACTCGATAGGACCAACCTGGTCATCCAGATCGACAGCTTCTCCAAGGTTGCCTTTCCGGGCTTGCGTGTCGGCTGGATCGTCGCGCCGGAAAACGTCATCGAGCGGTTGCGGCTGGTCAAGCAGACCACCGACCTTCACACCGATCAACTCTCTCAGGCCACGCTGGCCGAGTTTATGCGGCGCGGCCTGCTGGTGCGGCACCTGGCGCGGATGCGCAAGGTGTATGCCAGCCGGCTGGCGGCGCTCGAGGCTGCTCTCGGGAAACACCTTCCCGCGGACGCGCGCTGGACCCGGCCCGAGGGCGGCATGTGCCTGTGGGTTGAACTGCCGCTCGGATTCGATGCCAGCGAGCTGCTGATTCACGTGCGTGAGCGCGGCGTGTTGTTTGCGCCCGGCCGCTACTTCTACTTTCAGAACCCGCAACCCAACACGCTACGGCTCGGATTCGCCGGGCTCGACGAACGGCGCATCGCACGCGGCGTGGCCACCCTCGGCGAGATGCTGCGGGTTGAAATGCGCAAACGGCAGCGCGGGGCCCGGCGCACCGAAGGCGCGCACGTGGCGCTGGTGTAGCGATGGCGGAGGTGAACCCAACCAACCCGTGCTTCGGCTGTGGCGAGGCCAATCCGCGCGGCATGCGGCTGGCGTTCGACCGCGACGCCGTGCGGCGGCGCGTCGTGGGCCGCTTCCGGCTGGGGGCCGAGTACCAGGGTGGGGCGGGCTTCATTCACGGCGGAATCATCGCCACGGTGCTCGATGAGGCCATGAGCAAGGTTTCCAGGTTCAGCGACGTCCGCGCGGTGACCGCAGAGCTGAATATCGAGTACCTCAAACCCATTCGCGTGGACGAGGAGATTATCGTGGAAGGTTTCGAGGGCGGCCGCGAGGGCCGCCAGTTGTTTCATCAGGGCGAGATCCGCAACGCGGCCGGGGAACTCCTCGCGCGCGGCCGGGGCAGGTTTGTGGTCATCGATCCGGGGAAGCTCAAGGTGTGAGTTTCCCGCACGCGTGCGGTGGCGGTAGAACAGGGACGGCGCGGGAAACGTGCCGGAGCGACACGCAAACGTTAGAAAGTTCAAATTTGAATTAGGCGAAGAACGATAGGGAATCGTTCGGGGAGAGGGAACATGCAACCGACGGACGGGAATCAGAGCAGCACGCTGGTGAACAACCAGTGGCGCGTGAAGGTGGGTCTGGCGGAGATGCTCAAGGGCGGCGTGATCATGGACGTGACCAACGCCCAGCAAGCCGGGATCGCCGAGAAGGCCGGGGCCTGCGCGGTGATGGCGCTCGAGCGTGTGCCCGCTGACATCCGCAAGGAAGGCGGCGTGGCGCGCATGGCCTCGCCCAAGATCATCCGCGAGATCATGGCCACGGTGAGCATCCCGGTGATGGCCAAGGTGCGCATCGGGCATTTCGCCGAGGCCCAAGTGCTCGAAGCGCTCGAGGTGGACTTCATCGACGAGAGCGAGGTGCTGACGCCTGCCGACGATGAGAACCACATCTGGAAGCACGACTTCAAGGTTCCGTTTGTCTGCGGCGCGCGCAACCTGGGCGAGGCGCTGCGGCGCATCGCCGAAGGCGCGGCGATGATCCGCACCAAGGGCGAAGCGGGCTCGGGCAACATCGTCGAGGCGGTGCGTCACATACGCGCCATCGTCGGCCAGATGCGCCGCCTCACCACGATGCGTGACGACGAGCTGATCCACCAATCGAAAGAGCTGGGCGCACCGCTCGAGCTCGTGCGCGAAGTGGCCAAGGTCGGAAAGCTGCCCGTGCCGAATTTTTCGGCTGGCGGCATCGCCACTCCCGCCGATGCCGCGCTGGTGCGGCAACTCGGGGCCGAGGCCGTGTTCGTCGGCTCGGGCATCTTCAAGTCGTCGGATCCGGAGACGCGCGCAAAGGCCATCGTCAAGGCGACCACGCACTTCGACAATCCCAAGGTCGTGCTCGAGGCCTCTGAGGAGCTGGGCGAGGCCATGAAGGGGCTCGACGTGCGCCAGCTCGACGAAAAGGAACTCTTGCAGACGCGCGGCTGGTAGAGGCTGGCGATGAGGATCGGTATCCTGGCCGTGCAAGGAGACTACGAAGCGCATGCGGCGGTGCTGGCGCGTCTAGGCGTGGAGCACGTCCTGGTCAGGGCGCCCGCGGACATGGCCGGCGTGGACGCGCTGATCCTCCCCGGCGGCGAAAGCACCACGCAACTGAAATTCCTCACCGACGAGGGCCTCGAGAAGGCCATCCGCGCGCTGGCGGCGCGCGGCGGCGCGCTGTTTGGAACCTGTGCGGGGACCATCCTGCTGGCTCGCGAGGTCAAGAATCCTGGGCAGCCTTCGTTGGGACTCGCTGACCTGGTTGTGGCGCGCAACGCTTACGGACGGCAAGTGGCCAGTGAGGTAGCTTACGGTTCTTCGAAGCTGAAGGACGCGCCGCTCGAGATGGTTTTCATCCGCGCGCCGGTGATCGAGCAGGTGGGCCGCGGCGTCGAAGTGCTGGCTGAATACGGCGGCCGGCCGGTGCTGGTGCGGCAGGACCGCGTGCTCGCCGCGACATTCCATCCCGAGCTGACCGGAGACACCACCGTGCACGAATATTTCCTGCGCCTGGCCGCTGGCCAGCCCGAACTCGCACCGGAGCCTGCGCCGGCGAAATCCGCGTCATCCTCTTGATGGTCTGCGGTGGTACGCCAGCGCGAGGGTCACCCCATAGAGAGACGTCCCTTTGTTTGCCGGCGCAAAGGCGCTAAAGTGTGATTGGTATGCCCGGAAAATCTGTCGCCAAGACGCGTCGCAAGACCAAGGTGCTCTTCGTGTGCATCGGGAACTCTTGCCGGAGCCAGATGGCCGAGGCATTGGCGCGCCACTCGGCCTCGGACGTCATCGAAGCCTCGAGCGCCGGCACCGCGGCCTTTGGCGAGATCGCTGAGCAAACCGGCAAGGTCCTCCAGGAACGCGGCGTGCCGATGGACGGCCAGTACTCCAAACAGCTCCGCGAAGAAGATTGCCGTGCCGCCGACCTGATCATCAACATGAGCGGAAAGCCCGGGGCGACGATTTTTCCCGCCGAGCCTGCTAAGGTCGAAGACTGGAACGTGCGCGACCCCTACTTCGCAGATTTCCAGATGAACCGCCAGATCTGCGATGATATCGAAGGGCGGCTGACCGGGCTGGCCGATCGCTTGCGGCGTCAGGCGAAGGGGCAGAAGAAGCAGCCGCGCAAGGCCTGAAGCGCCGCGGGAAGAGGAGGCGGATTGCGCCGCGTAAAGACCAGCGTCTCCCAGGAAGATTACCTGAAGGCCATCTGGGAGATTATCCAGGAAGAACAGGTGCCCATCAGCGCGCGGCTGGCCGAGGAGCTCGGCGTCACGCCGCCCGCGGTGACCGCGGCGCTCAAGCGCATGACCCGCGACGATTATCTCCGCGTGGGGCGCGAGGGCCGAATCCAGCTCACTCGCAAGGGCCGCAGCTTCGCCGAGCACCTGGCCCTGCGCCACCAGCTAGCCGAAAAGCTACTCACCGAGGTGATCGGCCTGGAATGGTCCAAGGCGCACGAGGAGGCCGAGCGACTCGAGCACGGCATCTCGCCCGAAGTGGAGGCACTGCTGCTCGCGCGCTTCGGCAAGGATGGCTACTGTCCCCACGGCGTGCCGTTGCTGGGCGGCCTGGCCAAGCTGCGCCGCAAAAACGGCGCCGTGCAGCTCTCGGAAATGAAAGCCGGCGACAATGCGGAAATCCTCTGCGTTTACGAGAAGGATCCCAGGTTCCTCCAGTTTCTCGCCGGGTTGCAGCTCCGGCCCGGCGCCCGCGTCCGCGTCCGACGCCGCGAATACGACGAGACCATGACGCTCTCGGTCGCTGGACTTCAGATTCACCTCGGCAAACCCGCCACCACCCGCATCTGGGTTCGTCGCCTGCGCGCCTGAGCGCGCTTCGCTTCGACTCTCCAGCCCCGCAGCACCCTGCCGCGCGGCTTGAAATTTCCTTCCTGCCGGAGTAACGTTCCACCCCTCTCAGTCGACATCATCGGCTAGACGATTGTGTGGGCGGAAAGATTCCGGAGGCGCCATGGCCGTGGAGATTCAGGTTCGAGTCAATGGCAAAACGCACGAAGGCCGCGTGGAACCGCGCCTGTTGCTGGTTCATTACCTGCGCGACGTGCTCGGTTTGACCGGCACGCACATCGGCTGCGAGTCCTCCCTCTGCGGCGCCTGCACTGTGCTGCTGGACGGCAGGGCGGTGAAGTCCTGCACGGTGCTGGCCGTGCAGGCCAACGGCTCGGAGATCACCACCATCGAAGGCCTGGCCGGGCAGGCGCCGGGGAATGGCGCCAAGCGTGGCCTGCATCCGGTGCAGGAGGGCTTCTGGGAAAAGCACGGCTTGCAATGCGGCTACTGCACACCGGGGATGATCCTAACCTCGGTGCAATTGCTCGAGGATAATCCGGATCCGAGCGACGCGCAGATTCGCCGGGCGTTGGCGGGCAACCTCTGCCGCTGCACCGGCTACCAGCACATCATCGAGGCCGTGCAGTACGCGGCGAAGAAAATGAGCAAGCCGAAACGCTGAGGGAACGCGAGGGGCGTGCAAGGATGTGCAGCCGAGGGATTGCGACCTAGCGGTGGGAGGAGTTCATAGCCATGGCGATGCGATACATCGGCAAGCCGCTCAAGCGCAAGGAAGACCCGCGGCTGATCCAGGGGCTGAGTCATTACGTAGACGACCTGCAGCCGGCGGGCCTGCACCACGCCGCCATCGTGCGCAGCCCCCACGCGCACGCGCAGATTCGCTCCATCGACACCAGCAAGGCCAAGATCGCCCCCGGCGTCGTTTTAGTGCTGACCGGCGCGGACATCCAGGGCGCCATCGGCCCGGTGCCTTGCGCGGTGCAGCTCCCGGACATGAAAATGGCACTGCGACCGGTGCTGGCCACCGACCGCGTGCGCTTCGTAGGCGAGCCGGTGGCGGTGGTGGTGGCCACCGACCGCTACGCCGCGCGCGATGCCATTGATCTGATCGAGGTGGACTACGAGCCGCTCACGCCGGTCGTGAATCCCGAAAAGGCCATCGAAAAGGGCGCCACGGTGCTCCACGAGAAGTACACCGACAACGTGGCGTTCCGCTGGGAGCTGGAGGGCGGCGACGTTTCGAAAGCCTTCAAAACCGCCGATCGGGTCATCCGCCAGCGCATGATCAACCAGCGGCTTATTCCCGTGGCCATGGAGACCCGTGCGGTCCTGGCCGACTACAAGCCCGGCGAGCAGCAGCTCACCGTGTGGTCCTCGACGCAGATTCCGCACTTACTGCGCACGCAGATCGCGGTGATGCTCGGCGTACCGGAAAGTTCGGTCCAGGTGATCGCGCCGGAAGTGGGCGGCGGATTCGGCAGCAAGCTCAACGTTTATCCCGAGGAGGCGCTGGTGGGCTTCCTGGCCATGCGCTTGTGCAAGCCGGTAAAATGGATCGAGTCGCGCCGTGAGAATTTCCTGACCACCATCCACGGCCGTGACCAGATTGACGACGTCGAGGTGGCCGTCAAGCGCGACGGCGCCATCCTGGGCCTGCGCTGCAAGGTGATTGCCGACCTCGGCGCATACTATCAGTTGCTCACCCCGCTCATCCCCACGCTGACCGGTCTGATGATCTGCGGCTGCTACAAAATCCCCGCCGTGCGCATGGAGATCACCGGCGTCTTCACCAACAAGATGTCCACCGACGCCTACCGCGGCGCGGGGCGGCCCGAGGCCACCTACATCATCGAGCGCGTGTTGGACCTGGTGGCCGCCGAGCTGAAGAAAGACCCCGCCGAGGTGCGCCGCAAGAATTTCCCGCAGCCGAAGGATTTCCCATACGCCACGCCCACCGGCGTCACCTATGACAGCGCGAACTACCAGAAGTCCCTCGATCTCGCGCTGGAGAATTCCGATTACAAAAGCCTGCGCAAGGAACAGGCCAAGCTGCGCCGGCAGGGACGCTACATCGGCATCGGGCTCTCGACCTACGTGGAGATTTGCGCCATGGGGCCCTCGAGCGCCATGCCCGCGGGCGGTTGGGAGAGCGCCACGGTGCGCGTCGAGCCCACCGGCAAGGTCAACGTGCTCACCGGCTCCTCGCCGCACGGGCAGGGACAGGAGACCAGCTTCGCGCAGATCGGCGCGGAGGTTCTAGGTCTTGAGCCGGACGACGTCAACATCGTTCACGGCGATACGGCCAGGGTCCCCTACGGCATCGGGACGTTTGGCAGCCGCGCCTCGGCCGTCGGCGGCACCGCCGTGTACAATTCGCTGCTAAAGGTGCGCGACAAGCTCGCCCAGATTGCTGGCCACCTGATGGGGGAAGACCCACAGAAGCTCGTCTTCCGCCAGAAGAAGATCCTCTCCAAGGCAACGAAGAAGTCCATCAGCTTCGGCGAAGCCGTCAGCGCCGCGTACATGGCCAAAACGCTGCCGCCGGGGATGGAGCCCGGCCTGGACGCCACTACTTTCTTCGAGCCGTCGAACTTCACCTTTCCGTTCGGTGCACATATCTGCGTGGTGGAAGTGGACGCCGAGACCGGCGACGTGAAGTTGCAGAAATACGTGGCCGTGGACGATTGCGGCAATGTGCTCAATCCCTTGCTGGTCGAGGGCCAGGTGCACGGTGGGATCGTTCAGGCGGTGGGCCAGGCCTTGCTCGAAGAAGCCGTCTATGACGAGCAGGGACAACTGATCACCGGCGAACTGATGGACTACGCCATCCCGCGCGCCTGGGACGTGCCCTGGATGGAGACCTCGCGCACGGTCACGCCTTCGCCGGTCAACCCGCTGGGGCTCAAAGGCGTGGGCGAGGCCGGCACGATCGGCGCCACGCCCGCTCTGATCAACGCCGTGGTGGACGCGCTGGCTCCGTTCGGCGTGCGCCACGTGGATATGCCCGTCAAACGCGAGCGCGTTTGGAATCTGATGCGCAAGGCCAGGAGGGCGAAATGATTCCCGCGCCGTTTGAGTATCACGCGCCCAAGACGCTCGAGGAAGCTTTGCGCCTGCTCGAGCGCCACGGCGACGAGGCCAAGGTGCTCGCCGGCGGCCACAGCCTGTTGCCGCTGATGAAGCTGCGCCTCGCCGCTCCGCGCTACGTCATTGATCTCGGCCGGCTGCGCGGGATGAGCTACATCCGCGAAGAGAACGGGCAGATCGCCATCGGCGCGCTGACCACCCACGCGGAGGTGGAAACCTCCGCCCTGCTGCTCATGCGCTGCCCGTTGCTGCCGGAAACGGCGGCCGAAATCGGCGACGTGCAGGTGCGCAACCGCGGCACACTCGGCGGCAGCTTGGCGCACGCCGATCCCGCAGCGGACTATCCCGCCGCAATCCTGGCCCTCGATGCGGAAATCATTGCCGCAAGCACGGACGGGACACGCGCCATCCCCGCGCATGAGTTTTTCGTGGACATGCTTACCACGCAATTGCGTCCCGGGGAGATCCTGAGCCAGGTGCGCCTGCCGCGCCTCGCCCCACGGACCGGTATGGCGTACTGCAAGCTGCACCAACCGGCTTCTGGCTTTGCCATTGTGGGCGTGGCCGCGCGAGTGACTCTCGGCAAGGGCGGCAAAATCGATAGCGCCGCCGTGGGCGTCACCGGCGTCGGACCCAAAGCGTATCGCGCCAAGGCCGTGGAGAAATCGCTGTATGGCAAGAAGCCCACTCCCAAGCTGCTCGCCGAGGCGGCGCGTCACGCCGCGCAGGGCGTCGAGCCGCTCTCCGACCTGCACGCTTCGGCGGAGTATCGCCGCGAGATGGCTGTCGTGTTCGCTCGGCGGGCGCTCGAGCGAGCCGTCGCCCGGGCGAAGGGAAAGAAGGCGTGAAGGTTGCCGGCAGTTACGTTCTTCCGGGCACGCCTGAACAGGTTTGGGCCTTGTTGAACGATCCTGAGCGCCTGGCCAAATGCCTGCCCGGCTGCGAGCGGCTCGAACCGGATGGCCCCGACCGGTACAAGACCGCCATCAAATTCGCCCTGGCAGCGATATCGGGCAAATACGC
>JBGPZW010000111.1:0-11743 GCA_041493955.1 Terriglobia bacterium
GACAACCCGGCGTCCACGTCCGCGCTCGCTCCGGTTGCAGCGAACCCTTTCTCGATTTCGTCGATCCACAGGACGATGGGAGCGAGCTGCTCGGCGGTGGCCAGCGACTTCCGCAGCCGCTTCTCGGATTCTCCTACGTACTTATCGTAGAGAGCGCCGGCGTCGAGTTTTCCAAGCTCCAGGCCCCATTCCCCGGCCACCGCATTCGCCAAAAGACTCTTGCCGCAGCCCTGCACGCCGGTGATGAGGATGCCCTTCGGCGGCACCAGGCCAAACTTCTGCCCTTCGGTGGTCAACGCGCCACGCCGCTTGCGCAACCATTCCTTGAGATTCTTGAGATCGGCCACATCGGCAAAGCTGGCGTCGGCCTTCAGATAATCGAGGACGCCCTCCTTCCGGAGGGCGAGACGCTTAGCCTCGAGTACGGCGGCAATCGTGCTCGCATCGGCGCGGCCACTCTGGAGCAGGCACTTGGTCAGGGTGCGTCGCGCTTCGTCCCGGCTCAGGCCGACGAGATTCTGCGCCAACTGGCGCAAGCCATTGGCGTCCAGGTCCACCTTGAACTGACTTCTCTTGCCGAACTCGGCCAGCGTCGCGAGCACGACCTGGAGCAACAGATCGGCATCGGGCAACTCGAAGCGAAACGTCACGACCTCGTCGTTCAGCTCCGGCGGGAGCTTGAGCGACGCGCCGGAAAGTACGATCGCGCGGCGGGCGTCACGAAAACTTTCGGCGAGTTCGCGCGTGCGGCGGAGGATGCGGTCCTGCTCGAGATAGCGCTCAAAATCCTTGAGGAGGAACAGGGCGTCGCCGCGGATCAGGGCGATGTTGGCGAGCGCCTGCTCCGGGTCGTCGGTGTGGTAGATGGGAGCGTCGGCGCCCCTACGGGCCAGACCGGTAGTCACGCTCCAGACAAACAGCGGCACGCCGAGTTCAAGAGCAACGTCGGCCAGGAGCTCTTCGACGCGCGTTTCCTCAAAGGTTTCCACGGCGATGATCGGGTGGCGGGAGTTGATCAGCAGCCGCAGTTCGTCTTTCTTGTCGGGCCGCCGGCCGGATTTCTGATCGAGCTGTGCGGGGAGAGGGCTCATCCTCGACCCCACCAGCTTACAAGATGGCCGGTTTGACAATGGCGGTCGCGTCGGCTAGTGTAGTCGATTCGTCATAGCCCGCTAAGGAGTGCTGCATGGCTCAGGGAACGGCAACCAGGGTCAAGAAACGCAAGAAGTCGGTGCTGAAGCGCGCCAAGCAGTCGGTGCGCCGCGCCGAGATCAACCGCGGCCACCGCACTCGCGTGCGCACGATGATCAAGCGCATGCGCGCCGCGCTCCGCTCAGGCGACGCCGCTGCTGCTGCCAACCTGCTCCAGGCCACGCTTGCGGCCATTGACAAGGCCATCGGCAAGGGCGTCCTGCACGAGAACACGGCCAACCGATATAAGTCGCGTCTCGCGCTGGCCTGCAACGCCCTGCGCGTCCAAAAGACCTAGCCCCCTATCCCCTACGCTTTGCCGCACCGGCGCCGGTGAGCCGCGCCACCAGAAACTCCATCACTGCGCGCTGGCTGGCCACGCCGGACTTCAGCCGGCTGTCGGCTTCGTAGAGTGCTTCTAAACCATCAAGCAACAGCGCACGCGGAATTTCGCGCGACCCGCGCAGCGCTAGTTCGGCCGTATCCACCCGCATGCCCAGCTCCCGCGCCGCCTGCCAGCCGGAGAGATGCGCGGGTAGATCCTGCGCCTCAATCAGCTTGCGGTACATCCAGGCCAGCGCGCCGACGATCTGCGGCGGTTGTTCGCCCTCGCGCAGCACGCTGTCGAGAAACTCCAGCGCCCGCGCGGGTTGGCGGCTGGCCAGCAGGTCGGTGAGCTGCCAGACCGAGTATTTCTTGGCAGAGATCACCAACGCCTCGACGTCGGCGCGCGTGATGCGCCGGCGGTCGCCCACATAGCTCGCCAGCTTCTCCAATTCGTTCTGGATGCAGATCATCTCCGCGTTCAGGATGTCGGCAAGCTCGTCGGCGGCATCTCGCTCCAGCTCGACGCCGCGAGCGCGCGCCAGATCGAGCGCCATCCCCGCAGCCACGCTGGCGCGGCGCTCGGGATCGGTGTCTAGCTCCAGGGCCACAACGAATGCCTTTTCGGCCAGCCTCCGGGAGAGCTTCATGCGGTCGTCGAGTTTCGCGGCTTCGAGCACAAAGGTGGTGAAGGGCGCGGGATCGTCAAGATAAGCGGTGAGCTCTTCGACCGCGGCGTCGCGAGCCACTTCGCCCAGACTCTCCAGAGCTTCGACTTCCTCGTAGAATACGATCTGCCGTGGAGCGAGCATGGGCAGCGTCTGCGCCTGGCCGATCACGCGGTCGAGCGGGTCGTCCACGGCGGAAAAGCGGGCGACGCCCCATTCGCGGGCGCCTTCCGGCGCAGCGGCCTCGATCAAACGGGCGCGGCAAATGTCGCGGAGGTACACGTCAGCGCCGAGCAGGAGAACTACCGGCAGAGGCTTGCCCTTGGCTAGCCGCTCCAGTAGCTTGTCCGCTGTGTTGACGACCATCAGAAATTCTCCAACAGGTCAGCCACCAGCCGGCTGGCGAAATCTCGCGCCAGGCGGCCGAGCGCCGGGTCCTGCTCCGCGAAAAAGCTGGCCACGTCGGTCGAAATCTCGTAGGGCTCGCGGAAAAGAAAATTATCGTTGCGGTAGAGGAGTTTTTTGGTTTCGCGCTCTTCCAGACGCACCTGGGCGCGCAGGGTGACCAGTAGGGTGGTGGCGCGGCCGGTCGCCGCGTCAAACACCACCGCGCTCGACTCGAGGCCTGTGATTTCACCGCGCAGGACCGCGTCGGCCGCCGCGGGATCCGCCACCACGCGGTAGGAGGTCCGTGCCAGCAGCTCGCGCACTACGGCTTCCGTCAGGCGCTGCTCGATGCGGTAGCGTATCGTGCGGTTTTCCAGCGCGGGCACAGCGATGGTCTTTACATTGGCGGGCAGCCGGCCGGCCCGGCCGGCCACATGATAGCCGCACCCGGCGAGCAGCATCCCAAAGAAGAAAAGCGCCACAGAGGCACAGAGACACGGAGTGAAACGATCGGAAGAAAAAGGGTAAAAATCTATCTCTGAGATTTCTGTCGCTTTGCGGCCGGGTTTTCCGGACTCAGGAGGCAAGGAGCTTCTCCGCGATGCGCACGGCGTTGGCGGCCGCCAAGCGCATATTATCAGCAGCACCCCAGAACCAGTAGCCTCGCTCCACTCCCGGGTCGCGCTCCATCGCGCCTACTACGATCTGGCTCTCTCCCGCTACGCTGACGTTGGAGGGAGCGTCCTCCGGAGCAGTGGCGGACTTGATCTTCACGGCGTCGAGAGCGCGGCGCAGCTCCTCCGGCGCAGGCGGCGCGCCCAGCTCAGCATACGCCGCGAAGGCATAGGAGTAGAACACGGGCGCGTGGATGACTTGAATGGCCGGAACGGGAACGCAACCAGCGAGATAGCTGCGAACGTCGCGCGCGACGCTCGCCCGGGTGTCACTCAGGCGCTCGCTACTTCCTTGGCCGTAGCGGTCCAGCAGATTGAACGCCACCTGGGCATCAAAGACCTCTTGCCCGATAGGCTTGAAAGAGAGCAGCTTGACGGTCTGGCTTTCAAGCTCCTCGATGGCAGCGGCGCCGCGCTCGGAGACCGGCTGAAAAAATACGAGCGCCAACCGTTCGAGGGAAAACCCCGCCAGCGCTCCTGCCAGCGAGCACGCCACGATCGCCGGAGACGAGGGCGAGAGGAAGAGTTTGCCGGTGTGTGGCTGTGGCGTTTGCGCCGCCGGCGGCCGCGGCAGGGCCGCGTCGAGGGCGGGAATCCACCGCACCGCGCCGGGCACATCCGCGAGTCCTCCGCTCAGGTCGATCACTGTGGCCCCGGCGCGCTCGGCGTCCTGCCAGTGTCGCAGGGCAAAGGCCGGCAAACCGGCAAAGAAGGCGAACCGAACACGCTCGAAGCTGTCCTCGTCCAGCGCTTGGATTACGACCGGCTCCCCGCCCGCCTCTGTCAGGGTCCCGACGGCGATGTCCTCGTCCAGAAGGCGGATTTCCTCAGCCGGGAAACTTCCCTCTTCCAGTAGTCGTTTGAGATCTTTGCCGCGAAGCGAGGAGGCTCCAGCAATGGCGACGCGGCAAGCCTGGACGTCGGCGGGCATCGGTCAGGCGGGGCGAGAGACTAGGCGGTGCCGCACCACGCGTACCAAGTGCAGCGTGATGCCGGAGATCGTGTACGTGCTCGCGATCAGCAGTAACACCTCTTCGGAGTAGAACACGATCGCCCCGCCCAGCAACGCGGCCAGGACGACCGCGAGCGAGGGCTGGCGGCGGGTCCAAGGAATGTCTTTGAAGCTGTAGTGGCGCACGGGGCTGGTCATCAGCGCCGCCAGTCCGGTCACCAGCGCGAGCCAAGCGATGGCCCAGCGCCAGTCGTCAATCGAGGTCTTCCAGGCGTGGACCGTCGCGGCAATCATTGCCGCAGCGGCCGGCGTGGGCATGCCCACGAAATACCGCGAGCCGCCCGGGGCCATGCCATGCACGTTGAACCGCGCTAGCCGCCAGGCGCAGCAGATCACAAAGGCGAAGCTGACCAGCCAGCCGAGCTGATAAACGTGACGCGCCGGGCCGGCGTCGCTTTGCAGCATCCCCCGCACGCCCCAGGCAAAGGCGAGGAATGCCGGGGCTACGCCAAAGCTGATCACGTCGGCCAGCGAATCGAACTGCTTGCCGAATTCGGAGGAGGTGCCGGTGGCCCGGGCCACCCAGCCGTCGGCCGAGTCAAACAGGATAGCGATGCCGATGGCACGCGCGGCATTGTCCAGGTCCGTGACGTCGCCTTTGAGCGTGGCCAGCACAGCGTAGTAGCCGCACAACATGTTGGCTACGGTCAGAAAACTGGGCAGGAGATAGATCCCGCGGCGGAGCCGTTGGTTGCGGGGCTTCTGCGCCGGCGTAGCCGGCAGTTCGTAGTGTTCAAACCCGTTCATGGCCATCGCGCCAGGACGCTGGAGCCGCCCGCGACGTGCTGGCCGGGCAACACCAGGATTTCCGCCTCAAGGGGCAGCCAGATGTCCACCCGAGAGCCGAACCGTATCATGCCTACACGTTCGCCCCGGGCCACTGCGTCGCCCTCCGACTTCCAGCAGAGCACACGGCGCGCAATCCAACCGGCAATTTGCTTGAAGACGATCTCGCCGCGCTCGGTCGAAAGGTGAATCACGTTCTGCTCATTCTCCGCCGAGGCGCGCGAGCGCATGGCGGCATAGAAGTGCCCGGGCCGATACTCCAGGCTGCTGATGCGTCCGGCCACCGGTGCGCGGTTCACGTGCACGTCCCAGACGGCCAGGAAGATGCTGATGCGCCGGCCAGCGCGCGAGCCCAGCGGCTCGTCCACAATCTCCATCACGCGCCCGTCGGCCGGGGAAACAACCACGGCAGGGTCGGCCGGCCCCACCCGCTCCGGGTCACGGAAAAAGTACAGGACAAAGGCGGAAAGGAAAAGAAAAATTCCCGCCGCCCAGTTCCAGCGCAGCAGAAACAACACCACGCCGAGGGCGAACGGCAGGAACGCGAATTTGTAGCCGTCTTTGACCATCGGGGACCATTCGGAAGGCGCGCCCCCACACGCGCACACCCTTATTCTACGACAGAACGCGGTGGGAATCGCGACCCGCAGCGGGGCTCAGCGTCGGGCCGGGATTTGCCCGTGCCGCGCGACCAACTGTTCCATCTGGTCCTTCACGCGCAGCTTCAGCTTTTTCAGGTCGATCTGCTGCAGGATGTCTTCCGAACTCAGGTAGGGCGCCTTGGAGAGCTGCTCGAGCTGGGCTTCATACCGGGAATGCTCCTGGGCGAGCCGTTGAAACTCCGTATCGCTGGCCATCAGGTATTCGCGGATTTCCCGGGGCGAGGTGGACATCGATTCCCTCCTGGATGGGGCAGGATTTTACATAGCCAGCAAAACCTAGCACAGCCGCCGGCGGCGCGCCAAGAGAAATCAAAGCGAAATTTCGGTGAGTTGCAGGGAAAGTACAAGCCCATCCTCAGGAGGGTCGGAATAGTAGCGCGGCCGTCGTCCTACGGGGGTGAAGCCGTGCTGCTGGTAGAACGCGAGAGCCGCGGCATTCGACTCTCGAACCTCGAGAAACGCCCGCCGCGCCCCGGACGCTCGCCCCTGTGACAAGGCGGTCTTAAGGAGCAGGCTGGCCACGCTTCTCCGGCGCCAGACCGGCTCTACGGCAACGTTGAGGATTTCCATCTCACCCGCGAGACCGCGGGCTATGAGAAAACCGACCAGAGTGTTCGAGGAAGGTCCGACCCCCTTGCCGGAGCGCTCAGCCACCCAGGCCTCGTATCCCGCGGCCGGGATTCGCTCGTAATCCTGGCCGGACCATTGGGCCGCTCCCGGCGAGCGCGCGGAAAGAGCCGCGACCGCAGCCGCATCGCTAGCCATAAACCGCCGCACCACGGGCGCGAATTCGGCCCTAGTTGGCGCTGGGGATCCTTTCACTCGGCGCCGCTCCTTAACGGAGCCTTCCACAATAGCTCGGCGTCCGAGCGGCGAACGTAGTTGGCGTCGAGCGTGAGCGCATCCACCACCTCGCTGCGCTGCGCCCTGGCAAAGCCGAGCCGCCCGATTACCGGCGCCAGGACCGTGGAAACCAGCTCGATCGAGCTGGCCCGAAAGGCGGATTGCGTCACCGCATCCACGACGACTTCGGGTGTGGGGGTGACGAATGCCAGTGGGGTTTCGCCCGCCTCGGTTCTGAGGTGTTCCAGGAACTCGGAAGGGGTCATCACCATTTCGTCGCCGCGACGCACCAACTCCCCATCGTGATGCTCATAAAGCCCGCCGTAAACCTGCCCGCGCCGGGCATCCAGAACCGGGACCAGCAGCGGATAGGTTCCGCGGGCCTGCGCGGCCACTGCCTCCAGCGCCGAGACCGCCGCGATGGGCTTTCGGTAGACCTCCGCCCAGGCTTTCACCGCTGTTAGCCCAACGCGCAAACCCGTAAAAGAACCCGGGCCGGCAGCCACGGCGAATAGGTCGACCTGCTTGAGGTCCAGGGAGAGCTCGTGCAGTAGGAATTCCAGGTGCCGGAACAGGCGCGAAGAATAGGTCTCTGCTACTTGGGTCGAGACTTCCCCGATCACCTGGTTGCCCCGCAGGATCGCCAGGCTGCCCGCTTGAGTGCTCGTGTCGAGGGCCAGAATCAGCATAGGTCCGCATTCTAACGCAAATTCTACGGTCTACCTCGTCCGAACGGGCCGAACCGGGTTGATTTCGCAGAGCAATCGGACTTCCATCTTCAGAGGTAAATCCGACTTAACTGTCTGATTTTATGAGGAATATCTTGACTTGCCTCTCGAAATCTCTCTAAAATAATGGTGCACTCGGGGGGAATCCAGTCATGGACTATAAGATAGGCGACAAAGTTGTCTATCCCAACCATGGTGTCGGAATCATCGAACAGATCAGTTACGGCGTACTGAACGGCAGGACCGAGAAGTACTACATGCTGCGCATCTACTCGAGTGGGCTGAAGGTGATGGTGCCGCAGACAAACGCCCTGGCGGTGGGTTTGCGGCCGGTCATGCGTTCCGGAGAGACCACTAAGGTCCTCGGCTTTCTCGAGAACGGCAAGTACACTTCCCACCATGATTGGAAGCACCGCTTCAAGGAAAACTCCGAGCGCATGCGCACCGGCTCGCTGATCGAGGTGGCCGCGGTGCTCAAGAGCCTCGTCGCGCTGAGCCGGACCAAGCCCCTATCCTTCCGCGAAAAGAAGATGCTCGAACGCGCCAAGTTCCTGCTGGTGAGCGAACTGGCCACGGCGCGCAACACCTCCGAACGGCACATCGAGGACGCGCTGACCAAGTCGCTGGCCAAGGCCAAGCTGCAGATGCCCGTGACGATGGAGAAGCTGGAAGTCTGAAGGCGGGTTCCTGATCTGGTTTTCGGGCGGCAGGCTTGGGCTCTTTCTCTTCGCCGACCCGTTCACTTGACTAGCTATTATCCCTCACCCTTCATTCGCCACTCATCACTCGCAACTCTGTGATCCCGTCTGGCTTTCAGTCTGATTTCCTTTTCTTGCCCCACCCGCCGCCCCCTGGGGTCCTGATCCGAACCACTGCTCCTGCCGGCGCGTAGAAGCTGCATTTCGACGCCAGCCGATGTGCACGCCCCTTCACGATCAACTCATTTGTACCCTTCGCTCCGGGTTGCCCGCCCGCCAGGCCATAGGGAGGGAACTTGCGCCGATCGCACAGCAGACCCACCTGCGTCTCGGTCAGGAACTCAATCTCTCGAACAATCCCCTCGCCCCCGCACCAAGCACCCTGACCACCGGAGCCGTGCCGCAAGGCATAGCAGCGCACACGCAACGGGTAGGCATGCTCGAGCACCTCGATGGGAGTATTGAGCGAGTTGGTCATGTGGGTATGAATCCCGCTCGCCCCGTCCTTGCCCGGCCGGGCGCCCATGCCGCCGGCGGTGGTTTCGTAGTAGGCAAACGCAGCACCCGCGTGACGTGGATCGGCGCCGCCCAGGGTGAGGTTGTTCATCGTGCCCTGGCTCGCCGCGGGTATGCGCGCCGGAATGGCGCGGGCCAAGGCGCGCAACAGCGCATCCACCATGCGTTGCGAGGTCTCCACGTTTCCCCCGGCCACCGCCGCCGGCGGACGGGCATTGACGATGGTGCCTTCCGGGGCGACGACGCGGACGGGCCGCATCAGGCCCGAGGTGGCCGGCACCTGCTCGTCGAGCAGGCAACGGAAGACATAGAAAACGGCCGAATAGGCGATGGCCGCCACGGCATTGACGCTGCCAGCGCATTGCGGCGAAGAGCCGGAGAAATCCACCTCCGCGCGCTCGCCGCGAATCCGGACCGTGACGGCGATTCGCAGGGGTGCGGAACTAATGCCGTCGTCGTCGAGGAAGTCCTCGCCACGATAGGTCCCGTCGGGGATGGCGCGGAGCGCCGCACGAGTCATGGCCGCAGAATAGTCGAGCAGGTGGCGGCCGTAGGCCTTGACCTCGTTGCGTCCATATTTTGCGACGATCTCGCCCAGGCGCCGCTCGCCGATGCGGCAGGCGGCGATCTGCGCGGTCAAATCGCCCTCGCGCTCGCGCGGGGTGCGCACGTTGCCCAAGATCAGGGTCAGAACATCGCGGCACAGCCCGCCACGCTCGAGAATCTTCACCGGCGGGATGCGGATGCCCTCCTGAAAAACCTCACGCGCAAGTCCCATCGAGCCCGCCTGGGCACCACCGACGTCAGCGTGGTGGGCGCGGTTGGCGACGTAAAACAAAGGCGCGCGCTTCCCGCGAGAGAAGACCGGCAGGACCATGGTCAAATCGGGCAGATGGGTGCCGCCGGCGTAGGGGTCATTGAGCAGCGTGACGTCGCCCGGCCCCAGGTCGAGCGCGGCGATGGCCGCAGCTACCGACATGGGCATCGAGCCCAGGTGCACGGGCATGTGGTCGCCCATGGCCAGGACTTCTCCGTGGCCGTCAAACACGGCGCAGGAGTAGTCGCGCCGCTCCTTGATATTCGGAGAAAACGCCGCACGGCGCAGCGCCGCGCCCATCTCCTCGGCGACCGAGTGGAAGATGTTCTTGAAAATTTCCAGGCGTGTGGGGTCAACTCTCAACGTCGCACCGGCTCCAGCAGAATATTCCCAAATGTATCGACGCGCGCGCGCCAACCGGGGGGAACGACGGTGGTGGCGCTGTACTCGGTGACAATCGCCGGGCCGGCGAAGCGGTTTCCCGCGCGCAGCTTTTCCCGCTCATATACCGGAGTCTCCCGGGAACGCCCTGCGAACAAGGTGCGCCGCAGGGACGTCACGGCCGACCTTGCATTGGGACCGGCGGACCGTTGGCGCGCCAGTTCGGGTTTAGGCGTCGCACCGCTCAGCCGGACCCGCACGTTGACGACTTCAGTGGCCCGCGCGGGATCGGCGTAGCCGTAGCGCCGCTCATGCACGCGGTGGAAACTGGCAACGAAATCCCCGTGTGCCGGTACCGTCAGCTCGTAGGCCTGCCCGACATAGCGCATGTCGAGAAGGTGTTCGCTGCGGAGCTGGTTCTCCGGAAAACCCTCGGCACGCATTTCCCGGATGCCGTGCCGCTCGAGGCGAACAAAAGCGCGCCCCAGATCCCGCTGCGCTGCGCGGACAGATTCCACCGGCAGGCGCACGGTCTGTGAGAAGTCCTTGACGACATCCGCGCGCAGGATGCCCAGCGCGGAAAGCCCCCCGGGAAACTTCGGCAGCAGCACACGCCGCATGCGCAGCGCGGCTGCGAGTTCGCAGGCGTGCAGACCCCCGGCGCCGCCAAAAGCCACCAGGGTGTAGTCGCGCGGGTCATAGCCGCGCTCGACGGAAATCACGCGGATGGCCTTCTCCATCACGGCATTGGCGACGTCCATGATGCCCTGCGCGAATTCCTCGGCCGAGCGCATCCGGCCCCGGGCGCGCTCCATCCAGTCGCGCGTGCGGCGCTCGTCGAGCCGGAACTCCCCGCCCAAAAAGCCGTCCGCAGCGATGCAGCCAAGCACCAGGTGCGCATCGGTGACCGTCGGTTGTTGGCCGCGACCGTAGCAGATCGGGCCGGGCTCCGCGCCTGCGCTCTCGGGGCCAACCCGCAGAGCGCCTCCACGGTCGAAGCGCGCCAGCGAACCGCCGCCGGCACCGACAGTATGGATGTCGAGCATGGGCACGGCGACGGGCAGTTCAGCGATCTGGGACTCGCTAGTGGTGCGCAGCGCCCCTTCGACCAGGGCCACATCGGTCGAAGTCCCGCCCATGTCGAAAGTGATGATGCGAGGGTAGCCGGCCCGCCCAGCGACATATTGCGCACCCAGGATACCGCCCGCAGGGCCGGAGAGGATCGTCCGCACCGGCTCGCGTGACGCCACCGCCGCCAAGACAATCCCGCCGCTTGACTGCATGATGCGCACCTGCGCGCGCCGCCCGGGCTTGCCACCGGCCGGCTGCCTGCCCAACACCCGCACTGCCCGCTGTTCGATCTCCGCGAGGTACCGGCTCATCACCGGCACGAGGTAGGCATTGATAACGGTCGTGGCTGTGCGTTCGAACTCGCGGAACTCGGGAAGGATTTCGTGCGAGACGGAAACCTGGTAACCCTGTGCGCGCAGGGCGCGCGCGGCGGCGCGTTCGTGCGCCGGATTGGCGAAGGAAAACAGGAAGCAAACCGCGACCGACTCGGCACCGCTACGCTCGACACTTCTCACCAGGTGCGCCAGTTCCGTCCGGGTGGGACGGACGAGCGCGCGGCCATCCGCACCGACCCGCTCGCGCAGGCCAAATCGTCGCCGGCGCGGCACCAGCGGCGCCGGCTTCTCATAGAAAAAGTCGTAGAGCCGCCCGCGCGCCTGCCGGCCAATCTCCAACACGTCTTCAAAGCCGGCCGTGGTGACCAAGGCGACGCGGCCGCCGCGTCGCTCGAGCAACGCGTTGGTGCCCACGGTCGTGCCGCAGATGAGATCGAGCAGCGGTGCGGCTTCGCGCGGGATGGGCCGCGGCAAGCCCTGCGCTCCCGCAAGAATCCTCTCCAGCGCCACGCCGATGGCTTCCGCGGGGTGCCGCGGAGTCGAAGGCACTTTCAGAATCTCGAGCCGGCCACCGCGCACGAAGACGCAGTCGGTGAAGGTTCCGCCGGTATCAATCGCGATGCGCATGCGCCGCGCATTCTATAACAAAC
>JBGPZW010000099.1:0-12573 GCA_041493955.1 Terriglobia bacterium
CGGGTTCTGCAATTTCGGATTTCCGCGCACGAAGTTCTCCTGAATTTGGAAAATGCGCCGCTCAAAACGCGGCGTCCTAGCTTCGTACATACTAATGAGCATTCGCAATTCCAAACACGGAGTTTTTCAGCACCCTGCTAGAGGTGCCCGGAGCGGGCTTTGCTCAAATCCCCGTGTGGTTTTCCTGCGGAGGCAATCTGCTTGAGCCGGGTGACGAGATTCTCCACCTGGCTTCGCGTGATTTCCAGCGGCCCGGAGCAATCGATCTCGTCGTCGGCCATGCGGCGTTTCTGGTCCATCTGCATCTGCGCGGCGATGCGGCAGAGGGCCTCCTCGCGGGTCAGGCCGCGGCCGGTCGAGCGATTCGTCACACGCTCGATCTGCTGTTCCGGCTCGCACCAGACCACCACGAGGCGGTCCAATCGCTCGTGGTAGCTCGATTCGATCAGCAGCGCTGCCTCCACCACAGCCACCGCCTGGGGCTGCCTGCGCTCCAGCAGGTCGAGTTCACGATCGAGTGCCGCGAGCACGCGCGGATGGACGATGGCGTTCAGGAGCTGGAGCTTGGCCGGGTCGGCGAAGACGATCGCGGCGAGCTTGGCGCGGTCAATGCGCCCGTTTGCGCCGCGCACCTGCGGCCCGAACTCGCGCAGGATTTCCTCGTAGGCCGACTGGCCGGGTTCGATCAGGCGGTGAGCGAGCGGGTCGGCTTCGAGCACCACACACCCCAGCTCGCGCATCATCGCCGCGACGGTGCTCTTGCCGCAGCCGATCCCTCCGGTCAGGCCAACGCGCAGCATCAGGTTTTCTCGACGGTCGCGGGCTGCACACCGCGCCGCAGGAACGCGGCCTTCACCGTGTTGCTCATCAGCATGCCGATGGTGAGCGGTCCGACGCCGCCCGGCACCGGCGTGATGGCGCCGGCGACACTGGCCGCGTCCGGGTGGACGTCCCCCACCACCGTGGAGCCTTTGGCCCGGAAACTCTCCAGGCGCGAGGGGAAATTGGCGAACAGGCGCTCGACCAGCGCCGAATCGGTCAGCTTGTTGGTGCCAACGTCAATCACCGTCGCGCCGGGTTTGATCCAATCCGGCAGAACCATGGCGGCGCGGCCCATCGCGGCGATCACGATGTCGCTGCGGCGCACCACGCTGGGCAGGTCGCGCGTCTTGGAGTGGCAGATGGTCACGGTGGCGTTGGCGTGCATCAGGAGCAGCGCCATCGGTTTGCCGACGATGTCGCTGCGGCCCAGCACCGCCGCGTTGGCGCCCTCGATGGTGGTACCACTGCGGCGCAGAATCTCCATCACGCCCATCGGCGTGCAGGCCACCAGCCCCGGCCGTCCGCTGACTAGGCGTCCCAGGCTCGACGGGTGGAAGCCGTCCACGTCCTTGGCCGGGTCCACCGCCTCAAGCACTTTCTTGGTGTCCACCTGCGGCGGCAGCGGGAGTTGCACAAGGATGCCGTCCACGTCATCGCGGGCGTTGAGCTCGTCCACCAGGGCCAGCAGTTCTGCCGTGGTCACCGTGGCAGGCGGGGTGAAGCGCCAGCTCTGCAGCCCGAGCTGCTCGCAGGCGGCGATTTTGCTGCTGACGTACATCTTCGACGCGGAGTTCTCGCCCACCAGCACTGTGGCGAGGCCCGGGCGGATACCCATCCCGCGCATTTCTCCGATCTGTTGCTGGAGCTCGGCGTAGATTTGGTCTCGGATCTGGTTTCCGTTCAGGATGCGTGCGGTCACGGGGAGCTCCCGGAAATATGAGTCCAACCACTCTCGATCGCATTTTATCATAGGAACAGCGCGGTGGTGGCGGGGCCCTTTCCGACAATCAAACGCCTATTGGTCTTGCTGGCACTCGACTGCGGCACGGCGATCCGTGGAAAGAGCAGCGCTTCGACACCCACTAGTTGTACCATTTGGCCGGGTCCTCATGGCCAGCCCGACCAAAGCCGCCGAGACGAAGAAGAGTTCGGCCATCCCGCCGCTGGGAGCTGAGCACACGCACGCGATTGCGCGCGAGGGGACGCACGAATTCGTGCAGCAACTCCTCGAGGCACAGCCCCGCGGGCGCGTACTCGACGTCCCCGCCGGACGCGGAGCAATGTCGCGTTGGCTCGGCGACCACGGCTTCGAGGTGACGGCCTGCGATCTCTATCCCGACCTGTTTGAAGCTCCCGGAGTCGAAATCCACCGTGCGGACCTGAACCAGCGACTGCCTTTTGCCAACGGCGCATTCGACTACGTCGTGTGCATCGAGGGGCTCGAGCACCTCGAAAACCCGAAACAGGCCGTCCGGGAATTTACCCGCGTGCTGCGGCCGGGCGGGCGCGTGATCATCACTGTGCCGAACATTCTCAACATCGAAGAGCGAGTGAAGAATCTGCTCCACGGCTACACTTCCCACTTCAAGCCGATATCGCGCGCGCACCTCGACCAGCGGCGACGCGATTTTGCCGGCTGGCGCGAGCAGGTCGGCGAACTCGATGAAGTTTTCCTCCACATCCATCCCCTCTCCTATCCGGAATTGCGGTTCATTCTGGAATCGAGCGGCTTCGACGGCGTGGAAGTCTTTCGCGACCGTCCCAAGCCGCGCCAGTGGCTCTATTTTCCGCTGGTCTGGCTGGTGCGCCTGCTCGGGGCGCTGCGCCCCGCCGCCGAGAAGGAAGCACGCTGGACCCGCGAGCTTTGCTCCGACGCTGTTTTACTGGGCGGCAACAGCATCGTCGTCCGGGCCACCCGGATCTAACTACGGCCGTCAGTCTGAATGTGGGCCGCGCGGGGTGGAGTGGCGATCAGTCTCCCACGGGTTGCTTGCTCTCGGTCCGGTGGCGCGACCTTGCAAGAGCGGCCTAGGCCTCAGGAAGATTGAGACATTGACATGCTCTGTTCCGCGGGCCGAAACCCCATGGTTCCGACATAGTAAACCACTTTTCAGGTTAGCGCTTTCTACGTCCAAGTGAATCACGCGAATGTACTTTATTAAGAAAAGTACTTGACAGAAAGAAGCAGAGGTGTATCTTAGCGCTATCAGCCTTGCATAGGAGATGGGAGACCCCTCATATGGAAACCGCACATCCAACTCAATCACAAGGTTTTGGCAAATCACCATCTGGCCCGTTTCGAGGGCTCCTCGCCGATGCGATCCGATTTTGGGAGCCACGTCGCCTGGTCTATAACTTTGTCCTCACCGCGGTCGCTGTCGGCTGGCTTGTAGCGACCTGGCCCCATTTCCGCGCGGCATTGACGCTGCATTCGCTTCTACTCCTTGCGATCCTTGCGTTACTAGCGAATGTTTGCTACTGCGGCGCCTACCTCGTGGACATTCCCATGCAGCACTCATCTCTTAGCACCGTCTGGAGACGTCGACGCTGGGTACTCTGGTTGATGGGAACGCTCTTTGCATTTGTCTTGGCCAATTATTGGATCGCTGACGAGATCTATCCAGATTTCCGCTGATACAGGGAGGAGGCCAGTGGCGCCTGATAAGTCGGCTTACCGGGCAAGTGAGCCGAAAGGATTTCCTTCGATTCAAGGGAGAAATTCCGGAGGATGGGGACGGCAAGCAATGCAGGTGGCGCGCGCTACATCTAAGGTTGTGCACGGCTGGCGGATCAACGGCAGCGCGATGAAATTGTCTCGTTCTTCAGTGCCTAGTAAATGTCGTACTGCTCCCAGTGCAGCGTGGGGTCGGACTGGATGATGATGCTCTTCCGCGTGGCCTGTTCCAGCTCTTCGATTATGTTCGATTCGCGCGTCTTGAGCGCCTTGGCGATCTCCGGGTGCACGCGCAGCGTCAGGCTTTGGGTGTCGAGGTCGGCAGACATCTTCCGCGCTTCGGCCTGGATTTCGTAGCAGATCGTGGGCAGGGACTTGACCATGCCCGAGCCGGTGCAGTAGGGGCAGGGCTGGCAGAGCACGCGCTCGAGCGACTGCTTGGTGCGCTTGCGCGTGATGGCCACCAGGCCGAATTCGTTGAACGAGAGCACCTTGGAGGGCGCGCGGTCGCTGCGCAGCGCCTCGTCGAGCGCGTGCATTACTTTCTCCCGGTTGCGCCGTTCCTCCATGTCGATGAAGTCCAGGACGATGATGCCGCCCAAGTCGCGCAGCCGGATCTGGCGAACGATCTCCTTTACGGCTTCGAGGTTGGTCTTGACGATGGTGTCTTCGAGCCGCGTGGAGCCGCGGCCGACGTACTTGCCGGTATTGACGTCAATGGCCACCAGCGCCTCGGTGTGGTTGATGACGATGTAGCCGCCGGACTTCAGCCAGACCTTCGGCCGCAAGGCCTTGTCGAGTTCCTGCTGGATGCCGAACTCCTCGAAGATAGGTGTCTCTTTGGTGTAGAGCTTGACGTGGCCCACCATCTTGGGCTGGAAGCGGCTGACGAATTCCACCACTTTGCTGAATTCCTCCTCGTTGTCGATCCAGATGGAGGAATAATCGTGGCTGAGGTAGTCGCGCAGGATGCGCTCGACCAGGTTGAGGTCGCGGTGCAGCAGCGTGGGAGCCTTGCGGGGCTCGCTGCGGGCGATGATGTCGCCCCAGGTGCGCCCCAGGAACTCGACGTCGCTGCGAACTTCCTCATCGGTCGCGCTTTCGGCCGCGGTGCGCACGATGAATCCGCCTGGGTAGGCCGTCTTGGCCTCCGCCACGAGCCGGCGCAGCCGCGAGCGGTTGTCCGCCGAAGCGATTTTGCGCGACACGCCGATGTGGTCCACCGTGGGCATGTACACCAAGTAGCGCCCGGGCAGCGCCACGTGGCTGGTGATCCGCGCGCCCTTCTTGCCCAGCGGCTCCTTGGCGATCTGCACGATGATCTCCTGCCCGGCCTTGAGCATTTCGGAGATCAGTTGTGTGCGGCGGGGTGCCGCGTGGCGCTCGTGTGGCCGCGGGAACCGGCCGCCGTGCTGGCGTCCGCCGCGGCGCACGGGCCGCTGGAACCGCGCGCGAGAGCGGTCCTCGACACGCGCCTGGAGCGGCTTCGCTTCGCCCTCTCCGGGCGCCTCGGGTGCCTCGGTTCCGTGCCCAGCTTCGCCCGCTTCGAGCGCGGTGGGTTCGCCGGCCAACCCGCTCGGAGCTTCTCTCAACGGCTCGACTTCGCCGTTGCCCTCTTCCATCTCGTAATGCTCAGCCAGGGTATCGGCCGAACCGATTTCCTCCTGCCCGAGCGCGGCCTCCTCAGCTTCGGCCTGGGCTTCCTCGTGCTTGGCTTCGGCGAGCTGTTCGCTGAGCGCGACCATCTCCTCCTCGCTTAGGCCAGGCTCCGCTGCTGCGGGGGAATGCGTTTCTTGCGGGACCGCCGGGGCCGGCTCCGGCGCTTCCTCCGCTCCGGCTTCGACAGGTTCCATCCCGGCCGGTGCGTGAGATACGCCGAAGACTCCCTCCATCGACGTCGCCGGCTCTGGAGAACTCGGAGCTGGGAGGTGTCCGCGCTCCTCTTCGTGGGGCGTGTAGACGCCGGACTCAGCCACGCCCTCAGGTTTCGCAGAAGCCTCCGCGTCGCGCTCGACGTAGAGCGAGCTCGGCAGCACGGCGCCAAACTCTTCCGGCCGGGTCTCGACACCTGGGGCCTGCGGTGGAGCGGTGTGCTCCGGCTGCGGCGTGGAAACCTCGCTCGGGGCCTGGGCCTCGATTGGAGGCGCGGCCGGAGCAGCCGGGACGCGATCCTTGTACTTGGCCAGCGACTCGCCGGGCAGCAGGATGGGTTCACCTGCCGGCGGGGGCCCGTAGGCGCGCGGCTCCTGTGGCCGAGGCTCATAGGGCCGGTTCGAAGCGTACTTGGACGGAGGCAGGTCGCGGCCTTGACGCCGGTCGCCGCCCGGTCCTCCCCGACGGCCCCCCCAGCGGCCACCGCGGCGTCCGCGGTCGCGTCCAAAACCGCCCTGGGGGCGGTCCCGCGGGCTGTAGGACGGGCCTCCGGACGACGGTGGGGTCATGGGCAGACCAGCGGGCTGAACGGGGCCCACAGGCGCCGGAGGCGCCGCTTGCTGGCGTGCGGGCTCACCCGCAGCCTCGGCACCCGGCCCGGGGCCCGGGAACGCTTCCGGCGGCCTCACCACGGAGGGAGCGGGCGGCTGCTCGACGCTGGCCGGGGCGGCGAAGACCTGCCCGCCCTGCTGCTCCATCTTCTGGACCTTGCCCTCGACTGTGGTGACAATGTGGTCGTATTCCTCGAGGTTTTCGAGGAAGTCGCTGACGTATAGGAAGGCGTCGCTATCGAGGCCGATCTGCACGAAGGCCGACTGCATGCCGGGCAGCACGCGCGTGACGCGGCCTTTGTAGATGCTTCCGACTAGGGCAAACTCTTTTTCCCGTTCGATGTAGATTTCGCAGAGTTGACCGTCTTCCAGAATCGCGACCCGAGTTTCGTGGGGGGTCGCGGAAATGACCAGCTCTTTCGACATGAAAACTCCTCGGAGTGCATCGCCACAAACCGGCGCGCGGCGTGAGGGCACGCCTGTTCCGCTCGTAGGCGGAGAGCCGGGGAGGATTGAAGTTCAGTGCTCATTCCATCCTGCACGCGATGCGGACCTTGTTCTCGATCTCTTCGATCTTTTTCATTCCCGGCGCGCCCCGGATCATTCACCGCAGAGCAGGCCGGGAAGCAATTCGGCGCGGGCTCAATTGACGAAGCGCCGGAGGCGCACATTCATCACCAGGCCCAGGGCCAGAAACACGAACAGCGTGGCCGATCCGCCGTAGCTCATCAGCGGCAGCGGGATGCCGGTGACCGGCATGTACCCGATCACCATGGCCACGTTCACCAGCACATGGAACCCCAGAACTGCTGCGGTGCCCATCACCACATACATCCCGGCGCGATCGTTCGCGCGCTGGGCATTCTGCACCAGGCGCAGCAGCAAAGCCATATAAAGTGACAGGGCCACGAAGACCCCGGCAAAGCCCAGTTCCTCGGCCAGAGCCGCCAGGATGAAGTCGGAATACCGCACGGGTACGAACCCGCCCTGGTTCTGACTTCCCTTTCCGAGGCCCTTGCCCCAGAACCCTCCGGCGCCCACTGCAATCTTCGACTGCAAGAGCTGGTAGCCGGAGCCCTTGGGATCTTCCTCGGGCCGGAGGAACGTCGTGACGCGTTCCTTCTGGTACGGCTTCAGGAAATGCCAGCCAACCGGCAGCATCATCGCGGCGAGCGCGAGCACCACCACGGCGTGTTTCCACTGAATGCCCGCCAGGAACGCTCCCACGACCGCCAGCGGCACCAACACCATCGCCGTGCCCAGGTCGGGCTGGAGCATGATCAACCCCAGCGGAACCCCCACGAGGACTACGGCCTTGACCAAATCTCCCAGCGCTAGCTCGTCTGTGCGCACCTCACTGAAGAAGCGCGCCAGCACTACGATTATAATCAACTTCACCAGCTCTGACACCTGCAAAAATGCGCCCAGGATGGGGATCCACCGCTTGGCCCCAAAGCGCGTATGGCCCACCGCCAGCACCGCCACCAGCGCCGCCACCCCCACCAGATACAGCAGCGGCGCCTGATCCAGGATCTTGTGGTAGTCGATCCGCGAGAAGACCAGCATGCACACCACGCCCAGCAGGATCCACCAGACCTGCCGCCAGTGCATGCCGGCTAGGTGGCCGTTGTGTGTGGCGGAGTAAATCTCCAGCAGCCCGAGCCCGCAGATGCCGAAGACGATGGCGAGCAGCCACCAGTCATAGTCGCGGATGCCGGCGGTTTGTTTCATGAGAGCAAACCCAGTAGTTGAAATCCTAGCACGACTGTGTCTCTCCCGCCGCGCGCCTCAGCGCACGGATTTGGCCGCATGGACATCCTGCGGACGGGACTCCGGCTTGGTCGCGGCCTGCGCCTCGGCTACAGCGGGATTCGCGTTCAGCTCATAGCGCTTGTATTCCACGGTGTACTGCTGCTGGTTGCGCTTGCTCTTCTTGTCGTAGTAGGCCTTGATGACGTCGCGGGCCAGCGGGGCGGCGGCCGAGGCGCCGTGCTCGCCTCCCTGCACCAGCACGGCCACCACAATCTCCGGATTCCGCCGCGGCGCGTAGCCCACAAACCAGGCGTTGTCCTTGAACTGGCTCTGCCGGCCCGCGCGCTTGAGGCCCTCGGAGCCGATCACTTGCGCGCTGCCGGTCTTGCCGCACAGCTCGATGCCTTCCAGGCGCACGCCCGCCCCGGTGCCGCCCTCATTCACCACGCCGAACATCGCCTGGGTGATTTTTTCCGTGCTGTCCTCAGAGATGGGGAAACGGTCTTCCCGCACCTGTTTCGTGTCGTTGAGCAGGTGCGGCTGCTTGAAAATTCCACCCAGCGCAATCCCGCCGATGACTCGCGCCAGTTGGAGCGGCGTCGTGACGATCGCTCCCTGGCCGATGGCTACTGAGATGGTCTCTCCCGGAAACCACTTCTGGTGGAAGACGCGCTGTTTCCATTCCTCCGACGGCATCAGGCCCGCCTGCTCGGCCGGCAGGTCAATGCCGGTCTTCTTGCCGAGGCCCATCTGCGAAGCGTAATAGGCGATGCGATCAATGCCTAATCGCTTGCCCACGTTGTAGAAGAAAACGTCGCAGGATTGCACCACCGCCTTGTGGAAGCTCACCGAGCCATGCCCGTGCTTCTGCCAGCAGTGGAACTGCCGCCCGTAGAAGTCGGTCGCGCCGGTGCAGAATATGGAGAAATCTTCGGGGATGGCTTTCGACTCCAGCATGGCCGTGGCCATGATGATTTTGAACACCGATCCGGGAGCGAGTTGCGCCTGGATGGCGCGGTTGATCAGCGGGCGGTCATCGTCCTCGTTCAGCTGCTTCCAATCCTCGCGCGGGATGCGCACGGCGAAAAGGTTCGAGTCCGGCGCCGGATGACTGACCATGGCCAGCACGTCGCCCGTGCGCGGGTCGAGCGCCACAACTGCGCCCTTGCGTCCGGCCAGCGATTGCTCGGCCACCACCTGAAGGTCGTAGTCAATCGTCAGTTGGATCGGCTTGCCGGGGATGGGTTCCTTCTGCTCCAGGCGGCCGACTTCTTTGCCCACGCTGTTCACGAGCATGCGGCGGAGGCCGTCGGTGCCTACCAGTATTTCGTTATATTGCCGCTCGAGGCCCGTCTTGCCCTCAAAATCGCCGGGGCGATAGCGCCCGTTGCTCTTCTCCACCTGCTCGGCGCTGACTTCACCCACGTAGCCGCTGGCGTGGGCCATGAAACCGCCGGGCAGGTAGCGGCGCCGGTGCACCATCACCATCTCGAGCAGGGGGAGATCCACGCGGTGCGACTCGATGAAGGCGATATCGGCCTGCGAGGCTTCAGGCTTGATCAGGATGGGCGTGAACTTGGGCAGGCCCTTGGACTCGTCGAGCTGTTTCTGAATCTCTTCCAGCGGGATGCCCAGGCCCTCGGCGACCTGCGGGAGGTTTTTCTCCACCAGTTGCGCATCGTCGCGCAGCAGCAGGATGCTGAATGAAGGGTAATTGTCCACCAGGACGCGGCCTTCGCGGTCCAGCATGCGCCCGCGCGGCGCGATCAGCGGGATGGCGCGGATGCGGTTGCGATCGGCGAGTTGCGAGTAATGCTCGGACTCGATGATTTGCAGCTTCCAGAAGCCGAACAGCAGCAGCCCGATCATCCCGATGATCACGTAGGAGACAATCGTCAGTCGCGCCTGGGGCAGCTTGTGTTCGCTACCGAACCACATCGGACTCGTGAACTCCGCGCGGGGCTCGTTGCCGCTTCCGAAGAGCCGGGGCTTCGGGCAGGACGGGCGGCGCTCCCTCGGCTTCCGTCCCTGGGGTGCCACGCCGGGCGTTTGGGGGAGCCGGAAGTGTCGCCCACAGTACCACTTACCCTTGTCCGAAGCAACCTGTCCTGAAGGTCAGGTATGCCCTGGTGTACATGAACAATTCTTCGCACCTGCCCGCGCGCCCGGGGGCGTCCCACAAAGAAGTCAGCATGACTCGCAGTAGCGAAGCGCGACTCAAACATGCCGGGTCACCGACGCTCACTTTGCCCAGGAATCATCCAAGTCGCCCGCGGGGCGGGTCACAAGGCAAGATCCTCAGGTCTTACCTATTGCAGTTTCGGGGAGCGGTCAACTCGTCCGCACTGTCTTTCCGGTAGGCAACTACGGAGAGGGGGCCGGCCTTCAACCAGGGCTGGCCCCCTGGTACGCGACGGCCCTCAGGCCGCCTTGGCTAGGTGCTCTGCGGGCACGCGCACGATTTCCACCGTGCACGGAGCGTGACGAGCGACGCCCTCGAAGACACTGCCGAGCAGCAACCGCTGGAAGCCCCTCAGCCCATGCGAGCCGAGGACGATGAGGTCGGCTTTCCACGCCGCGGCACTGTTAATAATCTTGGTTACAGGGTCACCTTCCTCAACCAGAGTGGTTACCTTGAACCCCGCCGGGCGCAGCACATCGGCCGCCCATGCCACCAGTACTTCGGCCTTCTTCAACTGCGCTTGTCGCATTGCCTCCATGTCGGTGGTGTACACGCGAGTTTCATCGCCGACGGTTACCGGAAGGGGCTCTACGACATGGAGTACCTCAACTTCCGTATCCTTTGCCTGGGTTTGTTTGAGTACCGCCTGGGTGGTCGCTTCCGAGAATTTGGAATCATCAATCGCCAGCAGGATTTTCATCACATCCTCCCGGCGCGGCGTTGAATGAGGGTCAACTGCTACACAACTCCTGGCTCCCCCAATTGCGGGGAGCACGATTCATGCCAAAGCCCAGGCCCCCAAACTGACTATCTCGGAAGGACTTGGGGATTCGGCGGAAGGCCCCTGTGTCTAACAGCCCGCTCTTTGTGTGTTGTACCGCGCAAAGTGCCGCAGCGCCCTCCGGGGGAGACGGCTACGACGGTTTGCGGAGGCGGTCGAGAAGCGGGAAGAGGCCGATGGCGAGCGCGGCGTTGACGAGCGAAGCGACCAGCAGCGGCACGGTGACGAACGGTTCGTGCTGCGCCAGCAGCAGGCGCTTGGTCAGCGCCAGCACCGCCTGCTGGAGATGGAAGAAACAGAAGACCAGCGCAAAGCGACTCAAGGGGTGCTCGACGTCGAGCCGCGACCCGATCGAGGAACCCAGGAAGCCGACGAAGGTTTTGGCGATGCCGTAGAGGCCGATGGGCGAGCGGCTGAGGCTGTCCTGCAGCAGTCCGATCACCATGCCCAGCAGCAGGCCGGTGGCGGGGCTGCGCCGGCTCAGCGCGAAGTAAAGCGTGATGAGCAAGGGTAGCTCGAGCTGCGCGGCCCAATGGAAATGGATGGGCAGAAACGCCTGCAGCACGAGCGCCACCACCGTCGCGCCGACGATCGCGCCGCCGTGAAACTTGTGCACCTCGATGTGCTGTTCCGGCGCGGTGCGGATTTCCATGGCTTAGCGGGCCCTGCTCACCGGCGAGCGTTGCTCGAAGCGCTGATGCGAAAAGATGCCTCGCTGCGCTCGGGACGACATGGACGGCAGGAGATGGTTGTGAGGGTTGGCTTTCACGTTGTAGGAGCGCGCTGGCTAGATAGATTCATCGCGGCGTTGCGGCATTTTTCGCCGGGCTCTTGGCCGCGGTTTGTTGCGCTTCTTTCTTCGGCTCGAGCTCCGGCCGGGCCAGCATGACCAAGACCTCTTCCAGGCGGTCGAGATGCGCCGCGGGCTTGATGCGGATCACTTTGAAAGGGTTCCCGGGTTGCGTCTCGACCACCGTGCCGACGGGCAGATCCTTGGGGAAGATGCGGTCCTGTCCGGAGGTCAGCACGCGCTCGCCGATGGGCACTTCCTGGTCGTTGCTAACGTACTTCATTTGCAGCAGGGGTTCGCCCAGGCCGCCGACCGGGCCCTGAGTGCGCGAGCCGGCCAGCAGCGCGCCCGCGCCACCTTCCCTGTCGCTCAGCAGGAGCACCTGCGCGGTGTCGTGAAAAGATTCGATCACTTTGCCCACCACGCCCTCGGGCGTGATGACGCCCATGTTCTTGCGCACGCCATCTTTTTCCCCGCGGTTGATGTAGACGGTGCGGCTGGCGGCATCGGCGCTGGCGCCGATCACGCGCGCGGGCAGCAGGGGCATGTCGGCATGGGTTTCGCGGAAACCGAGCAGGCTGGCCAGGCGATCGGCCTCGGCGGCGCGGCTTTCAAGCTGGCTGTTGCGCAGCTTGAGATGCTCCAGTTCCGCGCGGAGTTCCAGGTTTTCGCGGCGCGTGTTGCGCAGGCCGATGTAGTTGCGCCAGCCGCTGCCCAGGTGGTCAATCGTCCAGGCGCCGGCGCGCTGGATGGGCGAGATCATGGTCACCGCCCAGACGCGGATCAAGCGCACCTGGCGCTCGCGTTTGATCTGGATGGCCAGCAGCAGAACCTGCGAGAGCACCACCGCGCCCAGCAGCACCAGCGAGCGATGACGTGAGGGAATGGCAACCATTAGAAAAGTTGAGAGTCCAAGTCGAAAGCAAAAAACCGGCCGGTGACGCCGTGCTAGTCGATTGAGACCAACCGCAGCAACCGGAAGTCGCTCAGCATCTTGCCCGTGCCCAGCACCACCGAGGCCAGGGGATCATCGGCAATGGACACCGGCAGGCCGGTCTCCTCGCGAATGCGCTTGTCGAGATTCTTCAG
>JBGPZW010000072.1:0-16708 GCA_041493955.1 Terriglobia bacterium
GCTCTTTACTCTCATCGGCCCCCAGCGCGGGGAGGGCCAGCAGAATCACAATCAGCATTGCAGCCGATTTTCTCATCCCAGATCTCCCTGGGCGTCCTGCAGGCCTGGCACCCTAATGATGATGATGCCTGTTGCGAAGAGCGAGAGTACCGCTTTCCCGCAAAGCCCTGCCTTAAGGAGCAACTGGACCTTCGGGCAGGCTGTGAGCGACAGCGGCCAGGTTGCGAAACACCCAGACCATGCGCTTGTCCATCCAGTGGCTCTTCATCTCCGAGCCGCGTGCGTTGAAAATCCTAAGCATGAGTGAACGGGGTGGAGGGAGATCACTCACGACCTTATGAGATAGAAGCAGCGCTCCCACCCTCGATGATTCCTGCCTGGCCTGAATGGAGCGTACCAGCCACGAGCCGCTCAGACTCTTCGCCCACCCTGCGCCTCATGCCACCCCAACTCTCCGATGAGCCCGGCGCCTCCTCCTGCGCTACAATGGACGCCCCGTGAAGCACCTCGCCCCTGTCCGCATCGGCACTTCTGCCTTCACCGCTGCTGGCTGGCCGGGCAGTTTCTAACCCGCCGGTCTCAAGCCCGCTGACTATTTGACTTACTACGCGCAGCACTTCGACACGGTAGAGGTGGACAGCACGTTCTACCGCATTCCGCCCCTTTCCACCGTGCGGGGCTGGTATGCGAAAACTCCCAAGTCCTTCATCTTCGCCGCCAAGGTTCCGCAGACCATCACGCACGAAAAGGTTCTGGTGGATTGCGACGCCGAGATGAAGAAGTTTCTAGCCACGATGGATTGCCTCAGCGAAAAGCTCGGCCCGCTGCTCTTTCAATTCGGCTATTTCAACAAAAAGGCCTTCACCACCGTGGGCGACTTTCTGGCCAGATTGGTGCCATTCCTGCAAAAGCTGCCGCGAGGCTACCGCTTCGCCGTCGAAGTCAGGAACAAGAACTGGATTGATGGTCGGCTTGTCGCGGCATTGGCCGAACGCAAAGTCGCGCTCGCTTTGGTTGACCATGTGTGGATGCCAAGGCCCGCTGAACTGTTGGAGCGGGTTGACCCTATCACGTCGGATTTCTCTTACATTCGCTGGCTCGGGGACCGGAAGGGCATCGAGGAACGCACCAAGAGTTGGGACAAAGTGATCGTGGACCGCCAGCGCGACCTTGAGGAATGGGTAGAAGCATGCCGGAAATTCAACCAGCGCAACATCGCCATCTTTGGATACGCCAACAACCACTACGCCGGCCACGCACCGGCAACGGTGCGGCTATTCTGGAAGCTCTGGGACAAAGAGTGATTCGATGGGCTTCTGCGTTGCGACCTGCCCGAACTGTGAGAAGCGATTCCGCCTCGTGTGGCAGATCAGCAAGAAAAAGCTCGAACGGTCCCAGGTGATCCGGCTGACCTGCCCTCACCGTGGAACCCAATTTGATCAGCTCGCGACCAAGTTGGCGGTGTCGGGAGGGGGAAGGGACTCTTTCCAGCGGTGTTCGTCGTTGCGGCTTCCTGCTTGATCTGCTATCCGCAGGCGGCTATAGGAGCCTACTCCTGAAGCTCGTCGCCCTAGCGCCTCGTCATTTTCTGTGCGGTGTGGAGCAGCAGCTGCCGGTCGCGTTCGTCCATGCGCGCGAGCAGTTTGCGGAACCTCGTCAGCACAATGGCGTTTTTGCCCGAACTGCCCCACACGGTCCTATCAGCGGCCTTGCGTTTGGGCGGGTGGGTTGGCTTGGGCGGCTCCTCGTCCTCATAGAATAGCTGGTACAGCGGCACTTCAAGGGCGTGGGGAAACTTTTGCAGTGTTTCCACCGCAGGGATGGTGTGGCCGTTCTCCACGCGGGAGATGTAGGGCCGCATCAAGCCAGTACGCTTCTCGATGTCGCCCTGCGATAGGTTCTTGGCTTCGCGGATTTCGCGCAAGCGTTCGCCAATCAGCATGGTGACGGCGATTCTTGCACAAACGCAGGCGTCACGCCACGCGATAGCGCGGCTCGGAGGAAACGCCTACCAGAGGTGGCAACTAAAAGCAGCTGGCTACTCGGCCCGACGCACGAGCTCGCGGAGCCGAAGATCGAGAGCTGCGGCCAAAGGGTTAGCAACCTCAATTCCTGCGTTCCCCTTCCCCGACTCAATTGAGCTGATGTATGTGCGGTGCTGGCGCTATTCAGGGAATAGGTTCAATGAGCTTGGCAGGCCTTACTTTGAGAGCGTGAGCCAGTGCGACGATGTTCAACAAGGCGATGTTTCGCTCACCACGCTCGACTCCGCCGACGTAGTTCCGATGCAGGTCCGCCAGCTCCGCCAGCTTCTCCTGCGAAAGTCCGCGCTGCAATCGAAGCTCGCGGACGCGCCTTCCGAAGGCGATTCGGGGGTCGGGGTCTCGCACCCCGCCATCATTCGGGCTTGACCACCATGAGTCTACACACTATAAGTGGTCTAGGGTTGTGACGCTCGATCCTGAAACAGCTCTACGCTTCAGGGACAATGTAACCCTCAGGTTCGAGAGAAGCGAAGAGAGAGACAGTCCAATGAAACCGATCCTTCTGCTGTTGGCCGTTGCCGTTTGTGAGCTTCTCTCCGCTGCGCAGATGCCTCATGCACGCCCAACCCAGCAGTCCGGTGATCGGGCATCGACAGTGGATACCAGCGGTGGGCCTCTATGTCAGCAGGCGCACCGTGAATTCGCTCGTCTGCCCATCCAAAGCGATCCGCAACTTGTCCTGGCAGCCTACAACAGCGATTGGGAGCACATCCCGGAGAGCAAAGAGCAGGAAGTGCTCGAGTATGATCAGGCCATGGTGACTTCCGCTGTGACTTGCATAAACGAAGCCTTGGACAACTATCACGACAAGCACGACCTCGATTTCGCGCGCATTTATCTATCAGGCCTGGAACAGTCCAGCGTCCCAGCAGAGGAGCAAGCGCTCGTTAGCCAGCAGATTCGGAGGCAGAGGGAGTCGGTCAATCGGTACAACGAGCTCGTTCGCCAGTATAACCAGCTGCTCGATGAAGCCAAGAAGCTTTCGCGCTCTTTAGATCGGGGCGCGTCGCCTGTCGTGATCGAGCCTCGGTTGCTGGTGGCGCCCACGGAACTTCACTGCACCACGACGATGACTAATTTCGGAACGGGCATTACAACGTCACATACGAACTGCTACTGAAAGATCCTGTCGCAGAGAGCGGGGGAGTCGTGGCACCCAAGATTGGGATAACCTGCTGCCGCTCTGAAAGGAGGCCGCCTATGCCAACTAGCCGGTTGAGAACAGACGGCTGGTTACGATGTGGGTTCGTCCACAGAGCCGACGGCACCCCTGTAGCGTTGTGGTCTCGAGGATCAGATTGTCTTGCGGTTTGGGATCGAACGCTGCAGCCTGACCGGAACTCTCGGTGAGATCAGAATGGCCTGGGAGCACATCGGCGATTGCGGGGACGGACAGATTCCGTACGAAAGAGAATGGTTGATTTGTCAATTGGAATTGGGCATCAGCTATTTGCTTGACGTTTGTGGCGAGCCCCCGAAAGGCTACGAACTTGGCATCATGTGGCATGAACACGACTTGGGCGACTATCCAACCATTGGAATTTCGTGGCACGGGCTGGAAGAAGCACCTTGGGAATACATCCAAAGATGCACCATCGCACTGGAAGCGTTTGATGAAGCGATAGACTGGTCGCGGATCTCACCAGATTCAGTTCACGAGCGATTTCAACCTGAGATACCAGGCGAAGAAATGGAAGCAAATGCTGGAGATGACAACGACAAGGACAAGGAGGGCGAAACGTAATTACCGAGGCGACATTTCCTCATCGGGCGTCGCTCCAGTTCCGCCGTCAGTTTTGAACACCACTGCCTTGCAACGCAGCAGGACCTCGCGCGGGTCGCGCCCTTCCTGCCAAGCTTCAGTCACTGCATTCCCGAGTAGCCTTCCCATAGCCTCGCCCTCGATGTCGGCCCATCTGTAACGAGGAACGCCCCACCAGGCGGGCTCATAGCCATCCTGATCGCACTCCGGTGGTCGGACGTGGCTCGCGCACTTTATGAGCAGCAGGCCATCCTTGACTTGAAACGGGAAGGGATATTGGCGGATGTTTCTCTCCCAGATGGGTCGCCACGACTTGATCTGCGTCTCGCTGTAATGCGCCTGGAGCTCGCTGGCGCGAAGGATGTCGCCGGGAGCAGGGTCGCGACCGTTGATGCATTCGAATTCCCAGCAGAAGTAAGGGGACTTCAAGCGTGGCAGCATGCGGAGGCCGGCAAAGATCTTCTCGCGGCTATCTCCCAGGATCTGATCCGAGATCTGCTGACCATGCTTGTATCCGGGCAAGACTTGCATTTCGGAATATGAGGGCCAAGCACCTGCATGGAGCAACCCAGTCATGCTTAGGATCTCCAAGCAGTCGCAATCGTATTGAGTCACCTTGGGTCGGCGAGCCGAAACTATTGCACGAGCAGCTGCTCTGGACTCTGGACTACCGATGCGGAAATCGCCTGGCCTAAACGTTGGGTGAGTTGCGGCTAGCGAAGGTCTTCGCTTTGAATTATCAATCACTTGCGGGCTCCTGACCGTCGGTGTCTGTTGCGGGCACCGTCTGTGAAAACCAGGCCGGTAGCCTGCCGTCCTGGGCATACGCCTCGAGCTCGCCCTGAGTCATTCGCTCGAATAACTCGTGCAGATTGACGGTTTCGTTGCGGTCAATCCATTGACCCTGCCCGTTGATCTTCGCGTAGGCTTGCACCGCCGCCACAACTGACGCCGCGGTCACTTCCACCTCGCCCGCCTTCTCGATGATTCTTTCCAACGCGGCCCGGACGTTCCGCTGACGCTTCGCAAAGAGACCGAAAGCATGAGCGTGTCGATAGACCGTGCTGCGATCTGAAAGCCGATATCTCTTGGCGATCTCGGCCGGGCTACGCCAACCAACGAAGTCCCGCTCAATATCTTCGCGCTGAGGATGCTTGCAAAGTGCGCAGAACTTTTCATGTCGGCCGCGGCTGACGGGCTTTTGGTGATCGGACTTTCTTCCCTCTGCCATCTGAACTTGCTGTTTTAGATCATCGCAGCGTAGGCCCTACGGTCTTTTATGGTCCCGACCGTCCCTCATCCTCGTCCAACGGTACGTCCACATGAGGCTGTCCACTACCGGTGCCGCGTAAGCGTTCTTGGGCTCTTCTAAGAACCCAGCTGCTCGCTCCGACCCGAACTGCCGCCTCGCTGGCGAGCACAGAAGCAGCGATGAGATTCGCGGGCCCCGGCACTTACTCTAAACTTTGGAGTGCGGCCCGATCATCGCGCGTCTTCGTCGAGTCGTCGTGCGACTCACAAGCTGAGCGTTTCGCTTCCTCCGGGCTGGCTTGTCTTCGCGCATGGTCACTCCTGGCCGAACGTGAACAGTTCAGATGCGGCAACAAGATTCGGGGCGCCACCTACTCTAAAGTTTAGAGTGCCGCCAGCAGCAAGATTCACAGGACAAAGCTGTGTCCGTGCGGCCGAGGAGTTGCCCCACCCGTGCCATTCCATCTCCGACGAGTGCGTCACGTCGACGGCCTCCCCGAGCAACTTCCCAACTGATCGGTATCATCCCCCTTTGGCCCGGAATTCGTGCGTTCCTACACCCTGAAGCGGCCTCTGCGCAGGGGTCCTGCGAAATCTAGAGGCCTCTCGCGCTCGTCTAAGCGTCTCCAGTTGAGCTGGGGAAGGAATCCTTCGCCGCTTCGCCCTCACTAGGCTAATCGCTAGCTTTTCGTGTGCCGGGTTGCCCAGTTCAAACAGCAAGATGGCCTCAGAATCCCCGGCCTGGTGCAACCAGAAACCCGCCGCGAGCGCCTTACGCCTACGAGCGAGCAGTGCTCTGCTCCGGCTGGGACCGTGAGATCTGTCTTCAAGTGTCAGGCCGGCAACACCCGCGCCGTGCTCTTAGAGATGGCCGAATCTGCCTGAGATGACGGGATCGCCGCAGGCATCCCGCTTCAGCTTCACCCGCAGCCGCTCAGCAAACTCTTGAATCTGCATTCTCTCTCCCGGTGTCATGCCGCTAGTGGGAAAGAGAATTCCACCTCACGCGTCGTCCAATCCGCCCCCCGGCACCACTTCCGTTCCCTGCTTCCCGCGCACTCGCCCACGGCGCGCGTTGCGTTCTCTCGCTTGGGTGTCCTACAATGCGTTGCGCGAAGGATGGGGCGACGCGCTCTGCTCTGATCCAATCCTGACCTTGCTGCAGGGGACGTGAACCCAATGGCCCAAATGTCCAGGCGAGCTCGCGTTGTGCTCGTCTTCTTCCTGACCGGCGGGGTTCTGCTGGGAGGCGGCTGCGCCGTCTTTCAACACCAGAAATACGACAGCCTTTCTGCGAAGACGCCTCTCCCGGCGGATTCCTATCTGATCATCGGCTTCATGGCCGGCCGCGAACCCTGGAACGAATACAATCGCCCGATCGGCAATTTTGTACGGAAGCTGCGCGCCATGAACCTGCCCAACGTGCAGGCGGAAACCATCGAGAACTCCAAGATGGATATCGCCATGCGGCTGGTCCGCGAAGCGTACGACCGCAACCGCGACGGCAGGCTCGATGAGCAGGAGCGCGCCTCGGTCCGGCTGATTCTTTACGGCCATAGCCTGGGCGGCACCACCGTGGTGGAATTTGCCCGGCTCCTGAAGAAAGAAGGCATTCCGGTGCTACTGACGGCGCAGATCGACAGCCCGGGGGCTACCGACGGCGTGATCCCCTCTAATGTCGTGCGCGCGATCAACTTCTACCAGCACAACTCGCGCCTCCTGCGCGGGCACTCGCAGATCCGCGCCGAGGATCCGCAAAAGACGACCATCCTCGGCAGTTATACCTACGACTACTCGCGCAAAGATGTGAATGCCACCAGCTATATATGGCCGATCAAGATCCTGGGCGGCGCGCACGTCAAGGTGGCCTCGGATCCCGACGTCTGGGCCAGGATCGAAGCGCTGGTAATGAAGGAGATCAATCACCAGCCGGAAACGACGGCTGGGTCCAACCGACAGTAGCCTCGAAGCCGCCAGTGTTTTGGTTTGCGGTACCCGGCGCGCGCCGCGCGTGGATTTTGCCCGCCGGCGTCGGGTAGCATGGCGGCGTGCAACTCCCTCAGAACCCTTTCGTGCGCCTCATGCTCTCGCCGCGCCTCTCACTCAAATCAGACACCGCGCTTATTGTTCTGTTGCTCTTGTTCGCCGTCCTTCCTTACGTCAACACGCTGGCCGGCAGCTTTGTCTATGACGACATTCCCCAGCTCGTGGAGAATCCCTACGTCCGCAGCTTCGCGCACCTGCGCGAGATCTTTGGTACCACGGTCTGGTCGTTTCAGGGCGCCCAGGGGATCACCAACTACTACCGGCCGCTGATGACGTTTGGATTCCTGATCTGCTACAAAATCTTTGGCCCGCTCCCCTACGGCTTCCATCTGGCCAACCTGCTGCTGCATGCCGCCGTCGTCCTGGTCCTCTTCCGCCTCACGCGGGAACTCTTTGACAACCGCGGTGTGGCGTTCATCGCTGCGGCCCTTTTTGCCCTGCACCCGATTCATACCGAATCAGTAGCCTGGGTGGCTGGCGTGCCCGACCTCCAGCTCACGCTGTTTTACTTGCTCACATTCTGGTTTTTCCACCGCCTGCCGCGACAGCCAAGCGGGAACGCAGTCGGCGTCCGGCTGGCCATGGCGGCCAGCTTCCTTCTGGCGATGCTGTCCAAAGAGCCGGCGCTGACGCTGCCGCTGCTCGCCACGCTTTACGAACACTTCTACCGCGACGACCGCGCGCAGACCGCTCTGCGGGTCAAGGTCTCGCGCTACGGCGTACTGTGGGTTCTGGCCGGTGCCTACCTGGCGTATCGCGCGAGGTTCCTCGGGGGGCTCGCGCCCGTGCTGCAGCGCCCGACTCTGAGCTGGTGGGATGCGGCCCTCACTGGATTCGCCCTGATCGCCCAGTACGCGTGGAAACTCCTCTGGCCTATGCGCCTGTGCATGTTCTACGTTTTCCGCAAGGCCAGCGGCCCGCTCGACCCGCACGTACTGGCCGGCCTGGTAGTGCTGCTGGGGTGCGGCGCGCTGTTCGCGGTGCTGTGGCGCCGCGCGCGACGGGTTTCGTTTGCGCTGCTGTGGTTGCTCACCACCCTGCTCCCCGTTCTCAACGCGCGCTGGATGGCCGCCAATGTTTTTGCCGAACGCTATCTCTTTCTGCCTTCGGTGGGATTTTGCTGGCTAACGGCCTGGGCAGCAGAGCGACTCTGGTCGAGCGCGACACCGCGTGTTCGCTTCTGGCGGCGCGCGGTGGCGGGTGCGCTGTGCGTGATTGCGGTGCTCTCCGCCTTCCGCACGGTCACGCGAAACCGCGACTGGCACGACGAGTTGACGCTCTACACGCGCACGCTAGAGCTTTCGCCCGACGCCTATTTAATCCGCGCCAACCTCGGCACAGTGTACTGGAACATGGGCCGCGCCGCAGAAGCGGAACGCGAGTGGCGGGAAGCGCTGCGCCAGGGGCCCAGCACGCTGGTCACGCTCAATAACCTGGGGATGCTCCTGACCCGGCAGAAACGCTATCCCGAGGCGGTGGAGTACTTGAAGAAGGCCATCGCGCTCAAGCCCACCTACGCGTGGGCGCACCTGAACCTGGCCACGGCCTACCAGGAGATGAGCCTTGCCGACAAGGCCGAAGCCGAGTATCGGGAGGCAGTACGGCTCGCGCCGCTCAAGGCTGAGGCGCATCAGCTCCTCGGCAAATTCCTTTTTGACACGGGGCGTCTGCCTGAAGCAGAGGAGGAGTTTCGGCGCGCAGCGGAGATCAGCCCTTCGGCCGAAGCCTGTGAGCGGCTCGGGGACATCTACCTGCGCTGGGGCGAGAACGCTCGCGCCGAGCAGGCGTTTGCGCGCGCCGTGGCGCTCGATCCATTCGCGGGTCACGCACACATCCGCCTCGGCGCGCTCTACGCCGCGAGCGGCCGCCGTGCAGAGGCCGCGCGCGAGTATGAAGCCGGCCTCGAGACCGATCCCACCAACGCGGAAGCCCTCGAAGCGCTGCGCCGCCTTAAACCGCAAGCCCCGGTGCCGACGCCGCCTCTCCGCTGAGCTGCGGCCCGCGATCCAAGCTCCCTGCCAATTCCCTCGCCTCCCGCCTTGTTCAACTCCCGGAAGTGTGCTAATCGTGAGTCGTTGACGCCATGCTGTTTCCTCGCCTAAAGAGGCTTCTGCTCGGTTCTCCGCTCAGCACCACCGAGTTCCGTCACCAGCGGCTATCCAAGGTAAAAGCGCTCCCCGTGTTTGCCTCCGACGCGCTCTCCTCAAGCGCCTACGCGACTGAGGAGGTGCTACTGGCATTGATTGTGGGCGGTTCGGCCGCCCTGAGCCTTTCCCTGCCCATCGCCGGTTGCATCATCGTGCTGCTGACGATTGTGGTCACCTCCTACAGCCAGACCATCCACGCCTACCCGAGCGGCGGCGGAGCTTACATCGTGGCCAAGGACAACCTGGGGGTGACACCCGGGTTGGTGGCCGCCGCCGCGTTGCTGATTGACTACGTTCTGACCGTCGCGGTCAGCGTGGCCGCGGGCATCGCCGCGATCACCTCCGCGGTCCCCGCGCTCCACCCCTACCGCGTGATCCTCTGCCTGACCGCCGTCCTGATCATCCTGACGGCTAACCTGCGGGGGGTGCGCGAATCGGCCACACTCTTCGGCATCCCGGTGTACTGGTTCATTTTTTCGGTCTACATACTCGTGGTGGTCGGGCTTTTCCGCGTGGCCAGCACCAGCAGGATGGTTGTCCAGGAAGCCCCGGTGGTGCCAGCCATGGTGCAAATTTCCGTGTTGTGGCTCTTCCTGCGCGGGTTCGCTGCGGGCTGCGCCGCGCTAACCGGCGTCGAAGCCATCTCCAACGGTGTGCAGGCATTTGAAGAACCGGTCTCACGCAACGCCTCGATCACCCTGTTCTGGATGGCGGGGATACTGGGCACGCTGGTGCTGGGCGTCACCTTCCTCGCCCACGCATTTGGCGTGGTTCTGATTCCCGGTGGAGCGGAAACCGCGCTCTCCCATATCAACCGCCAGATCTTTGGCCGCGGGCCGACCTACTACATGATTCAGGCCGCGACTACAGCAATCCTCATTCTCGCGGCCAACACCAGCTTTGCCGATTTCCCCCGGCTCTCCTCCATCCTGGCCAAGGACCGCTTCGCGCCGCGCCAGTTGTCCAACTTGGGCGACCGCCTGGTCTTCTCGAACGGCGCGCTGCTATTGGCGTTGGCCGCGGGCCTGCTGCTGGTGGTCTTCCGCGCGGAGACGCACCTGCTGATACCGCTATACATGATCGGCGTGTTCGTCTCCTTCACGCTTTCGCAGGCGGGAATGGTGGTGCACTGGCGGCGGTCGAAGGAGAAAGGTCGCCACTGGCGGATGGTGGTCAACGCCATTGGCGCTGCCACTACCCTGGTCGTTCTGGGCGTAGTTGCCACCGTCAAGTTCCGCCACGGCGCCTGGATCGTGATGCTGGCCATCCCGCTGCTGGTGCTCGTCTTCCGCAAGACCCGCGAGCACTACTTTATGTCCTCCCAGCTGCTTTCGCTGGCCAGTTTCGATCCGGTGCGCGTGGCGCGCCACACAGTAATCGTTCCGGTGGCCCCAGTCCCGAACAAGGTCGTGCTCACTGCGGTTGAATACGCGCGGTCGATCTCGAATGACGTCATCGCCGTGACCGTGAACATCGAGGGACGCGACCGAGGCGAGATCGTGACGGGCTGGAGGAGATACGTGGCCGAGGTGCCGCTGATTGTGCTGGAGTCGCCCTACCGTTCGGTGGTGCAGCCGCTCCTGCGCTTCATTGATGAGGTGAACGATCTGCGTCCGGAGGATAAGGTCACCGTGCTGCTGCCGGAATTCGTGCCGGCCCGCTGGTGGCACATGCTACTGCACAACCAGACCAGCCTCCAGTTGAAGGGCGCCCTGCTGTTCCGCCAGGGCATCGTGGTCACCAGCGTGCCGCACCACCTGCGCGAGTAACGGCGACCGCTCCGAGCTTTGCATGCTGGGCGAAGAACGCAAGCATAACATTCTGCAGCGCGTCGGCGGGCTGCTCGCCGGGATCGACCCCGAAGTGCACTTGCTCGATGTCCTGCTCGATTCCACCCGCGAACAGCTCGCCTTCATCATGCAGAAGGGAGAATGGCCTATCGTCCTGGGGATGAGTTACCTCGACTACGTCAGCCACCGCGATGAGGAGCTCTGCCACCGCCTGGAAGCCGGCTTGAGGAGGCGTCTGGAAGTGGCGCGCGAGCGCCAGGCGCGCGAACAGGAGTGATGTCCCGAAAAGAGGATCTCGTCCGTCCTGCAACCGCGCGGGCAACGCGCTAGCGGGCGATCCGGCCCGCGGCTTCGATATCCGAGACGCCCAGCACAATCAAGGCGCGTCCCGAGCCTTTTTCGATCGTGCCGTAGAGATACTCGATGTTGATGCCCTTCTCGGCGAGTTTGCGCGTGATCTTGCCCAACGAGCCCGGGCGGTCTCCCACCTTGACGGCGAGGACTTGCTCCTCGGCGCATTTCAATCCCAGCGCATCACACACCTTTTTCGCGGCCTCCAGGTGATTCACCAGCAGGCGCACCGCGCCTTCCGGTTTAGTTTCCCGGGCCTCAATGGCGTGGATGTTGACGGCCCGCTTGGCAAGTTCCGAACACAACTGCGCCAGCGCCCCCGGCCGGTTATCGAGCGTCACGTTGAGTTGCTTGACGATCGCCACGCGCGCCTCCTGAGAGACTTCACACCTACCTGGGCACAGTCTCCGCGTCTCGCGCTTCCCAGTCAAGCCGAACAACCTTGCCCGCAGCGAAGGCAGGCGCTAAGATGACCGAGTTCTCACCCCATGGACGAACTCGAAACTCGCCGAAGAATCATCGAAGCCGAGCGCAATGCTCTTCGCGCTCTGTGTCAGGACACATGCGACGGCAGTGTCCGGGCTCAAGGAATGCGCATCCTTACCTCATATCCCTTCGTGGACGCGGTGCACCAACTGCTCTTCGATACGCTTCGCGAAATCCCGAGTGCCGATCCGGAGGTAATCCGCGCGCAGCTCCCTACCCGGCTCAATAACAGGGGCTTCCCGGATCTCGACATGGAGACCTTCTTCGAGGCGCACGGCCTCTCCACCGCCGAGGCGATTGCTTTGATGCGCAACCTGTGCGATCGCTCCAGCGCAGCCGCGCGCTCGACGGACGCACGCGCTTTCTGATCGCTCTTGCGGTGGGCGTTTCCCCCGGCGTGGCACCACTCTTTGCGCGTAGGGCCGGGTTACCATGGTTCTCCCTGAACCCTTGACAGCCCGCCGGACGGCGACTAATCTCCACGTCCGGCGGCGGGATGAGTTACGCACTCCACAATTTATCCGAACACTTTTTCCCTACTTCACTCTCCGTTGTAACTGACATCGGCCTGTCCGGAAGGCCCATCCCCTGCACGACTTGAAGGAGGAGAACTCGATGCAATTTGCCGCTCCCAGTCGATGGATAACTCTGTTCGCCGCGCTCGCATTTCTGTACATGGCTACACCCCAGCCGTGCGAGGCGCAGACCAAGTCCGCAGCCGCCAAGGGGCAAGTGCGAACCTATTACGTCGCCGCTGATGAAGTCGAATGGAACTATGCCCCTAGCGGCATCAACCAAATCACCGGCCAGCCGTTCGAAGGCATCGCCAAGTCCTACACGGAACGTGGGCCGCACCGTATCGGCACCGTCTATCGGAAGGCCGTTTTCCGCGAGTACGCCGACGCCACCTTCACGAAACTCAAGCCACGCCCGCCCGAGTGGGAGCATGCCGGCATCCTCGGCCCGATTCTACGCGCCGAGGTGGGCGATACGATCAAGGTGGTGTTTCGCAATCACGCTTCTCGGCCCTACAGCATGCACCCCCACGGCGTCTTTTACGAGAAAAGCTCGGAGGGCTCGGCCTACAACGACGGCAGCTCCCAGGCCGACAAATACGGCGGCGCGGTGCCTCCCGGCGGAACACACACCTACGTCTGGGAAGTGCCGGAGCGCGCCGGACCGGGCCCGGGCGACCCGAGCTCGCTGGTCTGGCTATACCATTCGCACGTGAGCGAGATGGTTGACGTCAACTCGGGCTTGGTCGGGGCCATCATCGTCACGCGCCGCGGCATGGCCAGAGCGGATGGCAAGCCCAAGGACGTGGACAGCGAATTCGTGACGCTATTCGTGATTTTTGACGAGAACCAGAGCTGGTACCTCGACTACAACATCCAGACCTACACCGAAGATCCAAAAGGCACGAATAAGGTCGAGTTCATCCCCCTGGATGCAGAAGGCCGATTCAACTTCGCCGGTCCGACCGGCTTCAGCGGCGTCAACTTGAGGTCCACCATGAACGGCCTGCAGTTTGGCAACCTGCCCATGATGACCATGAAGAAGGGTGAGCGGGTGCGGTGGTACCTGCTCAGCATCGGCTTCGGGTTCAACTTCCACACACCGCACTGGCACGGGAACGTAGTGCTGGACGGCGGCAGGCGCACCGATGTGATCGCCCTCTCGCCAGCCCAGATGATCACGGTGGACATGGTGCCGGACGATCCGGGGACGTGGCTCTACCACTGCCATGTGAGCGAGCACATGGAAGACGGAATGATGGCCCGGTACAAGGTCGAACCGTGAAGGCGCAGACGAACACACACTGGCCCTTCACCGCAGACAAAGGGGATTTTCGATTTTCGGTCGCTAGAGGTTGAGCGTGTCGTACCTCTGGCCGATGGCTTGCGCCTTCTGGAAGGCCTTCAGAGGGGTCTTGCCGTGGGGGTCGTTCCAGCGGCCAGGGATGACATGACCGCATTGGGGACATGCGCCGGAGGCCGGCAGGCCGTCGCTCGGCGAGGTCACCAAATTCTCCACCACCCGGTGCCAGGATCTGCGGATGAGCACCAGCCCGCACCCCGGACAGAGCGTGTCCCCGCCGTCGGTCACGATATTGCCTTCGTAAACGTAGTGCAAACCGACCTCGCGGGCGATTTGGCGCGCCCGGTGCAGGGTCTCCGGCGGTGTATTCGGCTTGTCCTGCAGCTTGAAGTCGGGGTGGAACGCGGTGAAGTGTAACGGCACTTCGGGCCCCAGGTGTTCGAGCACCCACTCGGCGAGCCGGCGCGTCTCCTGCGGATCGTCGTTGAGCGTGGGGATGATCAAGTTGGTGATCTCGAACCATACGTTGGTCTCGTTCTTGAGCCACTGGAGCGTGTCGAGCACCGGCTGCAGGTGGGTCAGGGTGGTGCGCCCGTAGAAATTCTCGGTGAAAGCCTTCAGGTCCACGTTGGCGGCGTCCACGTGGTCGTAAATGTCGTGGAAAGCATCGTAGGTGACGTAGCCGTTGGTAACCATCACGGTGTTCAGGCCGTATTCCCGGGCCGCCTGGCAGATGTCGATGACGTACTCGCCCCAGATGGTCGGCTCATTGTAGGTGAAGGCCAGGGAGGGGCAGCCGTAGCGAATCGCGAGCAGCACCACGTCTTCGGGCGGCAAGTACGTGGAGTTCACCTGGTCATGCTTCGATTTGGAGATGTCCCAGTTCTGGCAGAAAAAGCAGCCCATGTTGCAACCGGCCGTGCCCAGCGAAAAGATTCGGGTGCCGGGCAGGAAGTGGTTGAGAGGCTTTTTCTCGATGGGGTCAATCTGCAGAGCGGCGGGCGAAGCATAGCCCAAGCTGTAGAGTTTTCCGCCCTGATTGACGCGGATGAAGCAGAAGCCCGGTTGGCCATCGCCGATGTGGCAGTGCCGCGGACAGAGGAAGCAGTGGACCTTGTTGCCCGCCTCGGGCTCCCACCAACGAGCTTCGTGCAGCGTTTCGGTTTTCTGGAGGATCTTCAGCTCTTGCACCGACCCTCCTCGACGGGTGAACCTTGCACTTCTCCCCAACAGCATTATACGCCTGGAAGGCAACCCGGCACAGGAGCTGGCGCGCCGGGCCGGTACCAGGGTCAAGAATGACGGCGGCGCTGCTCCCGGCGGCGCTCGTCGGCCCAGCCCAGGAAGCGCTCGAGCCGGGTGCGCTCGCGCCAGAGGAGGCGGAAGAATGACCGGCCGTCGAGATGGGCGGCCTGCTCTCCGAAAAAAGTCTCCATGCGCCAGCGAATGTAAGGACTCCGCCAGGGCCGCAGACGGTAGCCTTTTGCGGAAATCCAGTAGTAGCGCAGCGCGCTGAACATCATCTCGCCCGTGCGATGATACAATCCCGGGCGGTTTCCGCACAGGGGGCATCGGAGGAGGGCCTGCGGCGGCCCGCCGCGAGATCGGCATGAACAAAGAGGACCATTACTACGCTGGCGTGGATCACTTCGGCGAAGGCAAGCACGAGGAGGCCATCGCCTGTTACCAGAAGGCGCTCGCGGAAGACCCCGGGTTCACCGACGCCCTGCACGGGCTCGCGCAGGCCTACTATGCCAGAGAAGATTTCGACAACTGCATCGCCACGGCGCAACGCATCCTGGAGATCGATCCCGAAGACATTCTCGCCTACACGAGCATCTCCCGCGCCTACCAGCGCAAGGGGATGATTCCGGAAGCCGAAGAGGTGGGCAACAAAGCGCGTGTTCTAGGCTGGAAAAAGCAGTTGCAGGAGCAAAAGGCGAAGGGCGGGACTTCCAAGCAGTCCCCCTGAGATAACTCTAGCGACCCGCGGCGATTCCCCCGCCCCAACCCATGCGTTCGCGCAGCGAAGTGATGTGCGCCACGTGGTGCTTGCCATGCCAGGCGTAAAGCGCGAGCGTGCCGTCGAGCGTCATGACGCCGCGCTCCGGATGCCGCAGGGTCCGGGCAAAATCCTCCCGCCGCAGTGAGCGCAGCAGCAGGACCCAACGGGCGTGCAGCGCATCAAGGAGTGAAAGAGAGATTTCCACCGGCGCGCTTCGCGAGTCGTGTAGTTCGGCCCAACGCACCTCATCGTAGGGCTTGATGGTGGGCTCATTTTCCGTCAGTGCGAGCTTGACCCGGACGTAGGCATTCAGGTGACTGTCGGGGAGATGATGCACCACCTGGCGGACTGTCCACCCTTCCGGACGATAAGGCGTGTCAAGCTGCGCGGGCGAAAGTCCCGCGAGCGCAGAGCGCAGCCGCGGCGGTGCTTCCGCGATCTCTTCAATCGCGCGACGGCGCGTCTCCTCAGTTATCTCCGCATCCCGCTGAAAGGGCCCGATGGGATAGCGTAGGTCAGTCATTTTCTCTCCCTGTTGATTTCCGGTGCCGACTCCAGCCGTGGCCGGCAACGTTCATTCGCCCCGAGGAAGCTAACCCTTTGTGCCCGGGGCCTTCAGTTGCGCCGCAACGCTCTCGAAAAACTGCTGGACCACCTTCCGCGCGGCGACATCAATCATCCGCTGCCCCACAGCGGCAATCATTCCCCCGACTTGGGCCTCGCCCGAATAGTGCAGTTCCGTCTGGCCTTGCTTTTCAACCAGTTCGAGCCGACCTTCGCCCTTCATAAAGCCCGGGACTCCCTTGCCGGCGAGGCGCAGCCGCAGTGAGCGCGGGGGGTTCTTTTCCGCGAATTCGAGCGAGCCTGCGTATTTGCCCGATATCGCTGCCAGGGCGAATTTGATGGCGGTCTTGTACCGGTCGGGGCCATCCGGTTCGAGCCGCTCGCAGCCGGGCAGGCATTTGGCCAGGCGCTCAGGATCGTTCAACAAGGCCCAAACCTGTTCA